>JAHBAE010000002.1 GCA_018384485.1 Kiritimatiellia bacterium
ATCTTTATCTAATTTATACTTAGAAATATCAGTTCCAAACGAAAGATTCAGACTCTCGAGCAAATCATCAAGCTCCGTGAGCGATTTCTTACCAAAGTTGCGGAACTTCAAGAGGTCGTTTTTGTTGAACTGAACGAGGTCGCCGAGGGTTTCGACATCGGCGGCTTTGAGGCAGTTCAGAGCGCGGACGGAAAGGTTCATGTCAACGAGCTTCGTTTTCAGGAGCTGGCGCATGTGGAGCACTTCCTCGTCGAGTTCCTCATTTTCAGCGTATGCCTGGTCTTCGACGGTGATTTTCTCATCGGAGAAGAGCATAAAGTGATAAATGAGAATCTTAGCGGCTTCTTTAAGGGCGTCCTTCGGGTGAATGGAACCGTCCGTTGTGATGTCAAGCACGAGCTTGTCGTAGTCGGTCTTCTGCTCAACGCGGAAAGGCTCAACGTCATACTTGACATTACGGATGGGGGTGTAAATGGAATCGATGGGAATTGCGTTAACATCGGTGCAGAACTCGCGGTTCTCTTCTGCAGGAACGTAGCCGCGGCCTTTGTTAATCGTCAGTTCAATTTGCATCGTGGCTTTTGCATCCAAATGACAAATCACCAATTCAGGATTTAACACTTCAAATCCAGTCAGGTACTTGCTGATATCGCCGGCCTTGAACTCAGTTGTATTCGAGACGGTGATAACAGCTTTCTCGTTCTCGATTTCTTCTACTACCTGCTTGAAACGCACTTGCTTCAAGTTCAGGATGATGTTGGTTACGTCGTCGCGCACGCCGGGCACGGAAGCGAACTCATGTTCTACGCCTTCAATCTTAATGGTATTGATGGCATAACCTTCGAGCGAGGAGAGCAGGATACGGCGTAAGGCATTTCCGACGGTGACGCCGAAACCCGGCTCCAAGGGACGGAACTCAAAACGTCCGTGCTTGGAGTCGTTTTCCAACATTATAACTTTATCGGGTTTTTGAAATGCTAATATCGCCATGAATGTAATCGGTTTTAATTAGTTTTTAGAGTACAACTCGACAATCAGTTGTTCCTTGATGTTTTCGGGGATGTCGGCGCGTTCGGGCTTGTGGAGGAACTTGCCGCCCTTGATGTTTTCGTCCCACTCGATCCAAGGATACTTGCTGTGGTTGAAACCTGCGAGAGAGTCGGCGATTACTTCGAGCGATTTAGACTTTTCGCGGACAGCAACGATCTGGCCGGGCTTAACGCTGTAAGAAGCAATGTTTACCACGCGGCCGTCAACGGTGATGTGCTTGTGATTGACAAGCTGACGGGCTGCGGCGCGGGTGGGAGCGATGCCAAGACGGAAAACAACGTTGTCGAGGCGGCACTCAAGATTCTGGAGCAGGATTTCACCGGTAATGCCGCTGGCAGAAGCTGCCTTGTCGAACATGTTGCGGAACTGCTTTTCCAAAACGCCATAGGTGTACTTAGCCTTTTGCTTCTCTGCGAGCATGATGCCGTATTCAGAAGTTTTGCGACGGCGTGAGTTGCCATGTTGTCCGGGAGGATAGTTGCGCTTTGAAAGAACTTTGTCAGCACCGAAGATAGCTTCTCCAAACTTGCGGGCAATACGTGACTTAGGTCCAATATATCTTGCCATATTTCTTTTTTAATGTTTCGGGTTAAATTGTGAAATTCAATTGGGAAGTAAAGCGAATACTGTTTGTATTATACTCTTCTTCTCTTCGGAGGACGGCAACCATTGTGGGGCAGCGGCGTCACGTCGATAATCTCAGTAACTTCGATGCCGGCACCGTGGATAGCGCGGATAGCGGACTCGCGGCCGTTACCGGGACCTTTCACATAGGCTTTCACCTTGCGAAGACCGAGGTCGAAAGCGACCTTAGCGCAATCCTGAGCGGCCATCTGGGCAGCGTAAGGAGTATTTTTCTTAGAACCGCGGAAGCCCATCTTACCGGCAGACGACCACGAAATAATCTGACCCTCGCTGTTAGCCAAAGACACAATGATATTGTTGAAAGAGCTGTGAACGTGGAGCTGACCCATAGCGTCAACCTTTACGTTTCTCTTTTTTGCTGCTACTGTTTTCTTTGCCATAATTCTATCCTAATTATTTAGTTGCTTTTTTCTTGTTGGCAACGGTCTTCTTGCGACCCTTGCGAGTACGTGCATTGTTCTTTGTGCTCTGTCCGCGAACGGGAAGTCCGTGACGGTGACGAACACCGCGATAGCAACCAATATCCATAAGACGCTTAATGTTGAGCTGGATTTCGGAACGGAGGTCACCTTCTACCTTGAACTCAGCGCCAATGATTTCACGAATCTTGGCAGCCTGGTCGTCGGTCCAGTCCTTAACCTTAATGTCTTTATCAATGCCGGCCTTATCCAAAATCTTGGCCGAGCTACTGCGACCTATGCCAAAAATATAGGTCAAAGCGATTTCGCCTCTTTTGTTTTGAGGTAAATCAACACCAACAATTCTTATTGCCATATACTATATTTGTTATTTGCGTGACTGAATTAACCCTGGCGCATTTTTTCCTTAGGGTTCTTCTTGTTAATCACATACAAGCGACCTTTGCGACGAACAATCTTGCAGTCGGCGCTGCGCTTCTTTAAGGATGCTCTTGTTTTCATATTATGAGGTATTATTTATATCTGAACACTATCCTTCCTTTTGAAAGGTCGTAAGGGCTCATTTCAACCTTTACTTTGTCGCCGGGAAGAATTTTGATGTAGTGCATTCGCATCTTGCCAGAAATATGGGCGGTGATTTCATGCCCGTTTTCAAGTTCAACGCGAAACATTGCATTGCTTAATGCTTCAACGATAACGCCGTCTTGTTCAATTGCAGCTTCTTTTGCCATATCAATGTCTTTGTCTTTCTATTTCTTCTATTGTATCAAAAGATGAGAGAATGTCAGCCTTGCCGTTGTGGATGGCAATGGTATGCTCGAAATGTGCAGCCAACTTTCTGTCTCGCGTGACAACGCCCCAGCGGTCGGGGAGCATACGCAACTCGCGACTGCCCTGTGTAATCATCGGCTCAATGGCAATACACATACCGTTCTTTAATTGAACGCCGCTGCCTTCCTTGCCGTAATTGGGCACTTGCGGATCTTCGTGCATCTCATGACCTATGCCGTGTCCGACAAATTCACGAACCACTCCGTATCCTTGGGCTTCGCAATGGGACTGAACCGCATGACCTATGTCTCCCAACCTGCCGCCGGCATTTGCAACGGCAATGGCTTTATAGAGCGCATCTTTCGTCACGCTTAGCAAACGCTTTGCTTCTTCGGAAATCTCACCCACAGCAAAGGTGTAGCAAGAGTCTCCGCAGAATCCGTTGAGTTTCGCGCCGCAATCCACTGAAACGATGTCACCTTCTTTCAAAGGGACGTCATTGGGTATTCCATGCACTACTACCTCATTAACGGAAGCGCAAATAGAGGCTGGGAAGTCCGAGCCATAAGGATTAGGAAATCCTTTGAATATTGGCTCGGCTCCGTGGTCTCTTATGAAAGTCTCTGCCAAAGTGTCCAATTGGTTGGTAGTAACACCGGGGCGGATAACTTTCGCTATTTCTGCAAGGGTTGCCGATACAAGTAGATTAGCCTGTCGCAGCAACTCTATCTCATCTTCTGTCTTCAAATAAATCATCAGACTGATGCACTAATAGGCAGCCACATTTGTTGAGCGGGTACGCGTATGGCCCGAATTGAGGAGACCATCATAATGGCGTACCAGCAAATGGCTTTCTATCTGCTGAAGCGTATCGAGCACAACGCCGACAAGGATCAACAAGGACGTACCGCCGAAGAACTGTGCAAACTCCTGCTTCACGCCAAAGACACCGGCAAATGCGGGCATAATAGCAATGAGGGCGATGAAGAGAGAGCCGGGCAGCGTGATGTGCGACATCACGTTATCCAAATAGTCTGCGGTGGGTTTGCCGGGCTTCACACCGGGAATAAATCCGTTATTGCGCTTCATATCTTCTGCCATCTGAACGGGGTTCAGGGTAATGGCGGTGTAGAAATAAGTGAAAGCGATAATAAGGATAACAAACACGAGGTTGTAAAGCACGCTTGTGTGATCCAAAAATTGGGACATTGCCCAACTGCCGCTTTTAGCCGTTGCCTGTGCCAGCGTGAGGGGGATAAACATAATGGCCTGTGCAAAGATGATAGGCATTACGTTTGCAGCGAAAAGCTTGAGGGGGATGTACTGGCGCGCACCGCCCACAGCTCTGTTGCCCTCTACACGCTTGGCATACTGAACGGGCACCTTACGAGTAGCCTTGACGAGCACGATTGCCAGTGCCATAACGGCGAGCAATGCAATAATCTCGAAAAGGAACTTGATAAGGCCGCCGCCTTCAGCACCGCTCAATGCAGTAACGAATTCCTGACCGATAGCTACCGGGAGACGGGCAATAATACCTATCATAATGATAAGTGATACGCCGTT
>JAHBAE010000014.1 GCA_018384485.1 Kiritimatiellia bacterium
AGCGGAGGAGTTATGTGAGTGAGGAGCGAGGGCAGGAGTCGCCGTAAGAGAGGTAATATATGAAACCAGAGATACGAATCGCGGTGGCGTGCGTAAGCGTATTTTATTGGCGATGCGTTACAGGCGACGCCAGAGCGACGAGACCGAACATAAGCTCCGCAGCGATGACGCGTTAGTGGATAGTCGTTAGTGCCTAGTGATTAGTAGTTAGTGGCTAGTGGTTAGCGGCGAGGGGAGTTCCTCCTCGTTCCTCTATCCTAATTCTTTCCCTTGAACTTTTCACGCACTACGGGCACAACCGTCTTCGCACGGCGATAGCCGTCGTAAAGGCCCGCGAGATTCTCCGCAAACGGCTTCGTCCGGATCGGTGCGCCACCGCGATGGTAGCTGCGCGAGTCCGTGAACTGCCAGATTGCAATGCCGCAGATCTCCGGGGTCGCGAAGATTGCGTCGAGGGCATCCCCTATGTATTCCGCCTCAAACTCCTCCGTCCACTGTGCTGCCGCTGGATCGTGCCGTCCGTACACGCCGCATGTGCCAATCTCCGAGACGATCATCGGCTTCTCCGGGTAATCCCTGCGAAAGCGCCTCATGCTTTGGGTGATGCCCGCCTCAATGAGCTTCTTCAGGTTTTCCGGCGAACCAGCGTCGGCCCCGAACCAGCCGGGATATGCGTTGAATGCGATGATGTCTGTGTTCTCGTTGCAAATGTCCGAATCGACATAACTGCACGCAAACGTCACGAGACGGCCACAATCTTCCGCCTTAATCGTGCGGATCAGTTCGTCGGCAAGCGACTTACCATCCTTTGAGTCGCTCCGAAACTCGTTCAGAAACCCGAAGATGATTACGGACGGATGGTTGAAGCTTGTCCGCACCATGGCCCGCGTCTCACTAACCTGCTGCGCCCGGAACGTCTCGTTCGTGAGCTCGCATGTAGCCATCTCCGAATGACTTCCGTTGCCCCAGCCGAGCGACTCCTCCCACACGAGAACGCCGTTCTCGTCGCAAAGGTCGAGGAACCGCTGGGCCTGCTGGTAGTGGGAACCACGAAAGAAGTTGCCGCCAAGCGACTTCAGATTCTGAATGTCCGTCAGCATCACCGATTCAGGCGTCGCCGCTCCGAAAGAAGGATGCGACTCGTGCCGATTCGCGCCCTTCAGATAAAGCGGCTTACCGTTCAGCCACAACTTCCGGTCCTTCGCCTCGACTGTCCTTATCCCGAAACGCGCCTTTAGTGGAGACGCGGAAGAATCGAGCAATTCAACTTGATGCAGGTTCGGCTGCTCAGGCGACCAGAGTTTGAACTGCGGCACCTTCACCGTCGCCTTCCCTTTCTTGAACGCAGCCTCAACCGCGTTCTTCCTGTCAAAGACGAGCGTCCTTCGACCTTCGCCCTCTGCACCTGTTATTTCAATCTCGACCTCCCCCGTCCGCCAATCGCGGGTACGGACGAAGAGCTTGCGGTTATCAAACGAAAGCGAAACTCCATGGTAGAATCCGCCGAAACAGTAGAAGTCATAATAGGGACGCGCCAGCTTCTGATAATCCCAGTCGAAGCGGTTGTCAATGACGGCGAAGATTGTATGCTCTCCCGCAGACAGGGGGCCTGTCGGAATCTCCAACTTCGCATACGGATATGGATGGACGCCGAGATCGCGTCCGTCAATCATAAACTTCCCCGTGAGCCCCATCCCGTCGACGACGAGCCAGGCGTTCTCCACCGCCGCGTCTATTCGGAATGTGCGGCGGTAAAGCCCCGAGCCACGCTTGCACAGCCACTTCGGCAGCATGTCGTAGCAGCACGGGACGGGAATCACATCCGTCGCTTCGAACGCCGGATCCGCGACCTCGCGATACGACTTGCCCTCCTCGAAGCGGAACTCCCAGCTTCCGTCAAGCGAAATATCCGCAAAAAGAACCCCCGTCGTGCATACACACGCGAGCCATAATGTTTTTGATAATTTCATACTGAATATTATACCAAAAACTTCAATGCCAAAACTTCAATCAATCGAAAAAATGCACTCTGCATCTTCACCCAAACTCTAAACTCCTAAACCTCCTAAACCTTCTGAACCTCCTAAACCTTCTGAACCTCCTAAACCTTCATTCCAACATTCATCGCAATAATCAAAACCAGACTGAAAATGCCGTATACCCACCGTCATCTGCCGCAGAGGCGTAATCGGAAACTTTCGTCTCAATGCGCTTGCCTGAAGGGATAGTTAAAATAAGTTTCCACGCTCCCCAAACTCCCCCTTCAGGAGCGATAGGCTCAACAGAGGCTTTCGCATCAAGGCCGTTTACCGTGGAAAAATTGAAAATCTCATCTTCCGTATCTCCGAGATGCGCCGTCTTCGCGAGAAGAAGCGGCCCTTTCATCAAATACGCGGCAAAAGACTTCCTTACGGGCGAAATTTTCTTCGGCGAATGGTTTGATGCCGTAAAAAGCGCTTCCGCATCAGGACATTCAGCCCTATTTAAAGGCTTGCTCAATTCAGGAGAATTTCTCGAAAAAACTTCTACAGGCATATCAAACGAAATTTTCCACTCGCCCTTCGATGCTGCGGGAAGAACGACATACGGCCCCTGCACGACTTTCGAATCGACTTTCATCTGCCTGCACCACATCGGAACGCGAAGGCGCAGAACGCGCGGAGAATCGGATGCAAGGCGAAGCGTGACTTCATTGGCTACCGGATAATTTCCTGAAAGCGCAAGCTCTCCGCCTTTAAAAGAAGCGGTCAAATCGGAATAAAGATTGACTTCAATTATCCCCGACGAAAGAGAGCGCACTGCAATTTCAGAAACTGTAGTGGCAAGGCGCGGCGCATTATCAACGCAACACTGGTGATATTGCATACCAACCTGCTTTGGCGCCTTAAAATGGCCGTATCCATGGCTGCGCACAAAATGAGTCGTCCACTTTCCATCGCGCTCAAAGCCGGCAAGCGCCGCATTGTAAAACGCCTTCTCAAGGCGATCAAGATGCTTCTCGTCACCCGTCTCTTCGTAGAGGAAACGGCAAAGCCTCACCCAATGTATGACATCGCAATACTCAGTAACGGCATTAACCCGGCGCGCCGCGCTTGCGAACCTGTCGGCATAGCCTACGGCGCACATCACGTTAATTTCATCCTTGAAAAGCTTCTCGGCCGTAAGTACCGCCGAACGCAAAGCGCGGAAATCATGCGTGATT
The DNA here is from genome assembly GCA_018384485.1 of Kiritimatiellia bacterium. Taxonomy (GTDB): domain Bacteria; phylum Verrucomicrobiota; class Kiritimatiellia; order RFP12; family UBA1067; genus UBA1067. The sequence goes on from JAHBAE010000014.1 coordinate 3,203, forward strand.
TTCGAGTACTCAACAAGCCCCTCAAAGCAGCTGAGCATCTCGTAGGCTTTCGTATGCCTGCGAGTATCACATGGGCATATGGGATAGCGGCCGCTTACAGGCGCATCGCAAAAAGCGTTGCGCACAAGATTCGGCGGAGGATTCGAAGCGTGAGGATCGTCCATTTCGGCTACGATCTCATGCGCATAATCAAGATACTTGCCGTTGCCCGTCTCCTTATAAAGAATGAGAACAGGCTTTAGCACTGAAAGCGAGGGGAGGCCCGAAAAACACCCTGTGTCGCGAAGTTTGAGAGAAAGCTCCTTGAGCATCGACATCTGCTGGTCGATAAGTTTTGACGCCGCATCCAGGAAGAACTTATCTCCCGAAACTGAATAAACCTCAAGAAGAGCCCAAAGCGTATACTTGCGCCCCCAGAGATTCCAGCACATCCACGCTCTTTCAGGATCTTTAGGAACGACGAATTTCACATCTTTATATGTGGTAATCGCGCCATCTTCGCGCTGAAACTCTTTCACGAACGCACGCGACTTGGCAATAATTTTTTCAATTAGCTTTTCGTCACCTGCGTAACGCGCCCCTGCAATAAGGCCGAGAGTGTTTTTACCCCAGTATTCATTTTGCCAAAACCCATGGTCGCTGCAGATTGTATCATCATAATGCGTGCGGAAAGCGTTGAGAGTCTCCTCGTAAAACTTACCCATCGCGTCTGCGCTCTGGCAACGCTCTTTTATAAGCGCATCAAATTTCTCCCCGACGAAACCGCCAAATCTGACACGCACCTCATTTTCATCGGCAGCAATTGAAGAATTTTCAGAGCACCCTGCGGCAAAAGCCAAAAGAGCGGCAGCTGACAAGCACTTCACCATAAACATCCCCCTTCTTGCACTTTCTAAATCAAGACACCAAATTAAAAAAATGCGTCGCCGGAGAAACGCCGGCGACGGATTTCAAGTTAGACATTAAGCCCGAAATATCGGTTGGCGTTGCCGAAAGATATCTCCCGGACAATCGAACCAAGCCACTTCATGTCGGCTGGAATTTCGCCGCGTTCAACTTCTTCGCCGAGCTTTGCGCAGAGAATTCTGCGAAAATACTCATGGCGCGTATAGGAGAGGAACGAGCGAGAATCTGTAAGCATCCCCACGAAATTACCGAGACACCCAAGCGCCTCAAGCGTGGCGATCTGCTGACGCATTCCATCCATGTGATCGAGGAACCACCAGGCACTGCCGAGCTGGAGCTTGCCGACTACAGGACCCTTCTGGAACGAACCCATAAGCGAGGCGAGCGGTGCGAAATCCGCAGGGTTGAGCGAGTAAATGATAGTCTTGGGAAGAAGATCCTCTTTCTCAAGACGGTCGAAAAGCTGCGCGAGATTAGCAAGCCCGCCAGACTCTCCGATACAGTCAAAGCCAGTATCGGGACCGATAGACTTGAACATACGCGAATTGGGATTGCGGATGCAGTTGAAATGAAGCTGCGAAGCCCAACCTGCTTTCGCGTCGAGTTTCATACATTCGACAAGAAGGTCTTGATACAGCCCCTTCGGAGGAATGGCTGTGATACCGTAGTCGGAAAGAACACAACCGTTCTTGGCGAAATAGTCGTGCCTCTGAGCCAAATGCTTCATAGGATCTTTGCGCTTGGCGACTGCTTCTTTTAAAATTCTATCGGGGCGCCATGTAGGAAGCACCTTAACTTCCTTGAAGGACTTGGCGATTTTCTTGTGCCACGTCAAATCGTCATCAGGGTCATCTGTAGTGCACACAGCTTTAACCTTGGACTTTACCATAAGCTGACGCGCCGAGAAGCCTTCTGACGTGACTACGGCGTTGCACTTATCCCAGATTTTTGCGGCAGTAGCTGAAGAAAGACGCTCGTTAACGCCGAAATATCTTTTAAGCTCAAGGTGAGACCAATCGAAAAGCGGGTTCTTTACGAGCTTCTCCATTGTCTCGGCATACTTAAAAAACTTTTCACGCCCAGAGGCCTTGCCCGTACAGAATTCTTCCGCCACTCCATTAGAGCGCATCTGCCTCCACTTGTAATGATCGCCACCGAGCCACACTTCGGCTATATCATTCCACCTCTTATCCTCGGCTATTTCGCGCGGAGGCAAGTGGCAGTGGTAGTCGATAATCGGCTCGCCTTCCGCATAACGGTGGTAAAGCTCCTTGGCGAAGTCCGTTGTAAGCAAATAATCTTTTGTGATGAAGTTTTTCATATTTCGTATTATAGCACAAAAGCATGAAAGTAAACAGCCTCACCTCCATTCTATTTGGTATAATACGCGCCAATATGTTTGCTACAATTTTACTCTTATGTTCGTTGGGCTTTGCTGAAACTAAAACGCTCGCTTTGCAGATATGCCTTGATCGCAAAGGATTCTCCTGCAACACGATCGACGGAGTGTGGGGGCTTAAAACAAGCAACGCGCTTGATCAGTACGCTCTTTCGCTCGGAATAAAAAATAACTTTTCAACTCCTGAAAAGGCGTTTGATTCTCTTTTCCCAAACCCCGGCAACCTTTTTAAAATTGAAGAAGTAACTCAAAAAGACATCGACAGCATAATTTCAATCCCGAAAAAGCCCACCGAAAAAGCTAAACTTAAGCGCCTCGGCTACGAATCGATAAAAGAAATGTTCGCCGAAAGAGGCCACCTTTCAACGCGGGCGCTTGAACGAATGAATCCAGGAGTCGACTGGAACAATATAAAGGCCGGACTTAAACTCGTAATACCTGCGTTCCCTTCTGCAGAAGAACATCTCGCCTCGTGGCCGCGCCGCGCATCATCCACAAAATTCCCTCAAGCCTCGCATATTGAAATTTCCCTCTCACGCTTCCAAATAAGAGTTTTCAACAACGAGGGAAAGCTCATGGCTCTTTTCCCGTGCTCCATTGCAAAAAACAAATCAAAGCGGCCCGCCCAAGGCACTCTTAAAGTAACGACAATAATCGCGAACCCCAATTACACCTACACTCCAGACTACACTCCGCCAGGAGGAAAGGTGCGCAGATGCATTCTCCCAGAGGGGCCGAACACGCCCATTGGCATAGCATGGATCGGGCTTAACCTTCCAGGGTACGGCATCCACGGCACACCCTCGCCTCAAACGGTAGGATGTGCCGAATCGCACGGATGCTTCAGGCTTTCCAACTGGAATGCCGCGCGGCTCTACTCAATGTGCCCAGTAGGCACAAGAGTAATTATTTTGCAATAGCGTCAGCCTTCTGCATATATTTCGAGAAACGCGCCTGAGGCGCGGGAGCTGTGCGATCGGAAAGCGCCCAATCAATATAAGGCTTTACGCACTCGGCCCATACGACATACCCAGGGGCGCCAGGATGGAGGCGATCCTTAAAAATCTCCAAATTAAGCTTGCCGTCGGCATCAACAAAAGAATCGTTGATATCACACCAAAGAACATTCTTCCCGTCTGCAAGAGGCTTGATCAAGCGGTTAACCTGGTCGTTGCGACGGCGATGATGATCATCGATAGTTTCGCCGCGCGGGAAAATGGCATTAAGAACTATGACAGCCTGGGGCTGCTTGGCGCGAATCAGCGCAATAATACGGGCGATACCCTGGAATGTATCAGAGGGGGATTCCTTCTCAAGAGGAAGATGGCCCGTATTATTCGTTCCGATCATAAGAACTACGGCCTTCGCCGAATAACCGTCAAGCTCGCCGCCTTTGATTATGCGCCAGATAACATGCTCTGTGCGGTCGCCACTGAAACCGAGAGAAATGGCCGAATAAGGCTTTTCCCCAAAGACCGACTGCCACGTGTCCTTTCCTGTGGTTTCCCAAAAATGAGTGATGGAATCGCCTATGAAAACGACTTCAGGCGGATTTTTCTTTATTTCAGCCAACTTCTCAATATGACGTTTCATCCACCAGGGTTTCGACCAGTTCGCATCGGGAATCATCGGCGTTAAAGCACGGATTTCACCCTTATCTTCGTAATTAAAATCACGCCCCTTATAGGAAGGCGGACGATAACCGTGTTGAGAGCCTTGCATCCAGCTGATTTTCTTAGGAGCACGAATATTATTCCACATTTTCACAATTCCCATAGGCGGGCAGACATAATCGCCAAGCCCGGCGCGGGGAATTTCAATGCGGCATGAAACAGGGATTCGCTTCGCGAAATAAACGGCATCGTAATATTTAAGCCCTTCAGCCCAAGATATGTACCAGCCGCATGAGGCGAGTTTTTTAGATTTATCCAATCTCGAAGCATTCGTTTTAATATCGCAATTCCAAGTAACCTCGCTATATGCCTCCGTTACGCCTTCGCCGCACGCCGCAGCCCATACGGTCTGAAGACCGCCCTGACTGCCGCCCGCAGCAATAAGATCGCGCTTATTCCAACCCTTGAGCGTCTTCAGATATTGAAGAGCTCTTTTAACTCTAAGTACCATACCGTTGAAGTACGCCGTCTCAGGATCTTTATTCTGCGCAGGATCAAACGCGTACCCCCTGCCGTTAGAACGCGCCTCCCAGTAGAAAGCCTTGCGATCAGCCTCGGTTGCGCCAAATTCAGGAAGCTTAAGCCCATGCGCATTTATCGAGAAGGAAATGCAAGAGCCGTCAGTAACGAGCGTGCGATCGGGAAGCTCATGGCGGAATGAATCTCCGCTGTAACCATGGAGGCCTAGCCTTGCAGGGAAAGTCTTGCCTTCATCAACCGCGCAAGGAACCGCCATATACCCCGTCACAGGCCTCAAACCGGCTGAAGCTACTGAAACAGCGTAAATTCTAACATTCTTGTTTTCATTATTCTTAACTTCAACAAGCTCTGCCTTGATCGGCACCTTATCAAGACGCGAATACTGCGTATGCCAGAAACTGTCGAAATCGACAGGCTCCTCTTCGCAATCGAGAGTTGTCAAATTGGCTCCTGCACCTCCGTCAAAGAATGTGCGCTCTCCTACCCTATTCCCCTTCGCGTCAACGAGAACGACCTCCAAACGAACGAAACCTGGCTTTGCCACGCTCGTCGTATAAACGAAGCTTTTCCCGGTATAAGGCACTTTACCTTCTTCAAGAATCCCGTCGTCGCCTGAACGAGTGTATTTGAATGTATACTCTCCTTCCTTTGGCGCGGCTACGAAATCCTTAACATCAACTGTAAAGGTGATTTTTTCTCCAACCTTATACTCCAACGGATTTTTATCTGTAACTCCCTGAATCCAGGCGCGATCGGCCTGAGATGCCGAAAATACGCATTGAGACGCCAATATAAGAGCTGAAACAATCAACAATTTCATCTTTACCTCGTTTCTTTTTTTTAAATGAATATATTAGCAATTCTCTTGAAGACGTGCGCGCACATCATCAAAAAGCGAATGCCCGTGAGAATCCATAGCGACAACGCCGCGAAAATTCTCGACATCAAAATGCCACACCGCCTCGGCCGCGCCGAACTTATCGAGAAGAGAGACGCCTGCAACACGCTTAATTGATGAAGCGTAAAGCGCACCTGCGCCGCCCACCGCCTGAACATATACTGCGCCATGCTCGGCAAGGGCTTTTAACGTGCGCTCATCCATGCCGCCTTTGCCGATTATAACTCTAACGCCGGAGCGCGCAATGAAATCAGGCTCGTAAGGATTTTCGCGGACGCTCGTGGTGGGGCCTGCCGCGACAACTCTCCACTCCTCTTCTTCCTTTCCGGCCGGCACGCAAACGGGGCCGCAATGGTAAAGCGCACCATCCTTGAAATCGACTGGAAACGCGCCTCCATCGGCTATGTATTTGTGAAGCCTGTCGCGCCCTGTGTATATGCGCCCTGAAAGTTCAACGACATCACCTGCTCGAAGAGAGCGGATATCGTCTTCCGAAAAAGGATAAGTAAGTTTTTTCATTTCTCAGACATTTGCCGGAGGAGGAGGAAGACGCCCCGCAAGAGCGTCTGAAGCAATCATACGCGCATCGGCAGAGAAATCGCCCTTCGTCATCCATTTAAGAAAATTAGGCTCATTAAGCATGATGCGTTTGAGCGATTCCCCCTTCTTCTTGCCGAAGTTGACGATCCATTCGCCGTTTTTCCAGCGAAAGAGACCGTCACGATCGGCATTGAGAGGATCTGTAGGAGCGATCCACGAATCAAGCTCGGCCACAGTACGAGGCAACTGAGAATGGCGAGTTAACTGCGCCTTTAAAATCTCTAAAGTAGCAAGCGTATCGGCCTCGGCACCGTGCGCCCCCTCATGCTCGCGCCCAAGATATTCACGCACGGCGGAAGAAAGATCGCGAGGGAACATTTTGTGGTAAATACGCTGAACATCGACACGCCTCCTGCGTGATACTCCGAAATTAATCCCGACTCTCGCAAACTCTTCTTCAAGGCATAGAATATCATACCTATCGGAATTAAAGCCTGAAAGATCTGCACCGGCGAAAAACTCGGCTATCTCTTCAGCGCGCTCCCTGAACACGGGGCAATCTTTGACGATATCATCGGTGATCCCGTGAATATCGGATGTTTCTTTCGGTATTGGAACTCCCGGATTTAGGAGCCATGTTTTTTTATCCTCGGTGCCGTCAATGTTGACTCTTACCGCAGACAGTTCAATAATGCGGTCTTTTCGAGGCGAGAGGCCTGTCGATTCAATATCGAACACGACAAGAGGACGATCAAGTTGTATTGGAAAACTCATGTTGCGTATTATACCACAACCACGATTGTTCTTTATGGTTGAGATTTCATTCAGTTCTTCTCCTGCGGTACAATTTTGCAGGGGCGTGGGCGCGGCCGCCGAGGTCTTCCCACTCGCCTTCGCACACTTCAAGAAGCGGTTCCTTCGTTGCAGTAAGCTGGCGGCGGAAGCTCGGGATATTCGCCGCGCTTACGGAATGTCGCGTGAGGTACTGATAAACATCGATGTAGTTGGAAAGCGTGAACTTCTCCGGAAGGAAGAAAAAGACTAGCTTCTTCATGTCGAACGAGAGCATTCGTAAAAACGCCTGCGCAATTATTTCAGCATGGTCAAAAGCGAGAGAATTTTCATCAACCGTCAAAACTTTGCCGCCGCCAATATCCTCCTCGCGATAAGTGCCTGCAAGAGTGAAAGCCATTTGCGCCGCGCCAGACGTTGTATCGTAAAACGGGAGATTGAACCGCCCATTCTCAATGATCGGCGATTTAAGAAGAAGCCATCTTGTGAGCGCTGCATCATCGCCGCCTTTGACTCGACAACCTTGTCCGCGCTTGTGGACAGAGACAAAAGCGTTTGAAATTATCCACGCTCTCATATCGCGCCCTGGCTTTGAAAATACTCCCACTGGAATGAGATGATCACATTCAAGCGCTGTCTCCTCTAAAAGCTCGCGCTTCGCCCCCTCTTCAACAGATTCGTCAGGACGAACGAATCCTCCAGGCAATGCCCACATCCCCTCAAACGGCCATTGACCGCGCTTAATAAAAAGTACCTCAAGAGCGAACTGAGGGTTTTCCCGCCATTGGCTCTCGCTAAGTTCGCTGTAAGCAGGCCGCACTGCGACTATATCCGCCGTGACGCTCGGCTTCGAGTATTTTCCGAGGCTCCTTCGATATTCTTCTATTTTCGCCTTGTCGGCTGATGTTTGAGTTTTCATTTAAAGAACTATTTTTTACCAAGTGCATCGCGCACATTTCCTGCCCTGCCGCGCGGACAGTCCTTGCAGGGCCAACTCTTCTGGGGATTATAGCCAGGACGCCCGACTGGGCGCTTCTGCTCCAACAAATGGTAGAAGCCGTTCATACGGATATCAGAAAGCCCCTTTCTGAGCCCTGCTCCTATCTCAGGCCAGAGGCGCACGAGGTGCGTCGCCAGCGGCGGCACGTCATAAGAATACTCGGCTCCATAAATGCCCATATCCTTCTGCCGCCAAAGGTCGCGCACGCGCCACTTACCCTCCAACCCGAGCGCGTGGAAGTCGGCAGTGATCGTAGTCGTCTTGCGGACAGTATTAACGAGCGCAAGAGCAAAAGAGCCGTCACTCATCGGCTTTGCCCAGATTTCAGCGCGCGGCCCCTCTGCGACAAGCGCGGCCTGAGCGCCGAGAGAGTCCTGGTTTGTCTCAATTACCTCGTCGTTTGATAGGAGCTGAAGAGTGAAGTCGTCTATTTTCGTAAGATCACAGCCTATCAGAAGCGGAGAAGAGAGCATGCACCAGAGCGACATATGCGTATACTGCATATTGCGGTTGAGGCGCGTCAGACGGCGAAACTTCCAAGGACCGCCGATTACACCCACAACGAGCATATCGGGATCGTTCCATGCGCCTGGCCGCGCATACGGCCAGAGATAACGTTGCTGAGCGAGAATGGCCTGTACATTCTTCCAAGCATCGTTTATGTCGCTGGTCGTGCGCCAGCTTGAGGCCCCCGCCTCCGCCGCGCCGCCATAAGGTAGCGTCAGTTCGCTGCCGTCGCCGAAAGGATTGATTGAATAGACGATATCGCGGTTCTGCGAGCGTAGCGCCTCGCCCATGATGACGAAAGGAAGAAAATTACGAGTAGCCCCCTTCCCGACCGCCACCTCACTGTAGCTGCAGCCGTCGTACTTGAGGTAGTCATAGCCCCACTTTGCGTAAGTCTCAGCGTCTTTCCACTCATGCCCCCACGACCCTTCGCAGCCACCACACGTCCGCGCGGCGGGCGAGGAATAGAGACCGGCCTTGAGGCCCTTTGAGTGAATGTAGTCGGCAAGAGCCTTCATTGACGGGAACTTAGCGTTGGAGACGACCGTTCCATCAGCCGTGCGCAGCGGACCTTTAAGCGTCGGATCGTCGGTTGCGACAACACTGTTCTGCCAGAAGTCGTCGATGTTGATATAACTCCATCCATGGTCGGCAAGGCCAGTCTCGATAAGCGCATCTGCCGCGGCGCGGATGTCGGCAGCGGTCACGAACGAGCCGAAGACGTTCCAGCTATTCCAACCCATCGGCGGGGTGAGCGCGATCGTGTCGCCGACGACAAGCCGCAGCGAGCCAGTCGCCGTGCCCGCGGCATTCTTCGCGGTAAAAGAAATATTATATTCGCCAGGAGCGGTGACGCGCCCTGAAAGAAGCCTCGTATTAGAGTCGAAGGCGACACCTGCGGGGAGATTCTCGGCACGAAGTTCCATCGGGCGCTCACCCGTGACGGGAAGTCGCCAAAGAATGTCGTGGCCAGGCCTTACGCCAAAGACCTTTGCGCCATTGATGCGAGGCGCAGGCGAAGGTTTTGGAGTGAGAATGCCAAGCTGAGGTTCGGCGCCAGTCCAAGGCGTAACGGAAGCTCCGTCGGCAAGGATGAACTTTGCCTCGCCCCAGACGGCAAGATCCCAACTCCCGGAGCCGCAGTCGTCAATCTTGAGCATCACCACCTTAACTCCGCGGAGGTCGACCTTAAAGTCGTAGGCAGGAGTTGATGCCTCCATCACCGGAGATTCTGCCACTGTCTTGCCGTCTGCCACTACGAGAAAGCGCATCTTCGCGTCGACCGGAGTGCCGCTTTTCGCACGCTCAAGCACATAGGCGTCAACGCCAACTGAGGCCTCGAACGAAACCGCCTCGCCTGTGAACTCGTAGCCTGACAACGAGGGCGCGTGAGCACCAACCCCGTGTGCAAAGACGCGGTCTACGACCTTAAGCGGCACCACTTGGCCGAACTTGCTCGTTACGGACGCGCGGGGCGTTGCGTTGAAATGCTCAACATCGATGTCAAAGCCCTCCAGCGAAAGCTCGTCCACCCAAACAATACGGTTGGCCAGAGCGGAAAAGGCGAAAAGCGACGCCGCAATAGAGAAAATAATAGTTTTAGCATTCATAGTTATTTTAATTCATAAGAAGAAAGTGTCAGAGCGACGGGACGATGGAGTGAGCCTAACGCGGCGATTTGTGTAAAGAGGCCAGATGATGAATCATAGCGCTGCGATAGGACTTCCCCCGAGCGTTCACAGGCAACGAGCGCCAACGTATCATTTACGAATATGAAATCTCGCGGCCAATTACCGGAAAGCAACGTACGTGACTTGAAGGCAAGGCTTCCAGACTCCTCGTCGAAATCAAAGACAACAAGAGAATTCTCGCCACGATTAGAAACAACAACACTCTTACCATCCGGCGTAAAGCGGATTGCGGCTGATAGACATGAAGAACTGGAAATTGTCAAGTTACTGGAAGGGGTAAAAATTGAATGTGTGTCAATCAACTTAAAGCCGCCTACAGGAGACCATAAAAAAGACGAAATCATATTGCCAAGTTCATAGACAAGAAAAGCGAGTCGTCCATTTGGATGAAATAAAAGATGCCGCGGACCAGCACCAGATGGAGATGTATGGAAAACACGCGCTTGCGGATACTCTACAATCTGATCTAATCCGAGATCTACCACGCAATACCCCTTCTCGTCCGGAGTCGGAACCGCCTGATGACAGTGAGCTTTATCTTGACGCGGCAGATTCGGACCTGAGCCGAAATGGCGATGGCTGACGAGCTTGCCAAATTTACCTTCCTCAACCTCGATGGAGCCTGCGGCACCGTTCAGATAGTCCGCCCAGACGATCCGGCGATTGTCAGGCATGACGGAAAGATGACATACACAATCGGAGATATCTATTTTATCTGCCGCAACTAATTGAGCATCTCCTGCAACGGAAAACGATGCCACCCCTTCGCCTGTACAGGAATAGAGATACTTGCCATCCAACGAGAGAGCCTGATAAAGCGCGTTCGTAACTGAATACTCGCCTGCAACAGACATCACACCCGTCGCTTCATCAAGATTAAGCACCTTAAGTCCATTCCGGTTCGCATCGTCCGTGTAGCATCCAAGATAGACAATCACTTCAATTACCTCGTCATCGTAAATCTGTTATTTCTATTGGCAAAATTTGCTCGCCAAATAATCAGCCATGATAGTATTTTACGCTATCCGGCGGACGAATGTTAGTCAACGTTCCTACATAATGCCTAAGGTAATGATCCTGCTTAGGATGCGCCATTGCGGCCTCTTCGTTTAACTCTATCCCCAGCCCAGGCCTATCAGATGGATACATAAGCCCGCCAACAAAGCGCACGTCCTCGTCGATTACATCCTTGCGCCACGGAACATCATCGAAGAGAGTCTCATGGATGCAATAGCCCGGCGTTGAAACGCCCAGCGCGAGCGTAACGGCGTTCGCGACAGGCCCCGAAGGATTATGCGCGCAGAACGGGATATGGTGAGCATCGCAAATAGACGCTATCTGCTTCATTCCCGTAATGCCGCCCGCGTGAGACGAGTCAGGCTGAAGATAATCGCAACAACGAAGCTCTATCGCGTCCATAATCTGCTGTATCGTAAAGAGCCTCTCGCCGCAGGCGATTGGCACTTTTACGCGGCTTCTTACATCGGCGAGCGCGCGCATCGTATCGGGGATGACAGGCTCCTCTACCCAATACGGCGAAAACTCCTCAAGCGCGTTGCATACGCGAAGCGCCGTTGGAACGTCAAAACGCCCGTGACACTCAATGAGAATTTCCGCCTTCCCTTCAGTCGCCGCCTTTACAGCCGCGACACACTTCATTGCCTTCTTGAAGTCCTCAGGCGGAAGCTGGCGGTAGTTCTTACCGAAAGGATCCCACTTCAACCCCTTAAAGCCGGCCTCAACCGCCGCAGTCGCCTTCGCCGCAAATTCTTCGGGCTCCTTGGCGCCCGCAAACCAGCAGTTCGCATAGCACGGCACTCCTTTGCGGCACTCTCCTCCGATAAGTTTCCAAACTGGGAGACCAAGAGCCTTACCCTTTATATCCCAAAGAGCCATATCGACCGCTGAAAGCGCCGACATTAAAACAGGCCCGCCGCGCCAGTAGGCGTCGCGATAGTTCTCGTGGAAAATCCATTCGGTGTCGAACGGATCCTTACCGATGAGGGCATGCTCAAGATCTGCGATTGCGCCCGTGAGCGCATTCTCCTTGTACTCGAGCGTTCCCTCTCCGATACCGTGAATGCCTTCATCGGTCGTCACCTTGACGAACACCCAGTTTGTACGGAATGAGTCAATGACGAATGTCTTAATTGATTTTATTTTCATAGCAGTTTCACTCTCTTAAACATCCACATCTTCCGGCATGTGCTGGCACGAGCAGCCCGCGTCGCAAGTTACGATCTCGCCTGTCATATTAGCAGAATCGTCGGAAGCGAGAAACGCAACGACATTCGCAATATCCATTCCGCTCGCTTCCTTGCGCAAGGGGCAGTTAAGACGCCGGCGCGCCGCCTTCGCAGGGTCGAGCACATCCCAACGCTCCGTATTGATATAGCCCGGCGCACAGCAGTTAACTCGGATACCGAGCGGAGCTAAGTCAAGCGCAAGGGCGCGCACCATTGAATTTATAGCTCCTTTTGACGCGCAATATGCCGTGCGATGCCTGATTGCGCGCTTTGCGGTGTTTGATGAAAGAAACACAACACTGCCGCGCGTTTCCTGCTTCATGAAGAACCTATTGCAAGCCATCTGCGTAACTTGAAAGCCGCCGATGACATTCGTATTAAAGACTTCATGAAACTTCGCAGCATCCATCTCCAACGGTCCGCCGTGGCCGAGCCCTTGATTCGCCGCATTGTTTACGAGAATATCCAACCGCCCTGCCTCGCGCTCTATCGTGTCGAAGAGCGCGGCTACTTGAGCGGCGTCGGAGATGTCGCATGGCTGAGAAACAACACCCTCCACTCCGCGCATAGACAACATTTCAGCGCCCTTGGCGGTCGACGCTTCGCTCATACCGCACATAAACACTCGCGCGCCTTCGCGGGCGAATTTCTCCACAAGCGCGAGCCCTGTATTTCTGTTGCCTCCCGTAACGAGAACGACTTTACCATCAAATCTTCCCATATCATTTCTCCATATTCGTTTCTAATTACCTGCCTACTTTAATCCTTTTTTCTCTCTAAACAACTTAGGGCAATTCATCAAAGCCCAATACGGCGATACCGCACTCCTTGGCGATGGCGAGAATCCGCTCAAGCCATTCGCTCTTCATGTGAATATGCTTAGCGTTGAGTGCGATGTCATGCGAAGTAATGCAGAAAACTTCCTTGCGCTCGGCGGCGCGGCGGACACAAGCGCAGATTTCTTCTATATCGGTATGATACGCCTCCCCCACTATTATCGTATCGATTCTAAATCGGTTAGGAAGCTCAGAAGCAGGGAAAAACACGGCGTCATTTTCAACAAGAGGCCTACGCGCGGCCTGTTTTTCCCCTTTAGGATCGTACGGTGTCGCGCCCTTCACGCCGCCGCGGACACGCTGAAAACCCTTCGCGCGAAAGAGTGCGTCCGTTTCATCGCTACAGCGGCAATTTGGATAGGCAAAGCTCTTATATGACACATGGAACTTCCTGGCACTCTCCGCCTGGGGCCAGATCTCATCCTTGTAGTAGCGCTCGGCGCCAAACTCTGCTAAATACTTGTCGGCATTGAGATGTTTAAATCCATGAAGTCCGATGGAGTGTCCGTCTAATGCCAGACGTTTAAGAGTTTGGGCATTCTCCGGAAGGAAATCTCCGGAAACGAAGAATGTCGCATGTGCGCCGTATTTGGCGAAGATCGGCCGCGCCGCCTCCCAGCCGGCGAAATTGCGGTCGTCGAACGTCAGAAGCAACACGCCTTTCTCAGCCGCCTTAGCCGACTTATAGTCTGTTCTTTGATTTTTCTCAGAGAAAGCCTCGCCAACGACTGAGATAAATACGATAAAAGTCAATATGAGCTTTTTCATGGTAATCATAGTCATTTTTTATTTATGGAGTTTATCATATCGTATCGTTTTGCGTCAACCATTACTCCTGGCTTGCCGCGGGTTAGGGATAATCGTTAATCGCATCAAAACTGTCAAACTCTCAAACTGTCAAACTCGACTCTACTTGAAAACTTCTCTTGCGCTTGGGAAGTTAGCAAGTTTTATCCAAAAAACGGCAGTAGGGGCGAATTTTTTCTCACGCAGAGGCGCAGAGAGACTGAGAATGCTGAGAAAAGGTAGTTTTCTATCATAACCCCCAACATCCTCATTGTGTCTCACGCAAAGTACGCCAAGTCCGCAAAGTAATAATGGAAAGAAACGGATTCTAAAAAACTTCGCGTACTTCGCGAACTTTGCGTGAGGTAAAAATCTCGGCCTCTCGCGGCCCCTTGCTGCCCTTCAGGTTCGGTTCGCTCAGGCAACCCGACGACTTCGTCGCGGGCGCATCTCGCCTCTGCGTGAGAAAAAATTCGCCCTACTGCCGTTTTTAGGATAAACCTCGTCTTCCGCATGTCGAGCAGTGTATCACAAAACCGATTACTATGTCAGCGATACTATGTCAATAAGCTCTGACCCTTTTGATCCTCTCGTAGGCTGGAGCAATCGCTTCAAAGCAAATCGCGGCACGGGGCGTCTTGCCAGTCGAGGAGCCTGTCGCCCGCCGAGGCCTCGGGCCCGCCGCAGAGATCGAGCCCGTCAATCTCGCACAGGACGGCGATCACCCCCTCGACCCCGGCTCCGGCGGCGCCCCGGGACAGCCTGCGCGACGACGGTAGCAGCAGGATCGCCGCCAGCACGGCCGCCGCCAGCCCCGCCCCCCGGCGCCAGCAGCGCACACGTCGCCGCCGTGCGGCCTCTTGCGCCGCCAGGGCCATGATGGCGGCCGGCGACTCGCGACCGGCAGGCGTGACCGACTCCTCCAGCGCCCGGCGGACGACCGTCGCTAACTCCATGTCTTCAATCATGACTCTCCTCCCAGCAATTTCCGCAGGCGAACGGTCGCCGCATGCATCCACGTCAGCGCCGTGCCTAGGGGAATGTTCAACTCCCCGGCGATCTCCCGGAAAGAGAGCTCGCCCTCGATGCGCAGCAAAAGCACTGTCCGCGGCCCCTCCGGCAACGCCCGCACGGCGCGACGCACGTCCGCAGCGGTTCCGCGCAGCTCGGTCGCCGCGCTCGGCCAGGGCGCCCCGTCGACCAGCGTCTCTGCCAGGCTCGCGCCGTTTTCATCGACGGCGTCGAGACTGCACGTCGGCCGGCCGCTCCGCCGGAACCGGTCAATCACGACCGTGCGCGCGACACGCGCCAGATACGCCCTGGCCGAGCCGCCGCGAAACGAGCGGCAGCCCTTGATCACCCGCACCCAGACCTCCTGAAACGCATCCTCGGCCTCGGCGTCTGAAGCCGTCAAGCCGCGCAGCAGCGCCCTCAGCCAAGTCGTGTTGCGGGCGACCAGCGCCGAGAGCGACATGACGTCGCCCCGGCGCGCATAGGCGAGCAGAAGCCGCCCGTCTTCGGTCATGGCTTCGCGTCGGCCTGCCCGGCCTCGTCCGGAGTCTCTGCCGGCGTCGGCCGGGGACGCTTCGCCCGCGGCGGGCGGGCAGACCGCGAACCGGCCAGTTCCTGCGCCTTCTTGACCTGCTCGGGCGTGAGGATCGACTTCGCGGCGATCAACCTCCCGGTCTGCGCCTTCGCTATCGCCTTGCGCGCCTCGAAGACCTCGTCGATCGCCGCCATCACGGCCGCCTCGTCGATCAGCTCGGCCTTCAGCAGCTCGGCCTGGCGCTCCATGCCCTTGCGGATTTGCTCGTGCAGCGACCGCAGCTTGCCCTTGTCGTCGCGCAGGGCCTTGAGTTTCGCCGCCTGTTCGTCGGAAAGCCCGAGCTGCTCGGCAAACCGCGGATTCAGCGCCGCCCGCACCACCGGATCGGCCGACGACGCCCCCATCATGGCACGGGACGGACGCGCCCGCGTCTCGCACCCGGTCTTCCCGGACGGCTTCTCGGCAACGGCGGCCAGCGCCAGCGCCGCGGCGACAACAGTCATCAAACACTTCATCGAATGCATTCCTTTCTGATTTGGTTACGGCCGGCAGGACGCCGGCCTCGGTAATAAAGACGCAGATGGACCCGAAAATATTTTACCTTAAATTCGGAAGTTGGATGACGCGAATCGCGTTTGAAGCAATGAATCTCTGCCCGCTTCCGTTGTTTCGGGATTTGCGGAACAGAAAAGAGGGTCCCTTTTTCCTGGTCTTTTTTCTAGGGGCTTTCGAGGGTCCTAATGGTGGGGTTCGGGTGGTGGGGTTGTGCGAAATTATAGTATAACGTACGCTATGAGGCCGTTGCGCAACTTCAAGACCAACCGGTGCTGCCTCGGAGTCGCAAGTCGCTGGCTGAAGGTCGCGAAGCCGGCCAGGGACTAGTCCGCCCGAAGGCCGGGGAACGCCGGCGGAGAACAGCTGCGGTAGAAGCCGGACGCGGCGACAGGGGAGGGCGCAAGGGTCAGAGCTTATTGACATAGTATCGCTGATATAGTAACTCATGTCAGGCAATACCTCTGCTGGGGCGACTGCGGATGATCGGGATCGGTTCAAGCAATGATGCCCCTCTCCAGCAACGGGGAAAGGTAATAGCGATTGAAATGGATGCTGCTGCGAATGCCGACGGTCTTGCGAAGCGCCCATTGCCTCGCGCATCGACTTCTCGTGGCAGGCGCGAATCGTCTCCCAATCGCCGTTGCCGTACATGAAGGCATAGCCGCGTCGCGCCTTCTTGTCGTCATCGAGAAAAAATGCCTGATGTTCCAGCCGGCTAATCAGGTGGTAGCATCGGCAATTCTCTATAAACCTCGTCTTACGCATGTCGAGCAGTGTATCACAAAACCGATTACTACGTCAATGCTACTATGTCAATAAGCTCTGACCCTTATAATCCCTGACCCCGCCCTCGGGATTCGCCAGAAAACACCGCAGCAGCATCAGTGGTGCGAGCGGAATCATCACGAACTCGAACCCCAGCAGATGGACGAAGTCGATGCTCCCCATATTCGAATTGACAAAACCTGGAAATAGCAAAATCGGCAGCGCCACGGCCATCAGCCACGGCACGACCAAAACGCCTATTCTTATAATCTGCCTCATCATTTCGCATGTTCCTTCAGTGTTTCGCCAGT
>JAHBAE010000016.1 GCA_018384485.1 Kiritimatiellia bacterium
CTCTTAAGAGGTGCGCGGGCTAACACGCCCGCGTTTTTGTGCCGGATATAATTGCTTGAGTGCAATAGAGAAGGAGGGCACGGGCGGGTTGGAAGAGGGAAAAGGGAAGAGTCCTTATTTTATTCAAACATTCGAACATTCTAACATTCAAACATTCGAACATTTCTTAACTCCCAACTCCCTCACTCCCAACTCCCTCACTTCGCGGGCAGTTGCATTCGTAATTTTACTCTCGCGGTTGGACAAAAGGGCGCTAATTATGATATAATTCACAAATCATGTCAATCGTATTAGGTTTACCAAAAGGCAGTCTGCAAGAATCAACGTTCGCTCTCTTCAAGAGGGCGGGCTTCAATGTCTCTTGCTCTAGCCGTTCCTACGTTCCGTCAATTGACGACGAGGAGATAAAGTGCCGTCTCTTAAGACCCCAGGAAATGAGCCGCTATGTCGAGCTCGGCCTTCTTGACGCGGGAATCTGCGGTTATGATTGGGTTTATGAGAACGGAAGCGACGTAGAGGAAATCTGCGAGCTCAATTACTCTAAGGCCACTTCCAATCCGGTGCGCTGGGTTCTCGCTGTCCCTAACGATTCCAAGATTAAATCAGTCAAGGATCTTAACGGTAAGCGTATTTCCACCGAGGCTATCGGCCTCGTGAAGCGTTATCTCAAGAGGCATGGCGTGAAAGCTGAAGTTGAGTTCAGCTGGGGAGCTACCGAGGTTAAGGCTCCTGAGCTCGTCGATGCTATTGTCGATCTTACTGAAACGGGCAGTTCCCTTAGGGCGAACAATCTTCGCATCGTTGACACGATTCTTACTTCGACGACGCGTTTCATCGCCAACAAGAAGAGCTGGAAGAATGCCGCGAAGCGCAAGAAACTTGAGCAGCTCAAGATGCTCCTTACTGGTGCTCTTGAAGCTCAGAGGCGAGTTCTTCTCAAGTGCAATGCCCCTGCAAAGAATCTTGATAAGATAGTCTCCGTCCTTCCTGCGCTCCACGCGCCGACGGTCAACAAGCTCAATGATGAAAAATGGTTCGCCGTTGAGTCTGTCGTCGAAGAGAAGCTCGTGAGAGATCTTATTCCGCAGCTCACGAAAAACGGAGCTACGGGCATCATTGAACTTCCCCTCAACAAGATTATATTCTAAACAGAAAAGGAGAGAAAAATGGGTTCCATCAAGAAGAAAAGGCGCAAAAAAATGTCGAAGCATAAATACGACAAGCGTATGAAGGCTCAGCGTCATAAGAATAAGTAAGCAGAATGGCTCGGCCGTGATACGGCCGAGTTTCATTCTTTTTTAAGCCGTATCGATTGTAATGGCGATACGGCTGTACATTTGAGGGTGTTGTTATGGGCAGGAAAAAAATTTTCATTGACGGGTCGGCCGGTACTACTGGTCTTAGAATCAGGGAGCGTCTCTCAAGCCGCGATGATCTTGAAGTCATCGCATTGCCTGAGCATTTGCGAAAAGATTTGTCAGCGCGCAGGGATGCTTTGAACAGCTGCGATGTTGCGATGTTGTGCCTTCCCGATGCCGCAGCGATTGAGGCGGCCGCGATGGTTGTCAATCCCGATGTCGTCGTAATTGACACTTCCACTGCCCACAGAACGAACGGCTCTTGGGAATACGGTTTCCCTGAGCTTGCAGGGCGCAGGGAAAGGATTGCTTCGTCTAAGCGTATCGCTAATCCCGGCTGTCATGCAAGCGGTTTTGTCGCGCTTGTTGAGCCTCTTGTCCGCGCCGGTGTTATTTCACGCGATGCCTTGCTTCATTCGTTTTCTCTTACCGGTTATTCCGGCGGCGGCAAAAAAATGATTGCCGATTATGAAGGCAACGCTCCACAGGAAGAGGCGACGGAGCGCGATCTTCTCAAGGGCGGTAGGCAATATGCGCTTGGGCAGACGCATAAGCATCTTAAAGAAATGGTTGCGATATGCGCTCTTGATCATGCGCCGTGTTTCTCGCCGATTGTCGTTCCTGATTACAGCGGCATGGAAGTTACAGTCCAGCTTCATTCTATCGATATCGCCGCCGTCGCCGAGGTTTATCGCTCCACATACGGAATTGGCGGAGGTGAGGGGATGGTGCGTTTTGTTGAAGACGCCTCCGAGGGAGGTATGCTTTCTTCGTCTTCCTTCTCGCAATATGACGATATGGAGCTTTCCGTCCACGGCAACGCCGAGCGTGCGATTCTCGTGGCGAGGTTTGACAACCTTGGCAAAGGGGCTTCAGGCGCTGCCATTCAGAATATGAACATTGTGTTGGGCGTTGAAGAAGACAAAGGGCTCTGCCGCCGCCTTGGTTGAGAGGAAATTTACAGAAAGTAAAATAGAGAGAGTTTTGGTATAATAGTGGCAATTGGAATTTAAATAAGAGAAAAGGGAGTAAAATATGGTTAGTATATTGTTGGCGGCAACGATGATGACTTCTTTCGGCGAGAAGGTCACTGCGGAAAACGCATGGCGCGAATATCCTCGCCCTCAACTCGTACGCTCGAATTGGGAGTCTCTGAACGGAAAGTGGGATTATAAAATTCTCGCTCCCGATGCCGATGGGTACTCAAAAGAGAAGGCGGCCGGAAAAATTTTAGTCCCGTTCGCTATTGAGTCGGCCCTCTCCGGCGTAGGGCGGCTTACAGATAAAGACGAGCTTATTGAATACCGCCGCACTTTCAAGGTGTCGCCGTCTAAAGGAATCCGCCAGATTCTTCGCTTTGACGGCGTAGACTTCCGCACGCAGGTTTTTGTCAACGGCATTGAGGCCGGCATTCCTCATGAGGGCTCGCAGAGTGGTTTTTCGTATGATATCACATCGCTTGTCCGCAGCGGCGAAAACGATCTCTTAGTCCGCGTTTGGGATCCGACAGAGGGCTTTGTAAATTCTCTCGGCAAGCAGTCGCTTAAGCCTAAAGGGTGCTTTTATACGCGCGTTTCCGGCATTTGGAAGTCGGTTTGGCTTGAACAGGTTCCAGAAACATGGATTGAAAGCTACAATGTCATCCCCGATATCGACAACGGCAAAGTTGATTTTATTTTCAATGTAAAGGGCGCCGATCAAAACGAGGATGTGGAGGTTGAAATATTTGATTGCTGCTCTGAAAAGTCGTCTGTCGTTGTGGCGAAGGGCGAGGGCGACGGCGGGGAGCGTTTCTCAGTTAAGATGCCTAAGGCATTCCGCCTCTGGAGCCCCGAGGAACCTAACCTTTATAATTTCAAGGCTAAATGCGGCGATGATGTCATCCGTGGTTATTTCGCAATGCGCAAGTTCACGAAGGGCAAAGATAAAAATGGCGTCCTTAGGTTTTTCCTCAACAATAAGCCTTACTTCATAATCGGAACTCTTGACCAAGGATGGTGGCCTGACGGGCTTCTTACGCCTCCTTCCGAAGAAGCGATGAAGCATGATATTCTTACGCTGAAAAAATGCGGCTACAATATGATGCGTAAGCATATAAAGGTTGAGCCATTGAGGTATTATCACCTCTGCGACAAGCTTGGCATTCTCATTATTCAGGACATGCCTTCCGGAGACGGCACTAAGGTTTTCGATTTTTCCCATGCCAATTTTGCATACGGCTCTGTGCGTCGTGAATGGAAGGGCGTGATGGATGAGCTTATGGCCGTTCCTTCAATTATCATGTGGGTTCCATACAATGAGCAGTGGACTCAGCCTTGCGATATTCTTACGGCCGATATGCTCCGCTGGACCGCAAGGTACGATCCTTCCCATCGCCTTGTGAACGGGCCTAGCGGCTGGCGTGATTTTGAGGGCGGCGACAAGGGGCACAACGCGGATGATAGAGCATGGTCGAAGCACAAAGGAGAGGGTGAAACCGAATCGTGCGATGCAATCGACAGGCATGACTACAATTTCAGGCCCTCCATGCATGCAGTGAATCCGCACCGTGTAAGCTTCCTTGGCGAATACGGCGGAATCGGCTGCCGCGTTCCCGGTCATCTCTGGACGGAGGACGCATGGGGGTATGGTCAGACGGGCAACGATACTGATTGTGCGGCCGTTCAAAAGAAGTATGTTGAGCTTACCGCCCACGTCGCGACTCTTGCCAAGAAGGGGCTTGCCGGCGCCGTATACACTCAGACGACAGATGTCGAGGGCGAAATAAACGGCATCATGACTTACGACCGCAAGGTTCTTAAATTCGATGCCGCGGCACTTAAAAAGGCTCATGATCTTCTCCGTGCCGCAGGTGAATAATTTTACAACAAGAAGGGAGTTCGCAAATGAATAATACAAGAAGAGATTTTCTTAAGGGAACAGCCTGGATGGGAGTTACCGCCATGGCTGCCGGGTGTATGTCGGGCGCGCTTAAGATTACTGGCGGTGGAACGATGTTGAACTGGGCAGATAAGCCTCTTAAAAAGCTTCGTGTCGGTGTCATCGGTCTTGGAATGCGCGGCCCTGGAGCTCTCCATATTCTCGCTATAATTCCAGGAGTCGAGATTGTCGCTCTTTGCGATAAACATCCTGAGCGCGTCGCGATGCAGCAGAAATGGCTGCGCGATAACGGTCATAGCCCCGCAAAGAAGGAATTTTCCGGCGAGGAGGGGTATAAGAAACTTTGCGAGGAAGCCGATATTGACCTTGTTTACAATGCGACGCCCTGGCACCTTCACGTGCCGATAGCTCTCTATGCGATGGAGCACGGTAAGCATGTGGCTACGGAAGTCCCTGCCGCGTTTACGATTGAGGATTGCTGGAAACTCGTTGAGACGAGCGAGCGCACGCGCCGCCATTGTATGCAGCTTGAAAACTGCTGCTACGGTGAAATCGAAATGCTCACTCTCAATATGGCGCGCAAGGGGATTCTCGGTGAGCTTCTTCACGCGGAATGCGCCTATATCCACGATTTGCGCGAATGCTGCTACCAAGATCCTGATGTCAACAAGCCCGGCTACGGCGTGAGCGGATACATGGATTACTGGCGCCTTAAATGGAATCTTGCGCACAAGGGTAATCAGTATCCTACGCACGGGTTAGGCCCCGTGGCATGGTATTTTGATATCAACCGCGGCGATCGTTTCGATTATTTGGTGTCGCTCGAAAGCAAGGCGTTCGGGTTTAAGGATTACGCTTCAGCTCGATTCCCTGAAACGTGGAAGGCGCGGCAGAATCCTGCCATGGGCGATATGAATACAACCCTTGTAAAAACGGTCAAGGGGCGTAGCATTATGATTCAACATGACGTCACATCGCCTCGTCCGTATTCGCGAATTAATCTTGTTTCAGGCTCTCGCGGAATTTTGAAAGACTATCCGTATCAGGTTGCGCTTTCGAAAAAGCGCGGCGATGGTGCGCACGAATGGGAGAGTGCAGAATCGGCGGAGAAGATCCGCAAGGAGTATATGCATCCCCTTTGGAAGGAAGCAGGCGAGTTCGCGAAAGTTGTAGGCGGTCATGGCGGAATGGATTTTCTTATGATTTTGCGCCTTTGCTATTGCTTGCAGAACGGCCTTCCGCTTGATATGGATGTGTACGATCTTGCAGCCTGGTGCTCCGTATGCGAGCTTTCCGAGCGCTCCGTCAGAAACCGTTCCGCTACGCAGGATGTGCCTGATTTCACGAAGGGCGCATGGATGAGCGGCCGTCCCGTCGTTATCGAGCCTGTCGGGCTTGAAAAAATGGGATTCAAGCGCGATGGCGAAATTAAGAAGGATTCTGCTCAGCTCTCCGTCTAATGACTGATTTCTCAAAACTGCTCAATCCCGGTCAGCTTGCCGCAGCAACGGCCGGGGAGGGTCCTTTGCTTGTTCTCGCTGCGGCAGGTACGGGTAAAACGCGCACTCTAGTCCACCGGGTAGCGTATCTCGTGGAGCGCGGCGTTCCTCCCGAGCGCATATTGCTTCTCACTTTCACCAACCGTGCGGCGCGCGAAATGCGCGAGCGCGCAGGTCTCCTGGTAGGCGATGCCGTTCATTCAATCTGGAGCGGCACTTTCCATTCGATATGCGCCCGTCTTTTGAGGCGTTACGGCAGTGTTCTTGGCTATCAGCCCGGTTATACGATTCTTGACGAAGATGATCAAAAGAAGCTTATCGGCGATATTATAAAGACGAGCGTTCCCGATCCAAAGGAGTTTACTAAGAAGGATGTTGTCGCGAAAATCATCTCGGAGGCGGCGAACGAAAATCTACCGGTCCAATTCGTAGCTTCAAGGTATCTGACGAAGACAGCGGATGTCGACCCTGAAGCGATTGATGTAATTGCGAAAAAATATGTCGCCCGCAAGCAGGAGCTTGAAGCGATGGATTTTGACGATCTTCTCGTCAACGGACTTAAGCTTCTTAAAGAGTCAGATAAAATCCGCGAAATGCTTCAGGAGCATTTTCTTCATATTCTCGTTGATGAATATCAAGATACAAACACTCTTCAGGCGGAATTTACCGATATTCTCGCCGCGAAGCACCGTAACATCCTTGCGGTCGGAGATGATTTTCAATGCATATACACGTGGCGTGGCGCACGTATTGAAAATATTTTAGATTTCCCGAAACGCTGGGAAGGCTGCGGCATTGTCAAGCTTGAGGCGAATTACAGATCAGTTCCGGGCATTCTCGATATCGCCAATGTCGTCATGAAGGATGCTCCGCGTCAGTTTGAAAAGCATCTGAAATCGTGCAGGCCTTCTATTGGGTCTCGCCCGTCAGTTCACAGAGTCTACGATTCGCGCGAGCAGGCCTCTGAAATTTTGAGGATTTCAAAAGAGCTTGTTTATTCTGGCTATAAATTAAGCGATATGGCCGTTCTTTATCGTAGCCATTTCCAATCAATCGATATCCAGATGACGCTCGCTCGCTCAGGAGTGCCTTTCAGGATAACATCTGGCGTAGGCGTTTTCGAGCAGATTCACGTTAAGGATGTCCTTTCTTATCTGAGGCTTCTTATCAATCCGCGCGACGAGCTTTCCTTTATGCGCTTTGTATGCCTTTTCCCTGGCGTGGGAGAGAAGGGGGCGCAGAAGATGTGGGCGAAGCTCGGCGGGATGTTTGACGGCTCGCGCCGTGAGGATAGGGAGGCTCTCGGTTCTCTCTTTGGTGCGAAAGCCAAGCCGTATTGGCCAGCCGTCGCCAAATGTTTTGAAGTTGCAGGCGATCATTTTCAGGAAGATGAAGTCGGCGAGATAATCGAAGATTTTTGCGATCTTTATTACGAAGATCATCTCAGGCGCGAGTGGGATGAGAAAGATGCGGAAGACAGGCTTGAGGATATCGCCGAGCTTGCAGGGCAAATCGCTTCTGGTGGAAATCAAGAAGGCGGTCGTGCGCGGCTTGAGGCGTTTCTTCAAGATGTGGCGCTTCTTACCAATCTCGACATGAAGCGCAACGAGCCCGATGCCGACAAGCTTACGCTCTCCACTATCCATCAGGCTAAAGGCATGGAATGGCCCGTCGTTTTCGTTCCGTGGCTTTCAGAAGGGCTTTTCCCGTCCGCTAAGGCGGCGGAAGAGAATCGCGCTGACGAGGAGAGGCGGCTTTTTTATGTAGTCGTTACGCGGGCTAAGGATGTTTTGCATCTCTTTTCTCCAACTGTCCGCAAAACATCGGATGGCGGAATGTTTCCTGTGGAGGAGTCGGTCTTTCTCAAGGAAATTCCGCCGGAGCTTGTGGAAAAACGCAGAACTCTTTTCAATCCCGCGTATCAAACTCAAAACTCCTATTCGCGCGGGTATTCCCAGCGCGGTTATCAGCAAGGCGGCGGCCATTCAGGCTCAAACCGCTGGAGATTTTTCTAATATCTCAGCAAGCGAAAATTCGCAACGCTATAATGTAGACTGGGAAATTTCTCGCCTACATTATGCTTTCTTGGCTACAGGATTCTTCTCGGCCTCCGTGTAGAAAGCGTCGGAGCGCTCCGCGATGTTTGCAAGGTGGCGTGAAACCTTGCGGAATTCGGAAAGAAGCTCGATGAAGAGAATGCCAATTTCTGGCGAGCAGAGTTTATCTCTCAGGCGCAGAATATGTTCCTGCTCGTATTTGGCCAGGAGCGAGAGGACTTCGTCCTTGATTGAGAGCACGGCATCGCGTTGAGTTACATCGCCGTTCGCAAGAAGGGTAAGCGACTGTTGCGCCTGTTTCGTAAGAAGCTCCATAAGATGCCAGTATTCCTTTTCAGCGTCGTCGCTGAGCCGTTTATTGCCCTCGTCGAGCGCGGCAATTATACGGCGGATTACAGAGGCGTGGTCACCAATGCGCTCTGCATCGTTTACGCAGTGAAGGAGCATGGGGATATGAGCGGCCTGATCGTGCGAGATGGGTTTTTCCATGAGCTGAGCCAAGTACGACGAAATATCTGCCTGACGCTCGTCAATCTGCTGTTCAAGCTCGTCAAGATGCTCAGCGAGGCTCGTGTTCTGCTCGTCGTCATGGTCGTAAAGCTTGAAAGCGCAATTGACGGCACGCCATGCTTTGCCGAGCATTTTGCGCAGAACGGTGGTTGCTTGCTGAAGCGCTACGGTTGGGGTGTCGAGAAGAATGGGTTCAAGGCGACGGTATTTGATTTTCGATTCTTTTATAGGGATAAGTTT
Organism: Kiritimatiellia bacterium; assembly: GCA_018384485.1. Classification (GTDB taxonomy): domain Bacteria; phylum Verrucomicrobiota; class Kiritimatiellia; order RFP12; family UBA1067; genus UBA1067. Next base: position 8,545 of record JAHBAE010000016.1, read on the forward strand.
TTCGCACAGAGACGCCAACGGCTTTACAAACGGGAGAAGGGCGAGGGTTGTTGCGACATTGAAAAACGTGTGTGCGTTTGCAATCTGGCGCTGGATATTGTCGGCAGGCGAGAATTTGCGGACAATCGAGAAGAAAATCGATTCACCGTTCCAGATGATGCAGAAAACGCCCATCATCATAACGATGCCGAGAATGTTGAAAAGCGTATGAGCGAGAGCAGCCTGCTTAGCTACGCGGTTCGCGGTAAGCGCGGCAAGCTGAGCTGTGATGGTAGTTCCGATGTTCGACCCGAGCACGAGCGCTACGGCGGTCTCGAGGTTCATAAGCTCAGGCGCGTTCATTGCGATGGTGAGGATGATGCCGAGGCTCGCCGCGGAACTTTGAAGAATGCATGTGACTATCATTCCTACGCAGATGGCGCCGAGAATCTGAAGGACTGGAATAAATCCGTTAGCGGTAGGGGCACAGTGGAAAATCTTGAACATGTTTGAAATCTGAGGCAGCTCAACGAGGCTTTTCATTTCGGAGCCCATAATTCCCATGCCGAGAAAGAGAAAGCCGAAGCCAAGAATCGTCTGTCCCCATCCGTTCCAAGTGCGCTTGGGAATGAAGAAGAAGATAAGACCGATTATTATCGCCGGCATAATTATGCTGTCGATTTTAAAGGCGATAATCTGACCTGTTATCGTAGAGCCGATGTTGGCGCCGAAGATGATTCCCAGCGACTGCACTAAGGTGAGCAGCCCCGCATTGATAAAACCGATGACCATCACTGTAGAGGCGCTTGAAGAGTTCATCACTGCCGTCACTACCGCTCCAGAGACTACTCCCACATAGCGGTTGATTGAAAAAAGCCTGAGGATAAGCCGCATTCTTTCGCCCGCAACGACATGTAAACCTTCAGCCATCATCTTCATGCCGTATATGAATATCGCTAGTCCCCCCAACGCTTTAATCATCAACTCGATCATTTTACACCTTTATTTCTTTATGATTTTTATTTTTTTTCAGATTTTTGCTTAGAGAAAATTTATTTTTTCAAAATCTTAGGCCCAAAGGGATACCTTCCGAAATCCGGCCCATAAACGGCAAGCCCGCCTCCCGTAGATTCGATGCGGATTGTAACTTTCCCGTCCTTTGCGACACCTGCGGGGATTTTCGCTTTAACCAAGTACCCGTAGCTACCTGCTTCGTGAAGGGTGGAGTTGCGCGGCTGTGCGGCCCATGAAAGAATTCCTCTGTGGTCGGCAGGGTCGTCGACAAGCGTGCAGGATTTAATCTTCTTGCCGTTTGCGTAGATTGTGATTTCGCTCGTATGACGCTCGCAAGACGTTTGCGGGTAGCTGTTGGGGTTCCTTGAGCGGTTACAGAAGCCGCCTCCGAGCATGTAGTCGAGGTCGCCTGTTTTCGCGAGGTTCTTGTCGTCCTTGGCGTTCAGCCTCTTAGCCGAAAGCTCTGCGATGAAAGTTCCTTCACCTTCACATGGAAGTTCAAACTCAAACCATCCTTTGCCGAAGCCGTTGTATTTAAGCCCGTTAAGGACATTTGTAGAGCCGATAGACCAAGAGGCGGCCTTTGGGGGAGGGAAGGGCTCTTCCTTGCCTTTAACGCGGAAGCATGTGAAGTTGTATGCGACAGGCTTGTCGTCGGCAAAGAGAGTGAAGTTTATCGTACCCACAGAATTTATGTCTGGCATTTTTACGCCAATGTCGGTGAACTTTCCGTTCTGCCACGGATATGCGCGGGAGTTTCCTTCAATCATTCTGCCGCTTTTCGTTTTATGTATTCCCTTGTCGTCAGTGTATCTTAATTCGTACGAGAGGGTAAGACGCTTGCCTGCGAGGGCAGATGTAGTTAATGAGATCCAAACGGGGATTGTCCTAATCTCGTTCGGCTTGCTTGTGCGGCACATTTCCTTGTCAAGTGCAATGTACGCTTCGGCATGAAGGCTGGAAAGCGACATTCCTGGGAAGAGAGCTCCGATGCCGGTGAATTTAGGAGAGCGGTCGAAGCGCACATAGCCATTCCATTCGTTCGTCACATCATGGTGTTCCGTGTAAAGCCAGCCAGAGCAGCGCATGTGGCGGCGGAACGCATCAATCATCAAGTGGTAGTCCCATGTGAAATCACAGTCGCCCGTTGACCCGATGTAGCCCCAGACATTGCCGCACTCCGAATTCATCATCGGCTCTTCGCCTTGCCTTCTGCCGCCGATATAATTGTTTTTTGAACCTTTGAAGGTATTTTTGCAAGCCTCTTCAATTGTGATGTCCCAGTTGTATCCGGGGCTGTATGCGTGCCATGTGTTGATGTCGGTGATCACATGATCTGAATTGCAGGGGGAGTTGTCTTCGATAAAGCGCGTCGTATCAAGAGCTTTTGCCTTGCGGAACACTTCCTCCACTTTTTTCTGTGTATCAGCGGTGTATACGCGCTTTTTCGCATTGCCGCCGCCGGAACCGAGCCCCATCGATAGAGACCTGTTGCAGAAGAGGCCCCATGTTTCGTTGAAGAGAGTCCACTGATATATACTGGGATGGTTGAAGTCGCGCTTAACCATTTCATTGAAGCAATTCCAGTGTTCCTTGAACATCGCCTCTGAAACATCGCCCCATGCGCAGGGAACATCGGCTTGAATCAGAAGCCCGAGTTTATCGGCCCAATAGAGCTTGCGCGGTATTTCAGCTTTGATATGAACGCGGTTGCCGTTCAGCCCGAGATTTTTAGATATCTCAATCTCGTTTTTCATAAACTCATCGCTCGGGAAAGTATACCAGCCCTCAGGATGGTAGCTTTGATCAAGGCACATCTGCAAATAGATGCATTCGCCGTTGAGGGCAATGTAGTTCGCTTTCGCCTCTTGGTTGCGCACTATTGAAAATTCTCGCATTCCGAAATACGAGCGGACTGTGTCGTCGCCTACCTTTATCGTTGCGTCGTAGAGGTGGGGATTTGCGAACGACCAAAGGCGAGGCTTTGAGATTTTTATTACGACATTTTCTTTCGTTTCACCTTCTTTGATAGTGAATTTCGTTGTAACTCCTGCAGTTTCGATGCTTCCCGGGATGTCGCTCAAAGCGGGCGAGGCGAGAGAAATTGATGCTGTTACTGTGCTGTTGGAGATATTCGGGAAGAACCTTACGGAATCCGCCCATGTGTTGCCGCGCGCTTCTAGGTAAACAGTCTGCCAGATGCCGCGGGCGTTTCCGTAGCCTTGTTTCCCGTAAAGATAGTGGCTGTTGCGGGCCGTTTCATCGTTGGGATCATAGACTTTTATTTCAATAGATTGACTTTTGCCGTGCGTAACGAGGTCGGTCAGTTCAAATTCAAAAGGCGTGTATCCGCCAATATGAGTGCCGAGCTTTTTGCCGGCGAAATGGACGGTGGTGTCGTGGTCGCTGGCGCCTATTACGAGAAAGATTTTTTTGCCTTTCCATTTTTCAGGCACGGTGACGCTTTTGTTGTACCAGGCTGTATCGCCCTTATCCTCGACGCCTGAGAGAGGGCTACCCCAGCCGAAAGGCACGAGGATTTTTCGTGTGTAGCTTTTTTCGCCTTCAAATTTAAAGTTCCATCTGCCGTTGAGGTTGATCCAGTCTTCTCTGTTCCAGTCAGGCCTCGGATGTTCAGGAAGGGGGATTGAGTATAGGTCGATATTGCCAGCGGCGGCAATTTTGCCGTCGGCAAATACCGGCCAACCGTTGTTGTCGCGTGAAAATTCTTGAAGGAAGAGCTTTTCGCCTTTGGCGGTTTTGCAGGTGAAGAACATATATTCACGCCCCAAGGGGGTGGAAAAAATTTCTCCGACAGACGAAGGCTGCGGACATTCGGTTGTTAAGCCTTTCTCAAGTATCGCGGAGCCGAGGCTTTTTATGATGCTATTATCTTTCTTGTCGACGAATTCGCCGTCTAAGGAATTGGAGCGGCTCACCCTTACGGTATATCGCCCATTGTTGGATGATGTTAGGTAGAGGAACCACGAACCGTTTTTATGATGAAGATGAGCGCCTCCAAACAAAGATTTTTTCGAATCAGATTTTGCCACTGTTTTCGAGTTTTCTCCTTTTTTGACGGAGCGGCCGTTTTTATCAAGCTCGATGCGCCTTATCGTTGAATCTCCGAAGAACATCCAAACTCTTGAAGTTGCACCATCCACTGCAATTTCAGGATTGCTCGCGCCATCGTTTGCGAGGATGGTTTTTGGGTCTTCAAACGGACCGATTGGGTTTTCGGAACGGTAGGAGATGATTGCCCTATTGTTGTTTCCGTCGTTGATTGCCAAATAAAGAATGAAGTATTTGCCGATTTTTACAATGTCGGGAGACTGTATGAAAGAGAAATTTTTGCTTTCCAGCCATTCGATCTCTTTTTCGCTGAGAAGGCGCTTTCCTGTGTCGTACCAGTCGGCGAGATTGCTGCTTGTGTATATGCGCAGCGAAGATGAAGAGGCGTAGAATTTTCCGTTGTTTCCTGACCAGACGGTTGCGTTCGGCATTTCGTTGCAGGAAAGCGGGTTGGAAAAGGTTGTATGAGGTTTTTCATTCGATATGTCGGCAGCAAGCGAAGCGAATGAAAGGATGAATGTCGAAGCTGCAATAACAACTGAGCAGGCAGAAGAATATTTCATGCGAGTTTCCTTTAGATTGCAATTTTTTGTTGCTTTTCATTTTGTTTTACGTAAGGAGAATTCTCCTTATGCATACGGATAGGTATTATACCATTTTTTGCCTCGTTTGCGGCTTTCATCCTGGTACTCGGTCGGGGGAAAACCCCAGGTGGGGGGTTGACCCCCCCCGCCGCAAGGGGAAAGGGGAAACAAAAATGGTCAAGGTTAGATTCAGCGCATCGGGATTCAGTTGCACGATCTACGAGTACGCCAACGAGGAATCGGCGCGGGCGGCGATGCGGGCGGACGCGAGGTAGGTCTCCGACGAACACGGCGGCAAGGTGGCGGAGGCGGGCGACGAGATCGTCGTGGTCCGTCCGGGCGGCGACGAGATCGCAAGATGGGAGCTGCGGAAATAAATGAAAACAGCCGGTTGCTATTGCACGGAGATTACGGCATCGTGTGTGCCGAAAGCGGAGGACGGCCTTCGCGGAAAGGAGATTGATGAGCGCAGACTGTTTTGACGGGCGCGAGTTCGCCTGTGCCAACCTCGCGGACGAGGTGGAGCGACTGTTCGCGAAGTACCGCGACCACCACATATCGTGGCGGTGGACGGACAGGAACTTCGTCGAACACATCGACCGATACGAGTGCAGCGAGGCGGTGCTGCGCACGATGTTCGACGCATACAAGGCGTTGAGGCGGGCGTACATCCTCGCCCATCAGCTCGACCTTCGCCTTGGCGGGGACACGGGCGACGATTCGATGGACCGGAATATCCGCCGCGACCTTGACGCGCTTGAACGCGAAGCTCCGTCCTACGAGGCGTGGCGCGACATTCCGAGATGCGACGAGGACACTTGATTCCAGGCGAGAATTATGGCATCATTTCACCAACCCTCAATGGAGGACAAGACCATGAACGAGAAGGACATCATCAGAAAG
>JAHBAE010000022.1 GCA_018384485.1 Kiritimatiellia bacterium
GAACGCTGGCTGCTGGCTGCTGGAACACTTCCAACGCATCAAAAATTCGTTCTACCTCGCGTCAGCGGGGAGAAGGAATTTTTGATGCGTTGGCCGTAGGGAGTGAGGGAGTGGGGGAGTTAGGAGTGATGGAGTTGGGAGTGAGGGAGTTGGGAGTGAGGGAGTGGAATTTTTAGTTTTGGGTTTCGGTTTTTGACAAAACCACATTGGGAATTGACACTAAAATGAAATGTTTTTCTTTTTTTGTAAAAAGTTTTCAATTCTCGTCGCTAAAAAAATATGTCACTTTACATACATATTTGCTATCAAATTGACAAACTCACGCCTAATTTATATATCATCTCTGCGAGACTATTGAATAGTGCAGTTGTTTTAATGTTGCCAGTGTGTTAGTGTTGCCAGTACCAATTATCAATGAAAAAAGTTCACCATTGCACAGGAACAACGATTATAATACGCTCTCCTCGCTTTAAAGTTACTGGCTTTATCCGCTGAAATTAAATTAGAGGGCTCGCTATGACAATCAACAGAGACCTGTACCTTAACCAACTTATTAGAACGATTAGTTCTACAGAGGGCAACAGTTGCTGAGCTCCATCCTTTCAGACCCTGTTTTTTCGTTACTTCATCCCGTTCTTTACCTGCGATTTTGAAGAGTTGATAGTCACAGCAACCTACGATTTTGAAGAGTTCCAATTGACCATCAACGAAACCTTTGATATAATTCGCCTCAAACAAAGGATTTCAAGACTTTATCTACCTAAATCGCAAGATCGACAACACGCTGGTCGAATGGAAGAACGATCCGCGTCACAAACCGCTCCTCATGCGCGGCGCTCCCACCTGCCGAGCTCCTGTTAAAGCGAGGCCTCGCGATTATCGGCTGAAGCGCTTCGAGTTGAAAACGGAAAACCGCTCCCAAAACAACGGAAGCGGGCAGAGATTCATTGCCTCAAACGGCAATTCGCGTCATCCAACTGGTGGAGTAGAGCGGGACGCCCCATGTTATCGGGCACGTCCGCTCGGTCTTCGACTACCCTCAAAACGGACTTCGCCGTTTTTCGGCGGCTACCCCTCATCGAACCGTACGTGCAGTTTTCCCGCATACGGCTCACCGTGTGGAATCTTTGACATGTCATTTCCGTCTCCGTCGAAGCATGTGCAGTCCCATCGCCTGTAGTTCTTGGTAGAAGTTCGGTGCGTATTTCAGCACATAACTCAGAGGGGACAGTCCCTCTTTTGAGGCGGTGACGGCCGTCGTTTCTCGCGCGTTTCGCGACGGCGCTCTGTCATGCGCGATTTCGGAGCGTGCTTCGCCATCGGCGGAGCCTTTCCGTCGTCATCTTCCCGTCAAACTGTCTCATTGGCACAGACCGGCGGGTTGCGCCGGACGCCTTCTCTTCTTCCCGCTGCACCCCGGCGAACGGGACCCTATGCCGCCTGTCTGCGCGGCAGCTCCCAGATGAACGCGCGGCAGCGCTTCACTGACCGCCTGCCGGCCTTCGGGAAGTGCCTCGGCAGAAAATCCCTCACCTTCTTCAGGAAACCGAAGTCAGCCGAAATGTAGGCCCCCGTCTTGAAGACCTTCATCGACACGCGGATTGCCTGAGACGCCCGATAGGCCGGCGGCACACGGGCGGGGCGGCCCTCTTTGTCCTCAGCCTCCTCGTCGTAGTCGTCAAACCACCTCTTGAGCTCCTCCGGCGTGACGCCCGGCGGCAGCTCGTCCGCATAGATCGACTCGAGCATCGCCCGGACTTCCTCCCAGGGCTGGCCAAACATGGCTTCGTACATTCTGCGGCATCGCTCGCCGTCCTCTCCCGCGTCGTTCGCCGCCAGCGAATAGCTGCTCCACTTCCAGGCGTCGGGCGAGGGCGCGATCCCCGCCTTCACCGGATTGTACGCGACATATGCGGACACGACGGCCAGCACCTCGCGCTTGCGCTCGACGACGCCGCTGTAGAACCGGCCCTGCCAGAGGCACCCCTCGTGGCCGTACGTTTCGTTGTACCACATACTGACCTTCTCCTTCAGCGTCTTGAGGTACTGGGAGAGGTTGTACATGCGCCTACAGTAACGCCGCTTGCACTCGTCAACGAGGTTGCCGAGCCCGTTCCTTCGCATGCGCGCCCACTCCTCCGCGATGTCATCGACCCGTTTGCCGCTGTAGAGGTACCGCAGCCGGGCGAGCATCTCCGCCTCGTCGAGCATGAACCCCACCGGCGGGCGGCGGGGACTGTCCCCATCGCCGGACGTCCGGGTCTCCTTCGGCCCGACGGCGGCGGAACTGGTAACGGAGCCCAGGGAGGGACTGTCCCCGTTCCAGAGCGGGACGCGGCATTCGGGCGGACGCATCCCGAAGGCGTAGGCGGCGGGCTCGTCGTTCGCGTCAAGCCAGTATTCCTTCGGGACGGGCGGGACATGGACGATCAGGTGGAGGTGGTTGTCCATGACCGTGAAGCCCCACACCTCGACCCCGCTGAAGTTGGCGACGGAGACGATCCACTTCATTAGACGCTCCTTCACCTCGTCGGGCTTGAGCAGCATCGCGCGGTTGGCGATGCGGGTCGTTACGTGATAGACGCCGTCATAGACGGACACTCGATTCTTTCTGGCCATATGGCACGCTCCTTTCGTGTGACAGCGCGTAAAGCCGCGCATCCCCGGACAGTCCGGGGAACACTCAGATGTTACCACAAAGGAGTGAAAGATAGATGAGCTGGAGATGAGCCGTAGATGAGCCGTAGATGAGCTGGAGATGAGCTGGAGATGAGCAGAAAGCGAAGGCGGCGAGGAAATCGCGATCCCGAACGTCAAGATCGAGGACTTGTAACCGGGAGGGGGCGGGCGCGGGCGAACGAAATGGGGAGGGCCGCGCTCCTCTGCGGCTGCGCAGGAACGCAGCCCGCCCTTTGCGCGGGGGACAGTCCCCATTTCACAATTGTCCCCATTTCACAATTTGACACGGGGGACAGTCCCCATTATTTCACAATTTGCGCGGGAGCGTAGCCCTTCCTGAAGATGGCCCGGCGGGGACGGCCCGGCGGGGACAGTCCCCATTTCACAACCCAATATTCATGATTGGGCTTTAACTGCATCGGGCGCACAAAGACATTAGTCCCACGATTAAGCCGCACGAGAGTGACGTCGATTGCGTTAGTTACGTTCCGAAACGCGCGTTCCTTCAGAAGAACCATGCCCAACTTGTCGGCCTCCAATTTCTCCCAGAGAAGTTGCTTCACAACCACATTTGTCGAGATTGTTTCACCGAGTGCATCGAAGCGCGAATGTTGCACGACATCACGAACGAGCGGAATGTCCTCTCGTCCGAAGAACACTCCCGCTAAAACCGCGATTGACCCAACAGCCAATCCAATTCGGGCCAAGCTCCGAAAACGATTGCGGAGGCGAATTGCCGAAGCCTCTTAAATAAACACCGTGCAATCGTCGGCGGCACCGATAAAGCGTTGCCATTCGGTGATAGTGTATTCGTACCCAATCTCCACGAGCTTATCGGCCTTGTGGAAATCGAGGATGCTGATGTCACCCACCGGCGGCTGAAGCACAATGTCTGGCGTCGGAACGGGGAAGTATCGCTTTTGAGCGATGTTCATGACAACGCGGAACGTCTCGTCGATGACAGAAAACACATTTAAGGCACCATAGGCTTTGGTCGGTTCGTCGAGACCACGACAATTCAGATCAACGGCAATGACTTTGTCCGCGCCGAGTTGCCGACAGACCTCTATCGGCAGGGGATTGACCAGACCTCCATCGACCAGAACTTTGCCGTCGCGCTCAACAGGACTGAAAACGCCCGGAATCGACATCGAAGCACGAATCGCCGTATGCACATCGCCCTTGCGAATGACAATCTCCTCACCACTCATTAAATCGGTAGCAACCGCCGCGAATGGCAAATTCAACTCGTCAAACGTCTTCATGGTGATCATCTCACGGAAGAACCTTTCGATTTTATCCCCTCGGATCAGGGCTTTCTTTGAAAGGTGCAGATCGAGGAAAAGCTTTGGCAGCTTTTTCCAATTAGGAGCTGATGCCCATTGCTCCGCCTTGTCCATGATGTCCGCAGCAAACGCGCCACCGATAATCGCCCCAATTGACGTACCAGCGACGCAATGGATCGGAACGTTCAACTCCTTAAGCGCCTTGATAACACCTATGTGCGCAAGTCCCCTTGCGCCGCCACCACCAAGTGCGAGTCCGAGTTTCACCTTTTTATTCCTTGAACAAGAATCACCAATCCCACAAGTAAAAACAAAATCGATAGAATCTGCTGGGGGCTTAAGCACACAACACCAAGAAAACTTCCACGATAATCGCCACGGAAATACTCTAAAACAAAGCGAAGAATACCAATCCCGAGCAAATACACCACTGCTCGATGTCGAAACGGCACCTTTAGGCAAACACCAAAAAGGCAAAAGAGCAAACCAGCTTCTACCAACTGCACGGGAAACACTCGCACCTCGCCAATTCTCTCGAAAGGGAAACTGCCAGGTGGATATTTAACACCCCATGCGCAAACCTTGCCGTAGCAACATCCACCAAGAAAGCAGCCAACGCGCCCTATTCCTTGGGCGATGGCAAATATCGGGAGAAACATATTAAGCAAAAACATTCTGCCGAATGAAGTGAAACCTCCAAACACAAAAATGAACAAGACTACGCCAAAAAGCCAACCCGCAAAAGTGAAACCAACTCGCCGAACTCTGGGATCCATCCAAGTTCTCCAGTCACCCGTGAAAGCCGCATCAAAGAAAAACGCAAATGCCACTCCCGTCAGCATCATAAATGGGATCCCAAAAAGGATTTCATTCTGCTGATCTGTGTCCATTGAATAAATCTTGAAGTTACGAATCGTCCAAAAGCCGACCACCAGCATAGCTACGCCGACACAGATTCCGTACCATGGAATCGTTGTGCCAAAGAAACACATATACTGGTGAATCGGCATCGGAGAATCTTTACAACGTTCAGAGATTTTTAGTGTAGATGGATTCCTGAACAACCTCTCCTCGCTTACAAGACAGATCATCCTCAAGATCCCCCGACCCTTCTATGCATCCGCGCATGATATGGGTCTCACCCACTCCCCACTCACTAACGACGTCTTTCATAGAATTTGGGACAATGAATTCCACGTTGATATTTTCAAAAGCATTAAGCTTGTCAACCTTGAGAGACACGAATGTTCCACCAAATACCTTTTCTCCAACCTCCCTCACCTCTCCTTTAAACACGACCATGAGTCCGACAAGTTTTTTGAAACTTGTCTCCTGCTGCAATTCCGTCATCTTCTCCTTGGATCTGATCCAATTGAGTGCCGCTTTAGCATTCTCAATCTCACTTTTTAAATCTATATTAGATGGGGCCGCTGCTACATGAGGAATTGGTTTCGCATCGCTCTTTAATTTGCAAGCACCTTCGACCACGCCACCCTGGTCTGCTTGCGCTGCATACTTCTGATAATCCGCCTCCTCTACAATCTCCCCCCGTCTACAGGTAAGGTCATCTTCAAGATCTCCAGTTCCCTCTATGCAACCGCGCAAAACACGAGTCTCTCCCACGCTCCATCCGCATACCGTCTCCTTTAATGCGTCAGGTACGACAATCTCAATATTGACATTCTCAAATTCACTCAATCGGTCGACCTTAAGCGAAACGAATGTTCCGCCGAACACCTTCTCCCCAACTTCACGCACCTCTCCCTTGAATATGGCCCACTGTCCCTTGAACTTCTTAAATGTCGCATTCCGTTGAAGTTCTGTCATGGAATCTTTGGTCTTCACCCATTTTATAGCCGCTTTGGCATTTCGAATCTCCTGAGCCGAATCGACCTTTCTTTCGTCCCCCATCACTTGACTCTGCACAGACGACTTCCTCTCTCTGCCGTCTTCATCATCAGAAGTAATCATTGCGCAAATCACCCGCAATACGATTGTCCCTACGCCAAGCCAAATCCAAAGTTTTGCTTTTGACTTTTTCTTTTTCGGCTCCGCTTTCTTCTCGGACTCGACAAGCGGGGCCTTGGAAGATTCCTGATGCTCGGTTGCGATTTGATTACCGCACTTCGCGCAGAACTTGGCACCTTCTTCAATGGCGGCACCACATTTAGAACAAAACATTCTGACGTTTCCTTTCTTTTATTATTGTGTCTGTATTTCTGGCGGTAGGCAACAAATTTCCCTGCCGCCAGAATTGTTGGCTAAACAGTGCCGCACAAGTAATACTAGTGAAGCCCCGTTTCAACTCACAATCAAACTCGTTTATAGTTATTGATGCTTGAAATACCCCCGAAGAGATACACAAAGCCAGCAGCGAGCCCAGGAATGGACAAATACACACAGCTGAGTGCGCCTGCAACAATTCCGCCGAGAATCATAAGAACCCCTGTCGTTCTCGACGATTTGCTTTTACAGAAAAACGAAAGGATAAAGCAGAGCACCATGATGCCAATGACTAAATAGGTCACACCCATTCCAGCCTCCATCATCTTGTCTCCTGCCGCTTCACCTTCCGTAGCAACCTTCGTTGCTGCGAGTCCTGCACTGCACAAAAATGCACAGGCAAAATGCAGAATTGTTAAAAACAACCCAATGATGCCGAGTATCCACGGGGCGTTGCTTTTCTCTTTTTGTTGACTCATTTTTTGTTTCCTTCTGTTGCGCCCATTTTCCTTATTTTCACTTCAGGTCTGCAGGGCTAGCATTCCATCCGTGTTTGAAGAATCGGAACCTCCCAAGAATAAGAAGTGCCTCATCCTCGAAATCGATTTCCCTTCTTTACGACTGACATTTTCGTCCTGCCGCCTTTAAGATTCTCTTTGCCTCATCAACGGTGATTTGGAACACCTCGGCAAAGGTCGCCACTTCCGCATCCGTTCGGATGCGGTCTGGATCAAGGCGGTAGTTGAAACCCTCCCCTTTGCCGTCAGCGATTTTGTCCTTCGTGTCCATACTCTCCACTAAATACTCATGGTTTGGGGCGAAAATATGGCGCGGAAAATGAAGATTTTTTGTTTCGCGCTGGGACTTAAGTCTTTTTTTGAAGTATTCAAGATTCTCTTTCTGCTGCAAATCTCGCAATTCTCCAAGAGATTCCGGCCCTTTGAATCTAATAGCGTCGGAAACATCAAACCCCTCAAATTCCCTTACAGAGAACCCGGACGGCTTAATCTGAGACGTAAAATTCAGGTAAGCATATCCTTGAAAGACATATCGAATTCCGGACTTTGCAAATGGGATTTTGGAACGATTGAGTACAACACAATTATGAAGCCGAAGCGTTGTGTTGCTTCCTTCAGAAACCATCAACGCATCCAATGTCCCTGGACCTGCAATCCAATATTCATGGTCTGCTTTAAGGTTAAGAGGACGGGCGAACACGTGGTTCCCTTTCTTCAGGCGAACCAAGGAGACCTGAAGCTCATTCGCGACATTTCGGCACGCCCTCTCTTTCAATATCACCAAGCCCATCTTATTGGTCTCGAACTTCTGCCAGAGAACCTGTTGCGAAACAAGATTTGTCTGCACATTTTCGCAGAGCCGATACCAAGCATATTGCTCAAATCCAACGACCTTGAAATACAATAATATCACCGCAAGCAGTGATGCAGCCGCCAATCCCACGATCATACAATACCTACTTCTATTGCGATTGCGGATCGCCGTGACAAAATCATCGACCGTCTCATATCGCTGCGCCGGAATCGAGCTGGTGGCGCGTCGGATGATGGTTTCCCATGAACGCGGAGGGTTGCCACCAAATGCGGCATTGGCAATTCGTCCAAGGGCGTGGATGTCCGCCGCCGGAGATATCTCGCCGCCAGTCAACTGCTCTGGCGCGGCATATTCGGGCGTTCCCACGCCTACCGCTTTTCCAGACACAATAGAAACATCCGTTCGCGGTCGCGCAGAGACAAATGTGTCCTTGGCCAGCCCAAAGTCTATCAAAACAACCTCGCCGCTTGAACGACGCATGATGTTCTTGGGCTTAAGATCACGATGCACAATGCCAGAAAGGTGGAGCGCACGAACACATGAGCAGACATCCGTCAGATATTCCGCGATGCCTTTTTCGCCCGTTGGTATGTCCATCGGTTCAAGCAGTTCAAGAACGAGGTAGGCCCGACCATCGCATTCTCCGCTCTCGAAATAGCGCGGGAACTGCGGAAGCTGATTCTGGGCGAGAAAGTCGATCTCATCATGAAACCGCTTCTTCGTCACCTCGTCATCGCGAGTCAGAACTTTAGCGGCAGCCGGTGTCCGCGTGACAGAATGAACGACGCGATAGACTTCTCCGCTCCCACCACGGCCAAGGAACGCCTCAACTCGCCAGCTACCAAGCGTCGCACCAGTGGCAAGAATGTTGTCGTGTTCTTGGACACGCGGCAATGCGTCCTTGCCGCTGCTGGCAAGGAACTTGTCGAGACCGCCTATATCCGTGTCGTTCAGCACAGGTCTTTCAACCTCTCCACAATTTCCCGCAGTTGCTGAAGTGTTCGCGACCTCATGCAATCTATGGTGTTACGTTGAACGCCGAGCGATTTTGCAACCGATTCTATCGACTCTCCCTTGATTGCAGTACGAATGAACGCCTGCTTGGTGCGGTCATGGATCGATTCATCTGCCAGCAACTGTTGCAAGGCAACTTCAAAGAGGTTCTCACGCCAGTCTCGGTAGGATTGCTCATGAACGGATTTGCCGTTGACATTGATGGCGAGTTGCATCCGCTCTTCGATTGCCATGTTGCGGCGGCTTTTATCCAAAGCGCATAGGGCCTTATTGCGAAGAACCCCAGTCAGGAAATTGCGAAAGGCACCGTTCTTCTCCGGCTCGTACTTGTAATCGGGCAGGATTTTCGCCAGAGCAACAAAGGTCTCTTGTATGATGTCATCGGCATCCAGGGAAGGAAAGCGGACCTGTAGGTACGTCCGCATCATCGGTTGGTAACGGGAATAAAACACCGACCAGCGGGCATGGCTTGAATCGGCCACATCCCGAAGGAGTGTCGTTGAGGTATCTGGCACCTGCGATACTGTCATTCTGAGCTTCCTTTTCCCGCACTTTGTTTCACGACTCACCCCCTTGCGAGGAAAAAAGAAGTGGCGTGTTCTCAAATCACCACGTCTTACTCAAGGCATCGGCAAATGCCCGTTCTAAAACATGAATGATGAAAACACGCCACGTGGATTGCCCACGTAGCGCGACCATCGTATTCCGCCTTAGAACTAAAATTTTGCCGATTTTTGAGTAAAGCGTCATACGCTGATTCGCGTACGTTGTATGGGTTAGGTTTCCCACCCCATACTTACTCTCACTCCTTGGATTAGTTTAGAATTTTAAGTTTAGAGTTTAGAGTTTTCTTTCTCCTAACTCCTAACCACTAACGACTAACTACTAACCAAGTGGAGAAGCCGGCGCGGCTACTTGCGTACCCTTCGGGTTCGACTTCGTCGAAGCTTCCCTCCGAAGGCTGCGCCTTCTTCGGCGCATTTTTCTCGATACCACACCGGTTATATAATCTCAATCAGTTATCTTTTCTTCCTTTCATTCTTTAGTTACTGATGTGAAAAATGTAAAATCAATGCGCCGCCGCACCTTCCACCGTCTGCGACGTGAATTCCGAGAACCTTTCTGCCTGTCTGCGCAGCAAATCCTCAAAATACTCATGGAAAGATTTGAATCCCGACGAGAGTTCTTTTTTCACTTTCCATAGTTCTTCCATTACCTCAGAATGATCATTCATCATTTTCCTCCTTTCCAAGTTGCTCAGGTGTACAGATTATCGGACACTGATAACCGGAATCATTACACACCTTAAAAATCTTCGGCATTGTTATGGCGTTTGCAATATGTTTACAGTTCCACGTAAGCAAATAATCCATCCTGCCTACTGTCGCTGCCGCTATATGAACGGCATCTTCATAACTTGATCTGGGAACCGCCGTAGCTTCAAGAAGCCGCTCTGCCAACACCTCCATTTCACGCGTTATCGTAACCACCGACATCTCCTTCAACGCCTCAAGTCGTTTACGAGACGCTTCCGAATCACCCTTGGATGCCTCATCAATCACAAGTAGTGAAACAAAAAGATCAAATTCACAACGCATCGTATCCCACCATGTCTGCGTTGCCGCCTGACGCGCCGCATCAATTAGATTATATGACCGCCGCGCGGTCAGGTTGCTGACCACGCTTGTTTCAACATAAACTTTCTTTCTGCCTTGCATCTTAATTTTCCTAAATACGCCACCATTATACCATTTTTGCGTCGATAATAATAGGGGCAAAATTTTCAAATTTTATGGAGTGAAACGACCGTCATCTTTTAGGCATAGAAATCTGGTGAACGACATGGTATACTACAACGCATGACAAACATAAATTGGACAACTGTAGCACTCCTTACATTCTCAAACCTTGTCATGCTTTACGCATGGTACGGACATCTTCGCAACCTTTCAAAAGCGCCTATATGGATGACCATTCTCATCTCCTGGATAATCGCACTCGGAGAATACTGCCTTATGGTGCCCGCAAACAGAATCGGCTCTAAAACAATGTCGCTTGAACAGCTGAAAATCGTCCAGGAAGCAATCGCCCTTCTTACCTTCGTGCCGTTTTCAATTGTCGTAATGAAAGAATCCGTCTCGCTAAATTACGCCGCGGCCGCTCTTTGTATTTTTGCCGCAGTTTACTTTATCTTTAAAGGCCCTTTCAACTGACTTGCGGCGCCTTTTCAAAGGTCCTTCTTTGTAAAGATGCGAAAATGCGTCCCTTCGGGGTCTGTCCCCTCGGCGAGGGTCTGCAGATGGATATAGGAAAAACCTGCCTTGGGAACCCACTTCAGTGCTCCCTTGCGATGCTCCTTCCCGTTCACAAGCATCCTCCACTCTCCCTTGGAACAATCCCATTCGATCGAAACATCATACCAATCATTGTGATTGACTATCGGGCGCCTGCACGGCAAATCGGCAGAAGTCATATTTTCTGAAACAGGCTGCAAAGAAGGATTTACCTCATCGCACGGATTTATCCAATGGTCGCTGAGAGTATACTTAAAGCCTGAGCCGAGAATTCTCGCGTTCACGGTGACGCTTCCCTTTTTCGAGGCAGGAAAGTTCCAGACTATTCCCGCTCTGTCGGAATATAATCGCGGATCTTTGATGCGGCAAAGCTGCAGAACATCTCCTCTCGCAGTATACGGAATATCGGGATTCAACACCATCGCAGCTCCCGGAACGCGGTTCCACGCGCAATGCCCCGCCCAACCGCGCCAGCCGCCTGATGCGGAACGCACATAAAGGTGGTGTGAAATATTTTTAAGCCCACGCTGGAAATTATCGCTGCGCTCTTTCTCAAGAAGCCAATCAGGATCAAAAAGAGCGAACCTTCTTGTCGAAATATTCTGCCCGTACGCGATAAGAACCTTTCCCTCCGCAACTTCAATCATCTGCGTCTGATGGACGGATTTATCCTTTTCCTGCGCATCATCATTGCCAAGCTCGCGCCAATCCGATGAGTTGCGATGCTCGCTGAGCGCGATTTCCCTAAAGCCCTTCCAAGTCTTCCCGTCATCATCGGAAATTGCCGCATGAAGCGCATCACGGTTCGTAAAACCAGCTACACCCTTTTCGCCCTGCGGCGTGAGCGACGGCGCAACTTCCGGAAGAAGCTGAGTGTTATTCCAAACAAAAATCAGCCGCCCGTCTTTGAGACGAAGAAATTCAGGACGAGTGTTAGCCTGCCAAAAGCGCTCGTCAACCCACGGTTCTGACCATGTCGCGCCACCGTCAAGAGACCTTACAAACACGGCGTGCGGCCCGCTCGTGCGAAGGCACATGAGAATCGAGCCATCCTTCATCTCAATTATTCCTGGCTCGGTGCCGCTGCAGAACCAATGGTCGCGCGCGCTTCCGGGATTGCGCCGGCGCACATCTTTAACTGGCTTTATATCCTGGAAAACCCAAGTCTTGCCGTCATCGTCGGAATACGCCGTGGCAGCACCGTATCCGCCATCCTTCTTGCAAGTAAGCTCCACGAACGTCGCAAGCCACCTCTTGCGAGAAACGAGCGGAATAAGGCGAACACACGCGTAATCGCGATAAGGAAGAACCACAATTTCGGCAGACGTATCTTCAGGCCCCTTTTTAGAGCGCGCCACAAGAACCCGCCTCTCTCGATTCCCCATTGAATCCCTGTTGGTAAAACCAATCCACATATCGCTCCACGGGCTTTTGAAAAGCGCGCCTGCACTCTTCGGCTCGGCGCGGGAAGTCTTCCAATTAAGCCCGCCATCGAGCGTTTCCGCATACACGCGCGTCACTTTACCGTTATGCATCTCACTGCCGTAATGGCGTATCGCCCCGTTAGGCATAACGCACATATCAGTTCCGGCATACATTGGCGGCGCACCAACGACTACGGGCTCGTAAACCTCGGAAAGCGAAAGCGGCGTGACCGCTGAAAGAGCGGCCGCTGAAAAAAGAAGTAAAGCAGTCATATTTTCCCTGTTATATCACTCGCCTGTCGGCGAAGGCGCTTGCTTGCAAGAGCCTATTTTTTCTGCACATTCTACGGCTGAAACTTTTTCCAAAAACATTTTTCGCAGGAGCGGAAGGCGGCGTTCTTGGCGTTCGAGCGACCACATCACAAACTTCCACCTTTCAGCAAAATGATAGACGGAAGGAACGGGCGGATTGAAAGACTCAAACTTATCACGCATGACGGAAAGCTGCCATGCCATCGCGTGAGTGCGAAATTCAAAACCGCTCATAAACCTCTCGGCGAGCTCTGCCATAGGCACGGTGTGAGCCTTGCAGAAAGCCTTCAGCGCATGAGTGTAATGCGTAAAATAAAATGACGCCATCGCATTTACGTTTTCGTCTGTATAGGAAAGATCAGGCCAGCCGAAACTGCCGCGTATGGAGCAGGTCGCCACCTTCTTGGGAACTATCTGCTCCTTCAAAATATCGTATTCGAACTCGTATATTTCCTTGCCTACGCCGAAAAGAGGGCTTTCCTTGCTCTGGTCGAATTTCTTCATCGCCATATTCTGCGCCGCGGCGTCACCCATCAAAGTCGCGACACCCTTTACAACCTCCGCCTCTTCAACTGACGAATCCTCGCTGCTGCGAAACCAGTTTGCCGGAATAGAATCAAGCGGCTCGCCCTCACAGCGCGTGCGAATATAATAATCAAGCGGAGCCGACCTCGTTGAAGGACGCCGCCGCAAAAGGCGATAATATGAGCTTAACGTAACGCCCAGACTGCGCAACGCCCCTATGCGGGCAAGCATGTACTCTGCATAGCCGCGGCGCTTTGAGGCAAGCCCTTTTTCAACAAGACTCGACTCTATCGGCCGCATATTCGTCTTGTAAACCACCTCGCGAGTAAGCCCTTTGCCCGTAGGGACATTTTCATCTTCCCTTATCTCGTAGACGTTTGCATACTCGATAAACTCGTCTTTGGAAAGCATTCCGCGCAAGTTGGAAAGAAGCACCTCGCTGCGCTCGTCAGAGCCAGGATGCATGACGGGACGGCCGTTGACGAATGTGGCCCCAGGCAGAGCGGTGCGACGGTCGTCAAAAGCAGGCGTCGAGCCATCACCGGCGACAGCATAAATCTCGCCCGTCAGATGCATGTAAAGAGTTTCCGTAAAGACTTTTGAGGAAGCATCGGCAAACTCAGGCCGCGTGAGCAAGGACTCATATATCTGCGCAAGCGCACGCGCCTTTTGAATTACTCCAAGCTGCCCCAGCCTTCCAAGAGCGATAGCCTCCATAAGGCTCTCTAATTCCGGCACAAGCTTTTCAATGGCCACGCCCCTGCGAATGCCGAAGAAATCGACTTCATGATGCCCGCGATACTTAGGAGTGCGCACAAAGGAGCGGGAAGAGCCTTCAAACACTCCCGTAAGTTCCCTTAGCCCCGCAACAAAATCGCCTGGCGAAGTTTCTGCAAGGGAAATGAATTTGATGAATGCGGGATAAGTCAAAAAGTGAACGCCTCTTGAAGAATGGAAATATTCAATCTTCGAAGATATGCGTTTGCGCGATGAAGCAAGCGCCACCTGCATTTCATTTTCCGTCCACGCAAGAGGCTTTACTCTCCATTCCTGGCCAAGTTTCCTGTAATGCTCAAGCGTCGCCTCGTTGCGGTCGAGCATAACGACGCCGTCCATCCCAAGCCCAAGGTCCTCGACGAGCCAGCGGTCGAACGCGACTAAATCGGCAGTGGAGACATCGCGCTGCGAGATTTCAAGAACGCCGTCCGTCACATTGGCGCAAAGAATTCCGTTCATCATCACCTCTCCGCGCCTTGACGGAATAAGGCGCGAGATCTTCCAGAAGCGCCCATCAAGAAGCGGAAGCGCCGCCACAGAATGATTGCCCGTGGAAATCGTCATCACGCGCCCGCGCGAACGGCGGTTCAAACGGCCGGTGCAGACCATAAGGACGCTTGGGCGCTCATTGAGATGGGAAGAGATAGAACGCTCGAATATGAAAACATCCGCACCAAGCTCGTAAGCCTCAAACTCACGCTCGCGCCCCATTGAAGAGATGCGCACGACGCCTGGAAGACGTGTGCCGCCAGATTTCACATGAGAGATAAACTGCCTTACGCCGTTCATCTGCCCCCCATGCGTTTTTCCGCCGCGATAAGATCTTCCGCGAGCACTCCCACCGCATCAAGGTTTGCCTTGTCAGCAGCATCAAGGAGATTTTCAAGCGCAGGCATTATATACCTGCCGAACTGCTTCTGCCCCACCGACGCAAGACGCCCGTAAGCGCCAAGACATTGAATCAACCTCTGCACGGCGGCAAACGGGAGAACGGAAACGATCTCCGGCCTGCCGGCAAGGCGAGAATAATGCAATATGAGAGCATCGCGATGACGCTCGGGAATACGGACATATGGGTCGTAGACAAAAGACGCCAAATCGTACACGGCGGGCCCAAGCCTCATTCCCTGAAAATCAATGAAGGAGAAAGCGGAATCCTTCCACAGGATGTTTGACGATTGGAAATCGCGGTGGACGAGAGCCTTGCCTTCACGCTCAAGCGATTCGCCGACGCTTTCAAGCTGCCGCGCCGCCGCCTCAGGCATCTGAATTGAAAAATGCTCATGAAGAGAATATTTTTCGAAAAGCTCTCTCTCCCACTTCCAAATTGCAGGGCCGAAGCTTTCAGAAAGCTCGGGGAGGGAATTTTCACCGCCTTCAATGAAAAGTTTGCCGAGCGAATTGAAAGAGTAAAGAGCTTCCACAATGCGGATTTTCTCTTCAAGAGACGTTTCGCGCTCTTTTCCGGCATTCTCAAGAACGAGCGCCTTGAGCTCAGGCTTTTCCGCAAGAATCCTGGGCACCGGAATTCCTTTGTCCGCCAAAAAACGCGTGTGCGAAGCGTAGAGAGCGTTCTCGCGCCTGTTTTTATCGTCATACACGACGACGACAGCATCGCCAGATGTGAAGAAAGCGCGCTCGCTGCCGCGCACGCCGAGAAAAGCGATTTTCTCGCCGCTGTCTTTTCCTGCCGCCGCAAGAGATTCCTTCACGTGAGGAATATCGGCAAACGCATTATCTTCGCCCGCGGAATTTATATCAATGTAGCTTGAAACCGTTCCGGCATCCGTCCAAAGAAGCTCATCAGGCGAAAAACACTTTATAAACCAGCCCTCGTTCATCGCCTTCTCGAACGCCTCGATGATGGAAGAGAAGCCGGACGGCGGAATATAATCAAGCACCTTTGATGAAAGAAGCGCGAAACCGCAATAAGTGAAAGTCCCCGCCATGCCGGCATCGTCGCTGCGCCAGTTGGTGGCAAAGGACGACTCCCTTTCAACCTCCACCGTACGCGGGCCTTCCTCCGAAACAAGGCATACGCCGAGAACATTCCCGTCTCTTCCGCCGCGCTTTCCGACATCTTCACGGCATGGGAAACCATCAAAACCTTCAATAACGATATCGCCGTTTACAAGATAGAAATCTTCACCGCCGAGCCAGTCGCGCAAAGGATTAAGGACGCCTCCCGTTCCGAGAATCTCTTTTTCATGAACGGCCCTGCAGCCGTTTTCGGCGCACCAACGCTCAACCTGCTCATGAAGATGATGGCAGTTTACGACAATATCTTCAACTCCCATTTCGCGGAGACGGTTGACGATGCGAAGAAGCATCGCCTCGCCCCATACAGGCAGGAGAGGCTTTGGAACGGTGCAGGTAAAAGGTTTTAGGCGCGTGCCGAAGCCTGCCGCAAGCACAACCGCCTTGCGCACCGCGCCCGACGGATTTTTAACGCCTTCCCTGCCCGCACTCATTTCAGCCCCTCCTCCTCAGCGGTAAAAACTTCTCTGCCGCTGCATGTGAGTCTTAGGCTCCTCAAGGAGAAGCGAATACCACTGGTCTCCGATTCCTGAGTTGGAGAAATGCCCGCCGCGATTGTTCATAAGCAACTCGTGATTGCGCTTGAGCGTCTCATTATCGCTTTTCTTGAGAGCCTCGGTGAGAGTCTTGAACGCTCCGTCCTGATCGCCCTTCTTCATCTGTATCCAGCTCATTTCCGCCGCGAGAAGGACATTGCCGTTGTAACGAGTGCGGGCGACGCCTTTATTATAAAGGCGGGTAATCTCCTTCATATCGCCGCCCGTCATGTAGAGGCGGGCTATTTTAATGGCATACATCATGGGATCGACAAGCATCACTTTGGGAAGAAGCTCATCGACGGCTTTGAAATCCTTGATCATCCAATAAAGCTGAACCTTCGTCGTGGCGATCTGACGATCGATCATCAAAACGAACCACTTCATCCTCTTAAGGCTATCGGTACGCTCAAGAGCTTTTCTGACGAAGACTTCCGTATCTCTTGCGATTTCCTTCTGCGCTGCCTGAATAGACCCAGGCGGACGGATTTGCCAGCGCTGCATCTTCACCTGAAGCTCCTTCTGCCCGTTCAGAAGAATCCTCTGAATAGCATCCATCTCGCCTTTCATACGCTTGCGCAAGAAAAAACCGAACGCCCAGTTGGCGACAAAAAACGAAAGAACGCCCCAGAAGACGCTCCACCCCGTTCCTGCGTCGGCGCCGTAATGCGCCGCCGCGAACCCTCCGCATGCCGCGGACAATGCTGCTATAATGATTATCATGTTTGAATTATACCATTTCTATACTTAATTTATCAACGATACCGAACTTACCGGTTGTTTGAAATTCTACGCCAAAGACAAATACGGCTCTTACCGTATTTCCTATCACGCAAAAGCTCCCAGCCATCCACAGACGAAGCACCTTGCGAAGAAGTCATCTCCGCCACAAAAAGCCCTCCTTCGGCAACCACGTTGCGCGAGGCAAGAGTTTGAAGAACATGGTCATACCCCTTCTCTTCGCCAAGCTGATAGGGAGGATCGGCAAAGGCTATATTGAACGGCGCGCCGGAATACGAAGCGATAAAGCGATATGCATCGAGCGCCACCACGCTTGCGCGAGCGGAACAGCCGAGAGAGGCGGCGTTACTGGAAATGACTGCCGTATGGCGGCGATCAGCCTCAACGAACACGGCCTCTGCCGCCCCGCGGGATAACGCCTCTATCCCAACGGCGCCGGAACCTGCAAAAAGATCGAGAAACCTCGCTCCTGGAAGCTCGCCTTGAATTATATTAAAGAGCGCTTCGCGCACACGATCTTGAGTGGGACGAAGAGCCCCCGACGTAGGAACTTTTATACGCCTTCCGCCAAACTCCCCTGCAATAATACGCATTTCAAAGCTCCGAAACGATTACCGGCGCTCCTTTGGGAAGAAGCATTTCAATTTCCGCGCGGTCGGCCGGAGAGAACCCTGCGCCGATAGACACCCAGAATTTGCGCACGGGGAGCGAAACCTCGTACGTATCAGGTTGCGCCGTCACGCCAGAGATATCGTAGCGCTTGAAAAATTTTCCGTTTAAGGAAAGGTCGGCCAGCTTCGCGCGTTTATGAAGCACGAGCCTGAAGCGCGGATGATTCATCACGTTGACCTTCTGCCCGATTTTGAGTTTAGAAACGTCCTTGTCGTTCAGACGAACGAGAGAAGAAAATGTCGAACCGTTCTCGGCGGCAATGCGCGTTGCGTAATCGCCGTGCCGCACCGTCACCGTCTTTACCCATTGCGCGCTTCGAAGAGTGAAGAGCATCTTAAAATTAAGATCACCCAACCTACGCGCGAGATAGTCGTCGAGATCGGCAACCGGAGAGCCCGGCAGGGCGCGCAACGCCTCAATCGTAGATACGGACATTTTGACATCTGCCTTGCGCTCGGCCTCGCTGAGGCGCATAAGCAAATTGCGCGCTTCAGGAGGCCGCTTCTCGATGGATTTGTCGAGCACGCTTTTCTTCCCGCTCTCCACAACGGGCTCACGAACTACAGGCGGACTTTTTCTTGCCGCCGGCGCCGGCGCGGGATTTGGTTCTGCGCGAGGAGCTTCTACCACCTTCTCGTTCTCTGGAGGCTCTTTTTTGCTGATTCTTGAAAAAAGAGTCCAGCCGAGGGAAAGCACCACTAAAACGACGACTGTGGCCACTATACACCCAAGAGCGCCTGATTTCTCTTCAGGCGACTTAGGAAAGTATTCAATCCCGTATTTCCCTCGGACGAGCACGACGAGCGGCGATTACTTAACTTCTCCGCCTTCTGCGGAAATCACGGCGCTCACGCTCGAACGGGCGATTTCAATCGTAGTGCCAGGGCATATTTCAACTTTGAAAGTTTTTTCGGTGGCCTCCTGAATCGTCCCCATGAGCCCGCCTGCGAACACGATTTTCGCGCCTGCGCGCAGAGTGTCGATCATTTTCTGACGCTCTTTCTCCTTACGCTGCTGCGGACGAACGAGCATGAAATAGAAAATGCCGAGTATGAGCAAAAGCGGAATGAACATCCCCATGCCCGACTGCGAAGTGGCGGCGGGCGCCGCATTGCAAAACATCAACAGTGAATTCATCTTGTTTTTCCTTTCTTCTTATTCTCTATTGTCTTGAGTTTTATTGCATGTAAGATCACTTATGATTCTGACTGCCGAAACTCGGCGCGGAACTGGGAGAAGCGCCCCTCGGCGATTGCCGCGCGCATATCGGCCATGAAGGAGTTTAAGGCCCACACGTTGTGGATCGTAAGAAGCCTAAGTCCAAGAATTTCGCCGCAGGCAAGAAGATGCCTCACGTATGAGCGCGAGAAATTCTGGCAGCAGTAGCAAGGGCACCCTTCCTCCACGGGCCCTTGGTCAAACGCCCACTTCGCCGCCTTTATCGCTATATTGCCCTTCCTCGTAATGGCAGTTCCGTGGCGGGCGATTCTCGTGGGGATGACGCAATCGAACATATCTATGCCCCTTGCGACGCACTCAACCATCTGACGCATTACCCCAAGCCCCATAACGTAGCGCGGCCGATCCTTAGGAAGAAAAGGAACGCTCGCATCTACAGCTTGATACATGTAGCACTCAGGCTCGCCAACGGAAACTCCGCCAACGGCATAACCGTCAAAGCCTATTTCAACCAGGCTTTCAGCGCAATGCCTGCGAATATCGTCGTAAACGCCGCCCTGAACAATTCCGAAAACTTGCTGCCCGGGAGCGTGCGGCTCTTCCTTGCTGCGCCGCGCCCAGCGGATGGACCTTTCCACCGACGCCTCCGCGCGCGCACGATCGCAGGGATATGGGAGGCATTCGTCAAAAACCATCGCGATATCGGAGCCGAGAATCCGCTGCATCCGCATCGACTCCTTCGGCCCGAGAAAGAACTCGTGGCCGTCTATATGAGAATTGAAACGACACCCCTCCTCTGTAAACGTACGGCGCTTGGCAAGGGAGAAAACCTGAAAGCCGCCGGAGTCGGTGAGGATGGGCCCATCCCAGCGCATAAAGGAATGCAGCCCCCCTGCCGCGGCGATGATATCGGGGCCAGGCCTTAAAAGAAGATGATAAGTGTTGCCAAGAACCACCTGAGTTTTGAGTTCCTTCAAATCGCGCGGCTCGAGGGCTTTGACCGTCCCAAGAGTGCCGACATCCATAAATACAGGCGTTTCAACGACTCCGTGCGCCGTCGTAAGACGCCCCAGCCTCGCTGAAGATTCAGCATCCTCTTTTGTCACCTCAAAATTCATTGTTGCGTATTTTACCAAATTCCCCTTGCCATTTTTCGGAAAATTGTGTATTATTCCTAACATTGAATCTCTAACTGTCTAAACAATAGTAAAAAGAAACCATGAATAAAGCAATTTACATATTCGCATATCTGTTCTTGCTTCTCGCAGGAGCGGCGCTCTTTTTTGAAATTCAGCTCAACGGCAAGCGCGCCGAACTGACTGATCGCAATCGCATGCAAGAAGATTATCTGGTGAAGATAGCTAAAACGATTGAAAAAGTCGAGCCCGATAAAAACGCATCATTTGAAATTCAGAAGGACGCCTCGGCAGTCGAGAACAAGGACATCGCTCCTGAGATGGAAAACATTCTTGACGAATACCCCGCCTCTCTCGAGCAGAGCAACCTTGAAACTTACAACTGGGAAAACAGCCGCGACCTTCTCCGCTCCATCTATGTAATTGATCCTATGACCGGCAAGCCGATGATGGACGGCAACCAGCCGCAGACGCGCGGCAGTGATGAGCAGAAGCTTCTTGAGCAGCTCTTCAACAGCGCGAAGGAACAGCAGACGCGCCTCAACAACACGCGTGCGCAGCTCGCTGAAATGCGCAAAAAACTCGAAGAGGTCGTTCAGGAGCTCAACAAGATCAAGCCTGAAGCCCGTAAGGACAAAGTTACGATTGACGACAAGAATACGAGGATCGCCAAGCTTGAAGAAGAAAAGGCTTTGTGTGAGGATGAAATTAAAAAGCTCAAAGGTCAGATTGATGAGCTTAACCGCGAAATCACTTCCTTAAGAGACGAAGTTCAGACCGCGAAGAATGAAACGGAAGCTGCCAAGGAAGAGCTCGCGAAGGAGCAGAAGAAGACGGAGCAGCTCAAGATGCTCGTCAAGGAGCTTATCGCCGAAGCCAATGCGCGCGCTTCAAAGGGCGGCCGTTCCGCGGTCACTTCCATAACCAACGGCGACAAGGGTAAGATCGTCCACGCAGACAACAACTTCATGTATGTCATCGTCGAGTTCTCCGATGAAGCCATCAAGGAGCTCAAGGGCGAAGATTTCTCGCGTCCCCTTCCCATGCTTGAGTTGAGCGTCCGCCGCAACGGATACGCCGGCCAGGCTGGCGAGCTCGTAGGCCGCATTCGTCTGCGTCAGGAAGTCAAGGGCAAGAACTTCATCATCTGCGACATTCTCGGCGAATGGGAACAGGCCAAACTTGAAAAGGGTGATATCATTGTTGCCGACTAACAAGAGACTAAGGAACAACATAGCGATGGCGCTTCTTGCTGTCATCGCTATGGTTCTTCTCGGCGGGTGCATCGCCGATAACGCAGAGGATACCGCCCTGCCATGGGCCTCCAACCGCGGTTGGGAAGGGATAGCTCCCATCTCTCCCGCCATGATGGACCGCTACGATTAATCGAGCGGTCTTTTTTTTTGACTTGATAAAAAACGTACAGATTCACGCCTCGAAAAGAGGAATGCGCCTTGACGCGGCAATCCTGGAAGCATTTCCCTCCGCATCAAGAGCATTCGTAAAAGAGGCCGTTTCAAGCGGAGCGATTCTTGTAAACGGCCGCGCAGTTTCCAAAGGGCTTAAGCTCTCTGGCAGCGAAACTATATTCATAAAAGAGCTTTTGGAGAAATCCGACAATCTCGTCCTCCCCGAAGAAGGCAAAGACATAAAGCCTGTTTACGCAGACGATTTCCTCCTTGCCTTTGACAAGCCATGCAATATGCCTGTGCAGCCGCTCTCCTGCAGGGAGACGGGCACGCTGATGAATGCAGTCGTCTCATCCTATCCAGAATGCAGAAAGCTCGTAGAGCGCGATGGAAACGGCAACGCAAAGAACCAGCTGATGGCAGGAGCTCTTCACAGAATAGATGCCGACACTTCCGGCCTCGTAATCGTCTCGCGCACCCAGGAGGCGTTTGATTTTCTGCGCAGGCAATTTACGGAGCAGAGCGTAGTCAAAACTTACCTTGCGCTCGTTGAAGGAAACGTTGAAGACGAAGGTGTCATAGAAGGCGATCTTATTCACGATCCGACAGTTCCCTTCTGCCGCATGGTCGACTTGAAAACAAGCCGCATTCACCCCTCGCTCATCGCAAAGGCAAAGCCCCTCCACGCGGTGACAGCCTACAAGCCTATCAATAGATGGCGCGTCGAGAATGAAGATCTGACGCTTCTTGAAGTCACCATCAAAACAGGAGTTACTCACCAGATTCGCGCGCAACTCTCTTCAAGGAGAATGCATATTGTAAACGATACTCTCTACGGAGCCTTCGCCGTAGAAGGCCTCTCAGGGCACCGCCTTCATTCTCTCGCGGCGGAATTCGTCCATCCGGGGACTAACGAGCGCGTCAAAATCTCAACGCCTATGCCGACATGGGCGAAAATTGAGAGTTAAAAGAAACTGGGTGGCTGATTGACGGGCCTTGCAGATTGTGATACCATTTCAGGCATGAAAGCGACTACCGAACATCCATATCCGAAGAACTTTGAGGAG
>JAHBAE010000023.1 GCA_018384485.1 Kiritimatiellia bacterium
TTTTAGAGTTTTTGTTTTTCATGGCATATATTATAGTATATGCGTATGTAAAAAGCAAGCGGAAAATCAATGGCGCTTGCATAAATTTCTCGGTGCACCCAGCAGTATTGACACGCTTTGAAGTGTTTTGATATATTACAAAACAATAAAAAAACTAAAAAGCTATTTAAGTAATAAGAAAGGAATAAAAATGAAAATCACAAAAACTACAGCGCTTGCTTTCGCTGTTTTGTCAGGAACGGCTTTTGCCGATTTTAACATTAATATAACTGAATTGCCAAAGCAGGGCATTAAGGATTTCTCTTCCCGCACCCAAAATGAAGGCATCGGTTATAACGCCGCGCTTGAACATGTTTGGGGCGTCGGCGGCGATGAATGGTGGTTTATTAAGAACAAGGAGAATACTGCCGCCGTTCTTAAACAGGCCGGCGCAAACCTTCTGCGTCTTCAGTGCATGAACAGTTGGTTTGACATGCGCAATTCTACCGATCCTAAGCTTAAAACTTACCCCAAGGAAGCGTTTGATTTTTATAAAGCGAACGGAATTAAGGTTTTCGTCTGTCTTGAAGCTCCCTCCGATGTGTGGGTAGATAAATGCGTTGAAATCGTCAAGTGGATCGTCGACAATGACTACAAGAGTGTTGTCGCCGGTTTCGAGCTCGGCAATGAAACTTATGGTAATCCTCGTTATCCTGAATTCGCGCCCCGTTGGTGTAAATTCATTGATCGCGCCGAAAAAATCTGGCCTAAACTTCCTCTTGGAATCAACATAGCCGAGCTTTTTGAGCTTAACCCCGACCTTAAGCACATGAAGACTCGCCTTATGTCCAATGAAGATCTCAAGCGTGACTGGAGTCATGCCGGCGCTTACTTTACTGTGGCGAACTTCAACCGTTTCTCAATTCAGTTCGTCAAGGCGATGGCCAGCCATTTGAACAAGATTGATTACATCATCTATCACGCATACGGAGCTGAGACGCCTTACAGCTGCTCCTATCACGGCTTCAAGCGTTTCCGCAATTTCGTCGAGATGGTGCCTGAGCTTAAAGGCAAAAAATATTGGCTCACGGAAGTCCGTCCGCGCTCCGACGAAGACAATCATTGCCAGCGTCAGTTCCGTGAAGCTCTTATCATGGGCCACTACACGCTTATGGCGCTTTGCCAGCCGGAAACAGCTTGCTTCAACCATCATCAGCTTACATGCCTTTCAGGCGCGTTGTTCCAGTCTGACGGAAAGTCTTGGTATAATCAGTGGTATGACGGCAGCCAGGCAAATCTGCCTGATTATACAGCTCCCTACAACCAGCCTCGCATTCAGGTTGGAGCCATCGGCGTTGCCTACCGCATTCTCGGTCAGGGCATACGCGAGTGCCCGATCTTCCTCGCTCACGGCGTTTCCAATCCCAAAGGCACGGAAGAGGATTGGCTCGCTTCTTCCAAGTTGACCGATCAAGTCTACACGCGCCGTCGCGCTATCAAGGAAGGCAAGGCTGAAATT
The DNA here is from genome assembly GCA_018384485.1 of Kiritimatiellia bacterium. Classification (GTDB taxonomy): domain Bacteria; phylum Verrucomicrobiota; class Kiritimatiellia; order RFP12; family UBA1067; genus UBA1067. Next base: position 1,499 of record JAHBAE010000023.1, read on the forward strand.
CCTTCCGTCACCGGTGATGTTGAATGGGTTCTCGCCTCCAATAAGCACCGTAACAAGTTCTGTCTCCTTATGGTAAACTCAACCTCGAAGGCTCACAAGGTCAACCTTTCAATCGCTGGTTTAGAGTTCGCCGCTCCCACTTACCGCACTATCACATGCCCTGAGGAGTTCCTTGATTGCTGTGAAGTGCCTGATGAGCAGCGTCCTTGGACGGCCGTCGCGTGGGAAGATACGTCCCGCGGTTACTGGTTCCCTGATATGGAGATGTACAAGGGTTTGAAGCCTAAATGTGATGTTCTTCCTATTACGATCAAGCCGCACACGATCCAGACGGTTACCTTCATGACTCGTCGTGCGCGCAACGCCAAGTAATTTTTAATGTAATATCATAAATATATTAACTTCATCATCAAGAATAAAGGGAATAAATGAAAGACTTAAGTAGAAGAGGTTTTATCGGCGGCGCTGCCGCTGCTCTTGCTGCTGGATGTGCATCCACTCGTCCGGTTCTTGACGCTGCGGCTTCCTCTGCCGCGCTTGACGCTACGCGCAAGTGGTTTAAAGAGGCTCAGTTCGGCATGATGGCGCACTGGGGCCTTTATACGCTCCTTGGCGGTGAATGGAACGGCAAGCCTGGTGTGCGCGCTTACGGCGAGTGGATCCAGTGGGGTAACAGAATTCCGATGAAGGATTATGCCGCGCTTGCCAAAGCGTTTAATCCGATTCTTTTCGATCCTCTTGACTGGATGAAGCGCGCGCGCGATGCAGGAATGAAGTATTTTGTTCTTACGTCGAAACATCATGACGGCTTTGCGCTCTATCGTTCCAAGGCGTCCAAATACAATGTTGTTGATGCAACGCCTTTCAAGCGCGACATCGTTGAAGAGGTCGCGGAAGCTTGCGATAAAACCGGCATCAAGCTTGGTCTTTATTATTCGCAGGATCTTGACTGGAGCGAAAAGGACGGCGGCGGTAAAAAGAATGAAGCCGGTCTTAAGAGCTGGGGTAATGAAGATTGGCGCAATACATGGGATTGGCCGGCTGATCGTGATTACGATTTCTCCCGCTACTTCGAGAATAAGTGCAAGCCTCAGGTAGAGGAGATTCTTACTCAGTATGGAGACCTTTGCCTTATTTGGTTTGATGTGCCGTCAACGATTCTTCCTGAGCAGTGCAAAGAGCTCAAGCAGATGGTCCGAAAGTTCCAGCCTGGCTGCCTTATTAACGGCCGCCTCGGTTACGATCTCGGCGACTATTCCACTCCAGGCGATAATATGATCGCGGATAAGACGACGGAAGGGGCTCTCTATGAGACTGTTGGAACGATGAATGACTCTTGGGGTTATCGTCCTACCGACACTAATTACAAGAGCGTGAAGACAATTCTCGATATCAAGGCCAAATGCGCTTCTATCGGGTCGAATTACATGCTCAACATCGGTCCTGATCCGCTTGGCCGCATCCCAGTTCCCGGAATTAATATTCTTGAAGGGATTGCCAAGGCGCGTTCGTAAGATTCATCTTTTGAATCGGTCGATAACAGACACACCCGAAGGCTTTGACTTTCAGGTGTGTCTGTTCTTTTTTTGCATTAGTTCTCAATCTTAGAATTTTCCCTTGTTTGCCCTATAACGCAGCGGCAAGAGGGTGGTTGCAAACCTACCGGTAGGTATGTTATAATACGCAGCATGGCAAGAAAAACCAAGGAACAAGCGTCCCTGACGCGGCAGTGGATACTTTTGAGCGCATTAGAACTTTTTGCGAGCAAGGGTTACGACAATGTGTCGCTCAACGATATAGCGCGGCGATTGCAGCTGACGAAGGGAGCTGTTTATTGGCATTTTGAATCAAAGCAGGCACTTTTGGAGGAATTGCTCGATTCGGCGTTGCGCCATTTCCGCGAGCAGATTGACGAACTGATGCCGATTGGCGAACTGACGTATCCGTCGGTCGCGGGGATGATGATTGAAAACGCGGTAGGGTTGATGGCTGAACGGCGCGGACGTCAATTTTTCCGGCTGGTCAAATCGGGGCTCAAGTGGTCCGGAAAGTCGATGGCGAGTATTCGCGAAGGTTTTCTCAACAACCGCCGGTTCGGTCCCAAGCAGGCATTCGAAACGGCGATTGAAAACGACAAGCGCGCCGGGAGGGTGCGGGCGGATTTCCGATCCGAAGAAGCATCGGTAGTGGCTATGGCGGTCTGGGATGGACTCGTCCAGCTTGCGCTTGATGGTTTTCTCGACTGCGATTTGCGCGAAACGATGTTCCACGCCTACGCGGCGATGTGGGACAATATGCGTCTTGCCGGCACCGCGGCAATGAAACTTGAGGATATTGCAAAAGAAAGGTAACGACCTATGAATAACCAGAAGAAAAGCGGCAGCGCCGTCGGCGCGATTTTGGGAACGGCAATCGTCGCGATTGTGGGTGTTGTCGGCGGTTGGATCGCCCACGACATGTACGCGCGGCGGGCAAAGGCGGCTGGCGAGAATGCGCTTGCGCCTCAAAAGGCGGCGATGGGGCCGCAGACGGTCGCCATTGAAACGGTTACGGAAAAGCCCTACAATCTGCCGCGCACATATGTAGCTCATGTCGAAGCCATGCAAGAAGTCGAACTCCAGCCGCAGGTCGACGGCTACATTAAGCAAATTTTTTTCAAAGAGGGCGATTTGGTTAAAGAAGGGCAGTTGCTCTACCAGCTCGACGA
>JAHBAE010000053.1 GCA_018384485.1 Kiritimatiellia bacterium
AAGTACGCCAAGTCCGCAAAGTAATAATGGAAAGAAACGGCTTCTAAAAAACTTCGCGTACTTCGCGAACTTTGCGTGAGGTAAAAATCTCGGCCTCTCTCAGCCCCTTGCGGCCCTTCAGGTTCGCTTCGCTCAGGCAACCCGACGACTTCGTCGCGGGCGCATCTCGCCTCTGCGTGAGAAAAATTCGCCCCTACTGCCGTTTTTAGGATAAACCTCGTCTTCCACATGTCGAGCAGTGTATCACAAAACCGATTACTATATCAGCGATACTATGTCAATAAGCTCTGACCCTTTTAATCCCCTATGATCAGTTTCTGCATATCCACCAACCTAAGTAAACTGCTTCTCTGATTCTTGATCTACTTTTTCGGCCAGATCTGTCAGTATCTTACCGCGCACGCCCTCGACGATATCACTACCGGTCGCCTTGGCAAACCACTGTAAAGAAGTGTCATTTTCCATGTCGTCAAATCCCCGCTTTCTTGACAATCCACCTGCCGCCCTTGTCCCCGCCTTCGCGGACAAGAAGCCCGACTTCTTTCATCGCACGTATGGCGCGCCAGACGCTTTTCGCTGAAAACCCCAACCTTTTTGCAACACTGGAAATATCGGCTTCTGGGACCTCGGCAAATACATACAGAACTTTCCTTGCATTTTCACGAAAGTCACTTCGATAGGCCCCCATCAACACTTCAAAATCATGATTTACATCGTCACTTACCGACTTTACATGGCCACTTATCTGTTTTTCATGGACAATTTCTGTCTTTCCATCGTCACTTACGCCAGTTTTTTCCTTCACTTCGGCGTTTTCACCTTCACTTACAGCTTTTTTCACCCCCACTTCTGAGGGTTTCTCCCCCAGTTCCGAATCGTCGGACTCAAACTCGACTATCACCTTGGTATGGTCGGGTTCGTAGCTCTCGACGATGGACGGCGCGGCGAAATGTTCCTTTTCCCAAGTGCCGTAGAGGCTTGAAAGCCCCATTCCGGAACGCTCACCGATGCGGACAAGCGAGAAGATGTTGAATATCTTTCCGTTTCGCGCGTCGCTCGTGCCACCGGCGATGGCGACGGACTTGCTCATGCGCAGCGTTCCCGGATTCGACACCTCAAGGCGCTTGGGGTACTTGTCGATCACGAGACCGCGCCGCCCGTGGTAGTCGGCGTGGATGAGCGCGTTCGCCAGCACCTCGCGCAGGGCCTTGTGTACAGGCGTATCGTCATCCCGCGTCACGTTGTCCGACGCAATCTTGAACGGAACCTTCACCCCCGCCGTGATCGACTGGTTGATGCGGAAGAAGAAGTCGAAGATGTTGCCGCTCCAGTTGGCGTCGCCTGAACACACGCGATCCGTCCAGCGGACGTCCGGCGTGAGGCGCAGATCAGGTACGATGGAATCGATGGAAAGAGTAGTCGCTCATAATAACCCCCTTTTGAGATTCACAACCTCACACTTATTCACTAAACCTTGCGAAATGCCGGTCACCGCTTACTGCTCTTGCGCTTTTTCAAGCATGGCTTCTTCTCTTCCTTCGGGAATTCAGGCATTGTCTCTCGCGCATGCTCAACCAAGATGTGTACGGCCTCCTTGAAGCGACACTTCAGCGCATCGCCAAAGCTGCGAATGGCAAGTAGATCATCCCGATAAAGGCATGTTTCACTAATTTCATCCTGCAGATCCTTGGGACACACAACATCAGCCCAAGACCACACGGGCAAGTATTGCGGCCACGCAACGCCAATTTTCCAAAGACGATTCGACAAGGCATCCATTGCATCACGATAGCCGTCCCACCCGTCATCCGTGCAATCATCAAGTTGATCGCGGATATAGTTCAACTCCGATATAAGTTCTTCTTCGCTGATCGGCTCATCGTACAGTTCCTTGTCCTCGAATTCGGCAATCAACGAATACGCACGGTCGATGCAATCTTCGGCCTGCTCAATCGCCCAAGCCGTACAATCTGGCAGATTGTTCCGTTTTCGTCTTTGCGCTTTCTCCCAACTCTCGACTTTACGCTTTCTGCTGGTCATTGTAATCCTTTTTGATTCGTTGGATTTTCGTGCTGCGGATGTAGTAACTTTTGCCGTCGGGCTTGACAAACCTCAAACACCCTGTAGGAAGACCATAAACGTATTCAATACCGTCGAGAATGGTCTTAATCGTCGCATCGCGCCGCGCCGCATTTTTTCGAAGACCTTCTCTGCGCTGCAAACGTTCCCATTCACTCTTGTCAATTGCGCAAAGGAACTTGCCACTGTCCATCGTTCCGATTTTCTTTATCAATGTTGATTTCATAATCCTGACATCCTTCTTTTCTTACATGTACGCCAACTTTACTTCGCCCATAAGTCCTCCACATCGCCCATGAGCATCTGCCGACTGCGGCATCGCCATAACGGCACTATTATACCATAATTCTACCGCGGCGACATATTTAATATGTCTCCCGCAGGATCACAGTCTCCCCAGACAAAGAAGGGTCGGGCCCTTCTGTATATGAAAAAACGCGGGTGAGTTAACCCGCGCACCTCTAATATTAGTCGTTAGTATTTAGTAGTTAGTGGTTAGTGGCTAGCGGTAGAGAGGATAAAACTCTAAACCCCAAACTCCCAACTCTAAACCCCAAACTCTAAACTTTCTAAACCTCCTAAACCCCCTAAACCTCCTAAACCTTCTAAACCCCCATTCCAACATTCTAACATTCGAACATTCAAGATCTGGTTATCTCACTATGATGATGAATCCTGCATATGAAGATCTCGTGGCATAAGGCGTATTGCCGTAGACGCCGAGATTGACGCGCTTGCCGTTGGGCGAAGGCTCATTTGAATAATCGCTCTGCGGATTGCCCGCATCGATCGCGGCGCTTTTGCCGAAATACGACCGATGTTCCCCGGTGACTTCGTCCGTATAGCCGCTCCTGCCTCGCAGATGGACGTTGAGCGAGAGAAGTGCGGGCGAAAACATTTCGTCGAAACTGGGCGAAGTCCCAGTTGGGGAAAGAAGCTTCGGGCTTTTGATATTTGTCCCAAGAGAACAGAACTCGTCAACTCTTGTAACAAAATCTGGATTGCCGTAAACGTTGCAATCTCCAAGAGTGATATATTTTGCGTCATAGGCAGCAAGATTGAAATGATGTCTGCATAGTTTCCTCCGCGTCCGGGCAGCCGTTGGTGATGAAGCTGCAGCTCTCGAAAAAGACGCGGCCCTTGTTCGCATAGCTACCACCGTCAACATACGCCCCGTATCCGTATTTGGTACCTGTCGCGGCACTGACATTTCCCTGGAACGTGCAGTTGGAAATGACGCAGGAAGCATAACCCGGATAGAGATAAAGACCAAGGCCCGTGTTGGGCTTGTCCGTGCCAAACAGCGTATTGTTCGAGAAATCGCAATCGACGATATATGCGTAAGTCGCGATATCGGTCTCAGAGCCTTTGGGCAGCTCCATATAAAGCCCTTTTCCCGCCGAACGCTGGAACGACATGCGCTCGATGTAGAAAGGAGACGGCATTGCCTGAGCGAAGCGAACCCGAAGGGCAGCAAGGGGCCGCGAGAGGCCGAGATTTTTACCTCACGCAAAGTTCGCGAAGTACGCGAAGTTTTTTAGAAGCCGTTTCTTTCCATTATTACTTTGCGGAC
>JAHBAE010000070.1 GCA_018384485.1 Kiritimatiellia bacterium
CTGGAGAAGCTTAAGATTGCGCTGGATTGCAAGGCCGATTTCGTGATGGACCTGTCGGTCGGATCCGACGACTTGAAGGCAATCCGCCAGGGCATGCTCGACAACAGCAGCGCGCCGCTGGGGACCGTGCCGGTATACGAGACCATATCGCGCCTCGAAGGGGACATTCCGCAGATGGATCCGTCGTTTCTGCTCGACGTAATCCGCGCGCAGGCCGAGCAAGGTGTCGATTTCATGACGCTGCACGCGGGGCTTCTGCTCCGTCATATTCCCTTGGCGATGAAGCGCATCATGGGCATCGTGTCGCGCGGCGGGGCGATTATGGCCGAGTGGATGCTCGAGAACAATACGGAGAATCCGCTCTACGTGCATTGGGACGAGGTGTTGGACATTTTAGCCGAGCACGATGTTACCGTCTCGCTCGGTGACGGCTTGCGCCCCGGATGTTTGGCCGATGCTTCGGATGCGGCGCAATTTGGCGAGCTGGAGGTGTTGGGTGAACTGGTGGACCGCTGCCGCGAGCGCGGCGTGCAGGTTATGGTCGAAGGCCCCGGCCACGTGCCCTTCAACGATATCCAGATGAATATGGAGCGGCAGCAGCGAGTCTGCCACAAAGCTCCATTCTATGTGCTCGGTCCGGTTACCACCGATATCGCTCCCGGCTACGACCATATAGTTTCGGCGATCGGCGCCACGGCGGCGGCGACCTACGGGGCATCGCTGCTTTGTTATGTAACTCCGGCCGAGCATTTGGGGTTGCCCGACGGCGAGGAGGTGCGCCAAGGGTGCATCGCCTACAAGATTGCCGCGCATGCCGGCGATGTCGCCCGCAATCTCAAAGGAGCGCGCGCGCGCGACGACGAGATGTCGCGCGCACGCGCCGCGTTCGATTGGGATCGGCAGTTCGCGTTATGTCTCGATCCGGAACGGGCGCGGGCTCGCTGGCTGAAGACGCGCGCCTTTACCGACGAGGCGCACGGCGACGACCATTGCTCGATGTGCGGCAAGCAGTTCTGCGCGGTGAGAACTTCTCGCCGCATCAAGAAACTTGCTGCGGCGATGGCGGAGCATCAGGCGCAATGAAAGTCATTTTCCAGAATTCCGAGGTTGAAACCGCCGCCTCGACGCTGGCCGCGTTTTTGTCCGAGCGGCAGATCGACGGTGCCCGAGCGATAGTTGAATATGCCGCCGAGGTCTACGCCGCAATCAAGGCAAATGGACATGAAGTCGTCTACAAGAACTGGGACAACCGCATCTGACCGGACGATGACCGCGTCGCTGGATGGCATTCTCGCCCGCGCGCTGGAGCGTCCGCGGAACCTTTCCGTGGCGGATCTGACGCGCCTCGTCTCCCTGGAGGACCCTGAGGAGCGGCGCATCGTCCGCGCTGCGGCGTATGACCTAAAGTGCCGCATCGCCGGAAAGCTCGTCTCCATGCGCGGCATCGTCGAGATCGGCAACGTCTGCGCCAAGGACTGCCTCTACTGCGGGATCCGCCGCTCGAATGCGAACCTCGAGCGCTATCGCCTCTCCATCGACGACATTCTGCGCATGGCGGAAGTCGACGCGAAGGCGGGGTACGCATCCATCGTTCTGCAGGGCGGGGAGATCGAGAGCGAGGCGAACACGGTCTTCATCGAGGAGTGCCTGCGTGGCATGGCGCATCTGGATCTGGGGGTTACGCTCTCGCTTGGCGAGCAGTCCGAGGAGGTCTACCGGCGCTGGAAGGCGGCTGGGGCCTCCCGCTATCTGCTGCGCATCGAGACCTCGTCGCCGGAACTGTATGCCCGTCTGCATCCCGCGGACCATAGCTGGACTCGCCGCGTGGAGTGTCTTGCGGCGCTGCGGCGCTGCGGTTACCAGGTCGGCACGGGCGTGATGAGCGCGCTGCCGGGGCAGTCGATGGAGGATCTGGCCCGCGACATCGTCTTCTTCGGCGACCGGGATGTCGACATGATCGGCATGGGACCGTACATTCCGCATCCCGACACGCCGCTCGCGTCGGAGCCGCAGACTTTGAATAACGCAGGGCGTCTACAGCTGGGCCTCAACATGATCGCCGCGACGCGCCTCTATCTGCACGATGTCAACATCGCCGCCACGACCGCCCTCCAGGCCCTCGCCCCCGACGGCCGCGAGCAGGGAATCCTCGCCGGCGCGAACGTCATGATGCCGAACGTGACGGATGCCGCCTACCGCCGCCGCTACCAACTTTACGCGGGCAAGCCCTGCCTCGACGAGAACGCGCAGCAGTGCCGGGGCTGCCTCGAACGCCGCCTCGCGGCGATCGGCGAGCGCGTCAACTACGGCGCGCGCGGCGACAGTCTGCACTTCAAAGCGCGCACCTGACGCGCGCGCCCGCGAGGGCAAAGCCGAAGATGTCGAACGCGCGCACTTGGGATTTGGTATAATACGCGCCAAAACATCGGGGACGAAGGCCGGGAAGTCCTGTGCAAATCAGGCGCTGTCGCGCAACCGTAAAGTCGGAATACGAGTCTTCCCCTTAAACCGCAAGTACCTTCGCATGAGGGGGAAAGTAAGGAAAATGAAAACAGTAGCCATGGTTGCGGTTTTGTCCGCGGCATTTGGCGCCGGATCGCTTGCCGGCGCCACCAACGAAACGAAATCGGTAGAACTCGGGAGGATTGTGGTCGAGGCATCCCGCGTAGGGCGCACGGCAGAAGAATTGCCGATGCCGGTGAGGGTCCTCGACGCCAAGGCGATTGCCGAAAGCGGGGCGAGGAATCTTGTCGACCTGCTCGAAAAGGAAACCTCATCGCTCAATCTAATCCGGACCGGCGCTGGCAATCCGGCGCTTGCCCAGGTTTCGCTACGCGGCTGGGGCGAAAACGGCTTTGGCAGAGTTCTGGTGATGGTGGACGGCGAAAGGCTGAATTTCGCCGATATGTCCGCGCCGCTGCTTTCACGCATTGAACTTGGCAGCATCAGCAAAGTCGAGATTCTCGAAGGGTCGGGGAGCGTGTTGTACGGCGATTCGGCATCGGCCGGCGTAATCAATATCGTAACCGAGCCTGATGGATATGACGAGGGCGGCCGCGTCGAAGTCTACGGCGGTAGCTTTGAGACATTCGGTGCGCGCGCGTCATTGCATGGCGGCGATCGCGAGGCAGATACCAAATACTGGGTGAACAGCGGCTGGGAGCACTCTAACGGCTATCGCGCCAACAACGGCTGGCAGCTGTGGAACTTGAATGGCGGAATGCGCAAGGGCTGGGAGAACGGCGCGTATCTGCGCATCAGCGCGTCCTACAACGATTCGGACAGCGAACTGCCGGGATATCTGAGCGCGGACGAGTGGAAAAGCCATCCTGGCCGCACCCATTCGCCATGCGACTGGTATCGCCGCACCACCTATTCGCTAAAGACTTCTCTTGAAGGCGTTGTCGACGAGTCGAACAAGGTCCGGCTCGACATGCTCTTCTCGCACAGCAAGATGCATACGCGCAGCTACTACACCGGCAGCTACACCGATTACGATCCAGGCAATTTCTTCGCGCCGACTGCCGTCCTTTATGCCGACGATTACCGTCAGAACTACGACCTTTACTCCTACGAGCTCACGCCGCAGTGGATTAACACTATTGAGTTTGCCGACTGGCAGAACGAGTTTATCGCCGGGGCGTCGTACCGCTACGACCGCCTGCACGGCGACAATCGCGATGCCTACCGCGCCGTACCTGATTTTTGGGGAGCCAATGGCATCACGTCCACTAAATATGCGTTCGATCGCCAGTCGATGGGTTATTTCGCGCAGGACACCTTGCGCTTTATGGAATGCGTAGCGCTTGAGGCAGGCGGACGCTACCAGCGCACCTTCAGCGAGAACACCCAGCTGGTCCACTCCCGGCGCGTCGACGATACATACGCGGCCAACGCGGCGTTGCTGTTCACGCCTACGAGCGGCTTGAAGACGTTTGTCAAATCCTCGCGCTTCTTCCGCAATCCCTTCCTCGACGAGAATCCGTTCAAAGACTTCCGCGCCCAGAAAATTCTTTCGCCGGAAACGGGCTGGACGCTCGACGCCGGAATCGACTGGACATTCCTCGACGAGTTTCAGGTTTGGGGTGATGTCTTTTATACTAAAACCGAGCATGAAATCCTCTACGACAAATTCATTTGGGGCAACAATATCAATTCCCCGTCGGATATCGTCCGCAAGGGCTTTACTCTCGGTGCTGGTTGGCGGCGGGACAAATTTGCCGCGGCGAATGTCGCCTACACATTCGTCGATGCGGAATTCGACGGCGGCGTCTACGACGGCAAGGATGTGCCGATGGCGGCGGAATCTACGCTTGCGGCCAATACCAAGGTGTGGCTGTGGGATGAGTGTTTTGTTTTCGGCGGCTACCGTTTCCTCTCTTCGCGTCGCGCCTATTCCGATTTCGCCAACGAGGGAAGCCGGCTTGCTGGACACGGAGTATTCCATGTCGGTCTGCAGTACGAGCCGTCCTTTGCGCCGCTCAAGGGATTCAAGTTCGGCGCGACCATCAACAATCTTTTCGACCGGCGCTATGCCGATTGCGCTGTGCGCTCGGCGGCGAAGAACGAGGTTTACTACCCCGCGACCGGCCGCAGTTTCATGTTGAGCGTAAGCTACGAATTCTGAGCCTTCCCGCCCAAGTTGACTTGGTGAGGGTTTAACCTCAATGGTGGTGTAGGAGTGGTGGAGTAGTTGCGGAATATGCTATAATGCGCGTCATGAGAGCTTTGTGCAATTTTAAGCCTGATCGTTGCTATCACCTGATCAGTCGGATCGCGAACCGCGCGTTCTACTTGACTGACGAGGAGCGTACGCGCTTCGTCGAGCGGTTGTGGCGCGTGGCGAAGTTTTCCGGCATCGAGGTTCTGGCGTATTGCTTCATGAGCACTCACTTTCACTTGCTCGTCCATTTGCCCGAGGCGCCGGAGCTGAGGGCAAAAGGGGGCAGACCCTTCTGTCGATTCTTTTAGAAAGGAAAATATGTCAAAGCGGTTGATTTCGTTAGATTGGTTGCGCGGCGCAGATATGGTGCTCCTGACACTGATTGGACCCATCATGTGGGGGGTGCATAAGACCTGGCAATTGCCGGCTGGATTGATGCGGCAATTTACCCATGAGTGGGGTTCGCTTTATTTGTGGGATCTGATTATGCCGCTGTTCATTTTTATCTGCGGTGCGGCGGTTCCGCTTTCGTTGACCAAAAGACTCGGGCCGGACGGAAAGTCGAATCTTGCCTACTGGAAGCATGTTTGCGGCCGCGTGGCGATGCTTTGGTTTTTCGGTTTGATTGTCCAGGGCAATCTGCTCCAGCTTGATCTTAAAACGCTTTACCCCTACAGCAATACCCTGCAGGCGATCGCGGCCGGTTATTTCATCGCCGCGCTGGCAACGCTGATCCGTTCGCGGAAAGTCCGCTTTGCGCTGCCGTTTGTGCTTGCTGCCGTGTATTCGCTGCCGCTCGCATGGTGCGGCGATTATTCCATGGAAGGCAATTTTGCCCACCGATTGGAGATGAGTGTTCTTCGTGCGGTGCTGCCTTGTGGAAGCAAGGTGCTTGAGCACGGCACCTGGGGGTATACATGGTTCTGGACCACGCTCATGTTCGGTGCTATGACCCTTGCTGGTGCCGCGTCGACGGAGGTGTTGCTTGATCAGCGTTGGAGCGCGCGCCGCCGCACGGGGGTACTCTTTTTGGCTGGTGCGGGCTTAGTTGTTCTCGGCGGGGCGCTCGTTCCCGTCGTGCCAGCGATCAAACACATCTACACGGCGAGTTTCACCGCGATTGCGGTCGGGTGTTCTATGATGCTTTATGCCGCTCTTTATTATGTTTACGATGTCTGCTGTTTTCGCCGATGTATGACGCTACCGATGCTATTTGGAAAGTGTGCTCTTGCTGCGTATATGGTGAACAATGTTTTTTACGGCCTTCTCGACACCGTGGGCGAAACGGTTGCGCTGAAAACAGGGCGGATTCTCGCCGAAGATCTGCCGTTCTATCGTTCACTCATCCATGCCGTACTTTTGGTACTTGTCGTATTGGCATGGAAAAACTTTAAGTCTATGAGCAAGATTCCGCGTCCTGATGTCGCGGAACGGAAGCCATTGTCCAACAACTCCGAGGGGTAAAAAGGGTGGGGGCAAAAAGACCCTTCTGTCGACCTTCAGCTGCGGCCATAGGTGGAGAATAATTCATTCGCAGTTTCATAGCATATCGCCCTGCGCTCCTTCTCCGACAATGGGAGCTCAAGAAATTCTGAAAGAACGGTTGCCGGATCTTGCCATGGCGCGTCCGTTCCGAATAAAATGCGGCTCGCTCCGTGCGCTTTAATCATTCTAAAAATCTGTTCGTTCGGCATCCAGGAAAGCGTGTGCGAAAGATCGAGAAACACATCTTCCCCGATTAGAGTTTCTTCAACTTCGTCCCACATGCCGAATCCGCCAAGGTGAGCGGCTGCAATTTTGAGCTTAGGGAAACGCTGATGCAAAGTGAGAATTTCAGAAGGTGACGAGTGGAACGGCGCAGAAAACACGCGCTCGCCGCCTGCATGAAAATAAGCTACGAGACCCGCGTCTGCCATCGCAGCCCAGATATCGTCCATAATGGAATCGTTGAAGCGGAAGTTTTGGTATTCTGGGTGGAATTTTATTCCGGCGAATCCCATGCGGGCGATATTGCCTACTTCGCTTGCGGCATCTGGCGTTTTCGGGTGGAGTGCGGCGAGCGACATTACCGCGCTTTCACCAACTTTCGTTTTCACTGCGTATTGCGCCCAGAAATTGTTGGTGTGTCCGACATGATCGGGCGTCGTCGCCACAGGCAGATTGATGGAGAGGGCAATTCCCGCATTCGCCGCGTTCGCGGCACATTCAGCTATCGTTCCGTTGAATGCAGGAGGATTTCCAAAGCGCTCCGAGAGCATCGGCACGACCTTCGACGCGAGAGCATCGGGGTAAAGATGCACGTGCGTGTCAATTACCGGGAAATCCGGATGTGGAATATTTTCTTTCATGTGAATTAATTAAAGTTGTCGGTGTTTATTTTACCATAATATTTACCTCGAACTGCGCCTGTGCCGCACCTTTTGGCTCAGCCAAGAAGTGCCGCATAGACGGAAGCGATTCTATCTTTCAGCCTGTTGAAGTTGTTATTTTTTTGAAGAGTTTTTTCGTTCATGTATGTGCGCTTGTTGATTTCAATCATCAGAGAGTCTCCGACATATTCAATCGGAGCTATCGCATTCGAATACGGATGGTTGAGCGCAACTGAATAACCCGCCTCTTGCGACAATTTTGTTGTAAATCGGTTTTTGATGTTGTTCTTTCATTGTTGTCTGTTAGTATCAAGAACGCCATAAATGCACTACGCTTCATAGACGAGATGCGCGCACCTTGCATTTCAAGACGCGAGGGATGGATAGAACATGTTTCTCTTAAGAGGGCACATTGCTTTGAAAAGCTACCACCGTGCTGTTCTACTCGGTTGGTGCAACCAGTCATTGCAACCGGCTGACTTATGGTGTTTTGATGGCGCGTATTATAGCATAATTGCGCGGAGTTTTTTGTAACAAAAAGGTCTGATTTCTATAAGAACTTTCCTACGAAGGTTGGTTATAACCGCTGAGAAAATGAGAATCTTGTGCGGAAAATCTAAAGGGTATAATGAGCAATCATTTCAGCATTGACGAAGCAAAAAACTGCGGTAATCGGAAGGCTGTAGTTACCTTCACATTTTGCAAAATGCGAAGGCAACTGGTTGATGTAATGCGACGAAAGTGGTATCATACGCGTATAAAAAGAATATTAGCGAGTTATAATGTTAGCGGCTCTTGCGGGGAGCCGCTGGGTGTCTTGGACTCAAAGGAGGAAAAATGAAATTACCTGATAATGCCGTTTTGTTGGATGTGCGGCAGGCGGATGAATTTAACGCCGGTCACATCAAAGGCGCAGTATTAGTGCCGCATGATACGATAGCGGAGAAGATTGGCGCAGTTGTGCCGAATAAAAACACGCCTCTTTTTGTTTATTGCCGTTCAGGTCGGCGCTCGGCGATAGCGGTTGAGGCTATGAGGAAACTTGGATATACTGACTTGACCGACCTCGGCGGAATGGATGACGCTAAAAAGCGTCTGCGAAAATAATATTGATTGGGTGTGCAGCAAAGAGTGATTTAGATATCGTTGTTGGTCAAGAGGTCATGATTGATTCAAGAGGCCTAAAATGGTATAATGGCAGCGTTTAAGGAGATATGATATGCAAACGACGATGAGTGTTAATGAAGCCAAGGCGAATTTTTCGGGGATGCTCTCCGAGGTCGAGTCGGGGCTTGTCTCTTTTACGATTATGCGATACGGGCGCCCTATTGCCCGCATCGTCCCTATTGAGCAGACGCGTAAAATCCGGCCGATTTCAGACTATGGGCAGAAGATTGCTGTAAAAGGGGATATCTTCGCCGATGACTCTGAGCTTTGGGAGAATGCGTAATGAGGTACTTGCTTGATACGTGTGCGCTTATCTGGCTTGGAATGGGCGGCGGAGATTTGAGCGCTAATGCCAAGCGACGCATTACCGTAGCTTCCTCGCTTCACTACTCATCTATTTCCGTCTGGGAGATTGCCCGATTGCAGAAGGAAGGGAAAGTCGTTATCCCTGTTGATGCAGAGGAGTTTCTTGCTGACTTGACGGAACTTTATGGGCTCTCGGCAATTCCGCCCAATGACGATATTATGCTGCGCGCTGCGAATCTTCCGGATTTCCATAAGGATCCAGCCGATAGAATAATAATAGCAACAGCACTCATCAGAGGTATGCCCATAGTGACTGGGGATGGCAAATTCTCGCAATATGGCGTCAGGACGTTTTGTTGATATAGTTCCGTATGTTAAGTAAATCAGAAATCAAAGCGGCAATCGAAAAGGCTCCGGCAGTTGCGGATGCCGTTAAGAAGCTTGCATCGAAAGTTGCGCGCGGAGTGCGGCTACCTGCGAGGTATTCTGTTAAGAATCTTGATTACGACGCTCAGCGCGAACTCGAGCGTCTCTTCGAGACGATCGGGCAGCGCACTTCTGACGGGTGTTTCTATATTTCTATTTTGCCGATTTTTCGCGATCAGACAGTGTGGCGCGACGCACTTGAGTATTTTGGTCTTGTGAAAAAGGAGTGTGATTGCGATGACGAAGATGTTTTCGCGCGGCTTAAACTGATAGAGCCTGAGTTGACGCCTTGGATCGATTCGCTCGCAGCCAATGAAGAAGTCGCGCGTTTTGTCGCAAGATCGAAAAATAGAAAAGACTGGAAGCGGCTTTTTCAATCTCTTGTCGAACGTTTTTCAAGTCCGGAGTGCGGACTGATCAAAACGCTCTCGCAGCTTGGTTCCGATTGGTTCGGTGACAGCAAAAAACTCCGCAGCGGCGCATTGAGGCGTCAGCTCGTCATTATTGTCGCTATGCTGTATGATATGGATGCTGATGACGAAAGACTTGTGCTCGAAAGAGCATCGATTGTTGACAATCCTTATACAAGTAGCGTAACATTTTCTTTGCCAGTGACTTTGATTATTAAGGACGGTGCTGTATTTGATTATCCTTCGCGCTATCATATGAGACGGATGGCGGTGCAATTACCGCTCGAAACGGTTGTTAACATTGAGAGGGTGGAATGGGATGTTAAACCGCAGACGATAACGACGAGCGAAAATGCCGCGCCTTTCGCCAATATGGTTGCCAAAGGTGTCGCATGCGTTTATACGGCCGGGTATCCGTGTCTTGCGGTGAAGGTTTTCCTTAATAGACTTTCAAAGAGCGGATCAAAATGCATTCATGAGGGCGATGCCGATCTGGATGGCTTCCGTATCGCCAAGGAAGTCGGAAATTGCATTCCTCTTAAAGATGTTGTCGCTTGTGATGTTCTTAAAGCTGCCTCTTCGGAGTATGGGCGCGAATTGTCAGCCGAGCAGATAAAGCGAGCGTCTGTGTTTTTATCAAACCCGAAGTATGATGATTATGAGTTCGCCGATGAGATTCGGTGTTTGATTGGACGCGGTAAGTGGATTGAGCAGGAGTCGTTCGCGGAGATTTTGAAAAGTAGAAGAATAAGGGGGCGGGAAGGTGAAGAGAAAACGCAATAACTCCGATTCAGCCGATTTGTTCGCCGTTTCTGCCGTTCAATCGGATAGCGACACCGCCGAAGCGAAGATGGAGGATCGAGCTCAGGCAACGCTTATTTCTTCGCCGCTCGTAGACGAGACGAAGGATTGGCTTTCGGCTCGCGCGCTTACATTGGGGAATATGCTCTCGAGCGAGCGCGCCGCCGAGTATGTGTCATGTCTTCGTGCGCTCGCACAATTTCGCGAGGAGCATGAACCGGAGCCTCTCCATGAGGATGTAGAGCTTAAAGTTTGCGGTGAGGATGCGGATGCGTTCGCCGTTTCGGCGTTTAAGAGCGACATTCGCCAGCTGAAAGAATGGGGACTTATTGCTGAGCGGATCGAAAAGGAGCGGCTTCGCGGATATCGCGACAACAGGCGCACCAAGTTTCGTTACAGAATCTGTGATGACGCGGCGGCGTTTGTGGAGTGGCTGGGCGCGCGGCGGGCGTATGATCTTGAGCCGGGCGGAGGAGATGAGACGGGGAATCTCCTCGATATGCAGCGCTCGCTTATAGCGGAATTAAGGAGAATGCTGAACCGTGTTGATGTGCAGAATCTCGGTTATGAGACAGCGAGTGATATTCTTTTCCGCACTGATCAGATGTCGCGCTATGTTGATATGACGGCGAGAGCGCTCCAAGAGCTGAACCTGAGGCTTCTTGGATTTGGAGTCGCCGATTTCTCAGTGGATGAGGCTAAGCCGATTGTCGGGGAACTCGCCGTTTTCTTGGAGCGGTTCGGACGAAGGTTTGGAACGCTCAGGGAAGATATTTTGCGCGATATTGAAGAGATGCGCCGCGAATGTCACCGTAAACGCTGGAACGCCTGCGCAGAGGTAATGAAGGCCGAGACGTCGCGTTTTCGGCATATCGCTTCAGTCAAGGTGCCCGACTCTGAGCGCATATTGGCTGATGCTTCATTCTTTTACGGTGCGGGCGGCACGCTCGTTTCGCTCATGTCGCGAGTCGGAGATTCGGCGCGAAAGGTGTGGGGTAAACTCAATGCGAAGCTTCGCGAACTTGAGCGGCGCAATCACCGAATTGAAGACATCGCCAAGAGGCTTGAGGAAATCGCGATGTTTGACGAGGATTGCGTCCCTCATGGCTGGCTCGCTTCACTTTTGGAGCAAGCCAATATGAAGGGTGATGCTCAGGCGAGATCAGGCGGAGAGAAGTCGCTCCCGCCTATGCCTAAGAAGTCGTCGCAGAAAAATGCGGAAAAAATCGTTTCCTGGATTACGCCCCGCAAAGTCGGCGAGAGGCCGGATGTCGCGTCTATCGCGGAGGAGAAAGCGCGGCGGATGCGAGAATGGATGGAGTTGAGGTGTGTTTATCCGTCGAAGAGCGAGGCGGTTAGGTTGGGGGCGGGCGAGTATTCAGAGTTCGGAGATTTCGCGAACATTATGCAGACCTTAGAGTATGTTCGCCTTGGAAACGGTGAACGCGCGAAGAAGCTTCTTCTTGTGGAAGGCCTTGCGACAAAAGCGAATGCTGAGGTGAAGATTGAAGAGTCAAGCCTTTCATTTGAGGATGTTGAACTTAAGTGCTTGCAATAATGGATAAAAGTGTGTCTTGTAAAAACCTGTGATTTGGTAGGGCGGGCTGTCTTCATCCCACTGCGGCGGCGTGGGGACACGCCGCCCTACCAGATTGCACAAATGCTTTAAGAATATCGGAGGATATAAATCATGAAGATTGAAGAATTGATTGACGGTGGAGAACAGACGGCGGTTAATGTACGCGCGGTTCTTAATATATTGTTGGAGTCTCCGTATTTTTACAAGACGGACGACGAGCGGCTTTTTCTCGTGATGATGCGCTACAAGAGGGCATTTGAGGCATTCTTCGACAAGTTTTTCGGCTGGAAACTGGTGATGGACGGTAAATGCGCGCGCCTTTATAAGCCTAAATGGTTTAACGAGAAGATTACGCTTCCTAACCGCGACATGTTTACTTTTACGAAACGCGACGAATGTATGGCGTTTTTACTGCTGCTTGAATTTTTCGAGCGCGAATGCCGCGAGCAGGGAGTGACGGCGGACGACCGCGATAATCTGCGTTTCAGGTTCGGTGATTTGCTAGAATATGCCTCATCGCGTTTTCGCGCGCTCATGAGCGGCAAGGAAGAGAATTATACGGATGAGCGCGTGAGGCAGATTTTGAAGGGCATCATGCCTCAGTTGGAGAAGTACCGGTTTCTGCACAAAGTAAAGCCGTCGGCGGATGACAGCGTAAGCGAAATAGAGACGATTTTCGAGTGTCTTCCCGCAATGTGGCACTACCAAGCCGCCGAACTCGCCAAGCCCGTGACGGAGTGAGCAGTGTTTGATTTGTATTGAATTACAGGGATAGGGAAAGTAGAGATGAAAGCGAGAAAACAAAAGAAACCTTCGTTCGGTGTCGGTTGGGTGACGACAGATGAAGATGAACGTAATCTTCGCCGTTTTAGGGCGGAGACGGAAGCGATGACTGTTCGGTTTGCCGGAGATAAGTCGATTGCGCCGTTTGGCGATTATGATGTGATCAGCATGGAAGGACGTGAGAAGAATCCCTATCGCGTTGAACTGCGCTCTTTGACAAAATTTTCAAACACATGTTCATGCCCTGATTTCCGGAAAAGTGCGCTTGGAACTTGCAAGCACATTGAACGCGTTCTTCTTCGGGTAAAGCGCAAGGCGAAAGGGCTTCTTGAGTCTCCTTGCGGAGAGATATTTATGGCTCCTGATTTCAAGAATGTGTGTTTTCAGCGTGGCGATTCAATGTCTGACGGTGCGGCGGAGAGCGTGTTGCGACATTTTACCGCCGACGGACGCTTGCGGATCGTTTCGCCGTTGGCGGCGGAAGCTTTGTTGACGACATGTGAACGTCTCGACCGAAAGTCGCCCGGAGTCGTTAGGGTCTCTCCGGCAGTCATGGAATTTACGCAGGATCTTCGGCAGAGAGAATACCTTGCATCTACGGTGGGGGCTTTCGCTTCGGAAATGGCTTCAAGTGATGGGAAATGGCCGTTTTTGAAAACCGGTCTCTATCCATATCAGGTTGAAGGGGCACTTCATTTGGCAACGAAGGGTCGTGCCATTCTTGCCGATGAGATGGGGCTTGGAAAGACGGTTCAGGCGATCGCGGCGGCGCTTCTCTTGCGAGAAGTTGCAAAAATCAAGCGCGTTCTCGTCGTCGTGCCGACATCGCTTAAAGGGGAATGGGCGGAGCAGATTGCATTCTTTTCGGATGTTGAGACGGAACTGCTTTCTGGCGGGCGTCGTGAACGGCTTGCACGTTATGTTGAGACAGGGGCATTTTTCCTCGTGGCAAACTATGAACAGATTATTCGTGACGGAAGTGATGCTATTGAACGGTTTAAGCCGGATCTGATCATTTTAGACGAGGCGCAGCGAATCAAGAACTGGAATACGAAAACTGCACGGGTATTCAAGAAACTGCAATCGAGGTTTGCGTTTGTTCTGACCGGTACTCCGCTTGAAAACCGTATAGACGAGTTTTATTCGATTGCAGAATTTGTTGATCCTTTGCTCTTTGGAAGTCTTTTCCGTTTCAACCGGAACTATTATCGGTTTGACGAGAAGGGGAAAGCGGCGGGCATGAAGAATCTTGACGATCTGCATGAGAAAGCGGCAACGATTATGCTGCGTCGCCGAAAGGACATGGTTGAAGACGAATTGCCGAGGCGTACTGACAAGAATTACTTCGTTTCAATGACAAAGGAGCAGAGCCTTCGCTATTGCGAGTTTGAGGACAAGGTGGCAAGGCTGTGCGCCCGCGCGAAGAAGCGACCGCTTACAAAGGATGAGATGAAGCTTCTTCAGCGGCATCTCGCCTGTATGCGGATGCTGTGCGATACCTGTTATATTCTGGATTCAGAAATTCGCGTATCGCCCAAAATCGATGAAGCGATGGCTGTGTTTGAAGATATCTTTTTGTCCGATCCAAGTCGCAAGGTTGTTGTTTTTTCCGAGTGGGTTAAAATGCTTGAACTTCTTGAAGAGCGGCTGGAAAAGGAAGGTGTCGGTTTTGCTGTTCATACCGGGAATATTAGACAAGATCGGCGTCGTGAAGAGTTGAAACGTTTCAAGACTGATCCTGATTGCCGGGTGCTGTTGTCGTCTGAAGCTGGCGGAGTGGGGCTTAACCTTCAAAATGCCAGCGTGGTGATGAATCTTGACCTTCCCTGGAATCCGGCGAAACTTGAGCAGCGTATCGCCCGGGCGTGGAGGAAGAAGCAAAGTCGTGAGGTTCTCGTAATCAATCTTGTGGCTGAAGGAACGATAGAACAGCGGATGCTGGGTACGCTGAAGTTCAAGCAGGGGCTCGCCGATATGGTTCTTGATGCACGTGGCGACGCAGCTGATTTTGAGTCTGAAAATTCCAAGAATGCATTTCTGGCGCGAGTCTCTTCGCTTATGGAGTCGCAACAGCCGGCGGTTGCGCGTGCTGACGGTACGGAAGGGACGCCTTCGACAGAAAACGGGAGAGTAAATGGCTCGGCAGAAAATGATTCTGAAAATGAAACATCGCAAAAGGGGCGCATCGACGAAGTGTTGACAGAGGAAACACTTACGCTCCTTGCTGGGTTGGAGAAACTTGGACTCGTGACTCTTGGAGATGAGGCGAAGAAGCGGCTTTCGGCGTTGAAGCAAGATGGAGAAACTCAAGCTTTCAAACAGAAGGATCGGAACCGCGCAATGGAGAAGCGGCTTACTGTTGCACGTTCAGCAATGAAAAAGGCAATACGATCAGTGCAGATGGGCAATCTTCTTCATGGAGGTGGATTTGAGGAAGAGGCAATGAGACCATATTGCGAGGCCGCTTTGCTTGCCGGTGCCGTGATCTTGTTCCTTGATGAAGGGAAGCGTAGAGTCGGCGAATTGGTTAATGATGTTCCTGATGATGTTTCGCCATTAACAAACGACGAATATCCACGTATCCAAAGAGAGCGCATGTTTTCTCAAGATGTGATTGCAACGCTTGCTCACGCTTTGAACAAGGGGCTCATTCCTAATGCAGAACATCGCATTAGAATTCTGATGGAGGAATGCGCTAATCTTGCAGATGTATTTGGTTTGAGTGGAATGAAGTGAGGAAGATATAACTGAGAGTCAGCCCCAAACCTTTTATTCGCCGTGGCTTTCGAGTGGCTTTCGAGGGTCAGGTACGCCGAGCAAAACTCGGCTGAACTAGCAGAATGAAAGGAGTCTGTACTGTAAAGAAGTCAGCATACAGTTAGGAAGGAGGGGTGTGCAGAGGGCGACCGATGTGCGCGAATCCCTTTCTGCCGTTATTGTTTATTTCTTCATTTGCCTATCTCAACCTTTCCAGACAAAGGCCACGGCAAAAATTTCATCCCCCTATGATTATCGACGCAAAAATGATATAATTTAGACGTTTTCTGACGAGAATTTTATGGGACATGAACGAACTGGCCATACAGGATTTATCAAACTCTGATTTGATACGTTCGCGAATCTTCACGATTCGCGGCGTTCAGGTTATGCGTGACAAATGTTGCCAGTGTGATAATGTTGCCAATTACCAAGTCCAATTTCCAATGGGCGAAGTGAAGATTCAAGGTCGAAAATTTCGACCTTAGAAGACGCTGACAGGAAAGATGCGATGAAAAAGACAGGAGAGCTTGATATAAGAGGAACATTAGTTCGCGTCGTTAAAATCAACGGCGAGGATTATGTTTCGATTACAGATATGGCGAAGCTCAAGTCTGAAGATGCTCAACAGACAATCAGCAATTGGATGCGCAATCGCATGACACTGGAATATCTCGGGCTTTGGGAAGAATTGTATAATCCGGATTTTAAACCCCTCGGATTCGAAGGGTTTAGAAAAGAGGTTGGGTTAAATCATTTCACAATGAGTCCTAGCAAATGGATTGATGGAGTAAATGCGATTGGTATTGTAGCGCAGTCAGGGCGTTATGGCGGAACGTATGCCCGAAGTGATATTGCCTTTAAATTTGCTGCTTGGCTTTCGGTTGAGTTTGAACTTTATCTCGTCAAGGAGTTTCAGCGCCTAAAGGCGAAGGAACAAGAGTTGATCGGTTGGTCTGCAAAACGGGAACTTGCAAAAATCAACTATCGGATTCATACAGATGCCATCAAGGAGAAATTGATTCCAGCGCAAGTATCTCGTGTGCAGATGAGTATCATTTACGCAAGTGAAGCCGATGTTCTTAATGTGGCCCTTTTTGGAATGACGCATCAGCAATGGCAGGCACAAAATCCTGAACTTAAGGGAAATCAAAGGGATTATGCAACCGTTAATCAGCTGATTTGTATCTCAAACATGGAGAACATCAATGCTGTAATGATAAACGATGGCATTCCTCAACCGCAGCGCCTGAAAAAGCTGAACGAAATAGCCATTCAACAGATGCGTATTCTCTCAGAAGTTGATGGGCGAAAGTATTTAAAGTGAATTCTGATTTCAAAACCAGCAGAACTGAACAATGAAAGGATTAAGCTCAATAACTCAGTAAAACGGACTTAGGACGGGGCAACCGCTTCGTCACCATAACAATTTGCATAGCTGCAAAGTTGTTGTCATGCGAAACTTAGGAACTTTCAATGAGAACAACACTTGGCAGGAGGCGCGATGCGCTTTCCTCTCTTCGCGTTCTCTCAAAGGTTTCCTAAGACCTCGCATGGAATACGAAGAGGGGGTTTATTTTGAAAGGTGAAAATATGATAAAGAAGATTGTAATGATGATGTCTGCTGCTGTAGCGATGGTTTGCGTTCAAGCGGCAACGGAAAAAGTAAATGGAATAACAGGGACTTATACCGTTAGTGGAGTAACTAATCTTGTGACCTCTGCAGATGGTCCTGCCGCACTTCAAGCGGCTATTGAGGCGGCGAATGAAGGTGATGTGATTTTGGTAGGTCCTGGAAAATATTCGCCGATTCGCACAAACAGCAAGAAGATTACGATTAAATCAACCGAGGGTGCGGCGGATACGATTATTGATGGCGGCTGTACGAATCGCTGTGCGACATTGGCTGATGATACGATGGGCGATTGGTGGTTAGGGGATTGGGATGAAGATCAGTATGTGGAATATACTCCTCCAAGTCCGTATAATACAACTTTAATTGGCTTTACTCTCTGCAACGGCAAGTCCTATTGGAAAGGGCATGTGGAATATTACGAAGATGGCAGTCAAGAGAATGTTCTTCCATCGCGGGCTTTTGAGGGCGGCGGTGTATTCGGCGGCGTTCTTGTAGACTGTGTTGTCTCTAATAATGTTGCTGAATTTATTTTTGAAAAAGGTTCGATTTATTACGAGACGGACGAAGAGACAGGCGAGATGGTTTTGGAAGTGCAAGCGGAGGATGATAGCGAGGCGCGTGGAGGCGGTGTTTCCTTTGCGAAGCTCTATAATTGTCTTGTTACGAAAAATAAAGCGACCATAGGCGGATCGGGGATTGATAATTGCTATGCATATAATTGTACGATAGTAGGTAATTATTGTGAGACAAGAGAAGAAGATGATTTTGATGATGTGTTTGATGTTGAAAACTCAGAAATTTATAATACGATCATGTCTGTTACTCCGTATTGGGGTGGCGGGTATGCTATGGATGTAGGAGATGTGAAAGCGGAAGGTTGTGCGATTGTTTCGGAAACTGGTAGTGCTTTGCCATACAATTATTTTGATGAATGTTGGAATGGTAACGGTGATATTTATTCGTATGACTTTATCGTAGGCGATATGAAGTTTGTAAATCCTTCAATTGGCGATTATCGCTTGCAACAAGGTTCGGTAGCGATTGATGCTGGAAATGAATCGTATATTCAGCCGTTGAATGCGCAGTATGGCGATTTGGACGGTAATATTCGTGTGCGTGATGCGGTTGATATTGGCGCGTATGAGAGTGTAAGCATAACGTATTCATATGCTCAAATCGCGAATGGTGAAATTGTGTTGACGGATATCATTGGTGAAGTGCCTGAAAACTGGGTTTGTCCATCAATGTATGAAGGTAAGAAGGTTGTCGGTCTGGGCGACCACTTTTTGGCGGAATCAGAGGAGATACGTTCGGTTGTTCTAGCGGATACAATAAGAGAAGTTGGTGAAAGCGCCTTCAAAAAGTGTCCAAATCTTAGTTCAGTCATATTGAATGAAGGGCTTGAGATTATTAGAGGCTATGCTTTTAGAAAGTGCTTTTCACTTGAATCAGTGATCTTGCCTTCTTCAATTGCAATTATTGAAGAACGGGCGTTCTGTCGAAGCGGTGAAAATTACAGGTGGGATGAAGGAGATGGAATTGGTATTCAACGCATTGAGATAAGAGGTGGAGAGAATGATGCTTTTTCGTGTGAGGATGGAGTTCTTTACGACAAAATCAATAAGAAAGTCATTATGGCTCGCGCTAATATAGAGCGCGTCGTTTTGCCAGAAGATTGCACGAGAATTGGTGATTGCGCATTCTTGTCTTGCTATAATCTTAACGAAGTTGTGTGGAATACGGCTCTTTCGGAAATAGGAGATGAGGCATTCGCTGGAACATATCTGACGACAGGCGATCTTTCGAAAACTTCGCTGACTCTCGCGCAAGAGCAGGCCTTTGCGGGATGCCCATTGAAAGAAGTAGTGCTTCCTGCGACATTGCAGACAGTAGGATCTCATTTATTTGGGCTTTGCGATTCCTTAGAAAGTGTTCGCTTTTTGGGTAATGCGCCAGCGATTGATAACTCTGCGGAAGAAACAGAAGAAGGATTCCCAGACGGTGATATTTATGTAACAATATCGAGTGGGTCTGTAGCAGATGTATATGACATATATCTTCCGAAAGTAACAACCTTTATTGAAAAGGGAACGAGCGGATGGGGCGTGGTACCTGGAACATGGCAAGGCTGTCCGATAAACTTTTGGTCGACAAATGAGAATGACAATTTTCTCAGTGGCGTAACTAATCTTGTGACATCTGCAGATGGTCCTGCCGCACTTCAAGCGGCTATCGAGGCGGCGAATGAAGGTGATGTGATTTTGGTAGGTCCGGGGACATATTCGCCAATTCGCACAAACGGCAAGAAGATCACGATTAAATCAACCGATGGTGCGGCGAAGACAATTATTGACGGATGTAGAATAGAACGTTGTGCGACATTGGCGAATGAATCGTTGAGTGATGATGGGGTGGTGCTTGAAGGGACTATGCTTGTGGGCTTTACATTAAAGCGTGGATATAACAGATGTGTTGAGGGGGTTTCTGAACCATGTACTGACGGGGGCGCGGTTTTTGGCGGAGTAGTTGTAAACTGCATCATTAAAGATTCTGAGAGCTATTTGATTTATGAAGGAGAGGAAGATGGTTGTGGCGGTGGAGCGTGTCTGGCTACACTCTATAACTGTTTAATAGTGAACAATAAAGCTATGATGGGAGCTGGAGCAAGCGATTGTATTCTCTATAATTGCAGTGTAGTAGCCAATGTGGATGGGGCATGTCCAATCGCCTATTCAGAAGCTTATAATTGCATTGTCAGCGGAGGAGGGATTCTTGATACTTGGAATACTACATACAATAACTGTATGGCTCCGTTAGGAGAGTATTGTACGACAGCACTTATGGGAGGAGACATGAAGTTTGTCGATCCTTCAAGTGGCGATTATCGTTTACAACAAGGTTCGTCGGCGATTGACGCGGGATCATCAGATAATGTTCAACCTTTTAATTTAGAGTATGGCGATTTGGATCAAAATAAGCGTATTAAGGATATTATTGATATAGGGGCTTATGAATATGGCTCCTCGCCATTCGTTGTGCTAGTGTACGAGATGTCGTTTGCGTCAGGTGGTGCGACAGACGGTGACGCTCCTGAGGTGATATCATTCAAGGCTAATGAAGAAGTTGATTTGCCAGGCTGTGGGTCGTTGTCATGGCTGAAACATACGTTTATTGGCTGGAGCGATGGAATTTCAACTTATGATTCTGGCGAAATATATACGGGCAAGAGTAATGTCGTTATGACTGCGCAATGGGCGCGGAATGAACTTGCGGCGCCTGTTATTTCTGCTCCGGAAACATTTGAAGCAGATTCGTGTGAAGTAACAATTATATGTGATAGCGTTGCCACCATTCATTATACTTTAGACGGCGCAGATCCGACCATTGAAAGCCCAATTTATACGGGACCTATTATGATAACTGGAACAACCGAGATTAAGGCGATTGCAATTCGCGACAATTATTTCGATAGCTCCATCGCTTCGTTTACGGTAACGCGCGGCGTTTGGACTTTTGGAGAGTATCTTAATTGGCCGGGGCAGGAGTTTGAGACTTCTGGTGATGTTGAATGGATTCGCGAAAAGGATGTTTCGGATGATGGGTATGCTTTGAAAAGTGGGAAGATTCTAAGAAATCAAAAAAGTTGTCTTACAACAACTGTTCAGGGCGCGGGAACCATTTCGTTTATGCTTAAGGTGTCAAGTGAGGCTGATGAGGAAACAGGTGAACCGTACGATGGTTTTGTGCTCGCTGTAGATGGTGTTGATGTAACGGAACTTTTTGGAGGGGAAATAGATTGGCTGAGAGTGTCGTTTAAGATAGTTGGGGATGGTCTACATAATATTGAATGGCGTTATGAAAAGGATAAGAGTGTAGATGCAGGTGAGGATTGCGCATGGATTGATGAAGTCGTGTGGTCTCCCGAAGATCCCATCCCAGAACTTGGCGCCTTGGCTACCGCATCAGAGGTTGCGGCCGCATTGGACGGTTCAGTAGATGCGAATCTTGCTGAGAATATAAAGACTGCGGCGGAATATGCGGCGTATCGCACTTGGGCGTTAGGGATTGAGGGCGTTACTGCACAGCAGGTGAAGGAATCTCCTAATGCCTGGCTGTCGTTTGCGCTTGATGCAAATGGATTGATTGCCGCGGTGCCGAAGGAAGGAGATGTTGTTATTGATTCCTTTGGGAGTGCGACGACAGAGGGCTCATTTGAGTTTACAGTCAAGATTGACGGTATTGAGGTCGGAGATAACGCTCTTGAATCGAATATCAGGAAGGTGTTTGATATTGAAGGAGCGGAAAAGTTGATGAGTGGAGGAAAGGGTGAGTTAGGAGTTGGGTTCAACCCTGAAAATGTTGAGGTGAATGCTGCTGCATCAGAGAATGGTAATGTGAAGTTCACCGTTACGCCGCAGGGCAGTGGCGAAGGGGTTCGCCGCCCTACCAGCTTCTTCTTCCGTGTAAAGATGAGGTGAGGGGGCGTATCCGCAAATCTTCACGAATCCTCACAAGTCAGATTAGTGGAGATGAGTGATGATTTGTGGAAAAAGAGAATGTCGCCAATATCCAATGTTGTCAATACCAATCTCCAGTGCCAATGAGACTGTGCGGCGGATAGATTCATCCGTTCACTTTTCACCTTCACCTAAATTGGCAACTCGGCACTCGCTTCGCTCGGCGTGTTCGCGTGGGCCCTTGCGTCCGCTTCGCGGCTCGACCTGCGGTCTCGGCCAACCTGACACCTTCGGCGCAGGCGCATCTCCCCAAGGGTCGCTAACCCCCGCAAGGATATCCCCCGACGAGCTGTAGCGAGGAGTCGCCGTAGGCGATGTCAATCAGGGGTGCGGTTACGGCAACACTTCCACATTGGTAACATTCTCCATCTCCCACTTTTGTGATTAAACCCATCACTCCATGCAAATGGCAAATCCAAGTTTGCCATTTGCACAGAGAGATAATATTTGCTATAATTACCAGTGCTTTAATGAAAGGTTTCATTTTATGATTAAGCGTGAATTGTCTTTTTATATCGAAAAAGCCGCGAAATGCTATGGTGCAGTTACGATCATGGGTCCTCGACAGAGTGGCAAGACTACTTTGGCAAAGGCGCTTTTTCCTAAGCATGAATATCGCAATCTTGAGGCAGAAGATGTGTTGATGGCTGCACAAAATGATCCTAGAGCATTTTTGTCTAACGGCGAAAAGCCGATGATTATTGATGAGGTTCAAAGGTTTCCGGCATTATTGACTTATATTCAAGAAATTGTCGATGCTAAAAAAGCAAAGGGACAGTTCATCTTAACCGGATCTTATCAGCCTGAATTGGGGGCTGCGATAAGCGAGTCACTTGCCGGACGAACAGCTGTGTGTGAATTGATGCCGCTGAGTCTTACGGAATTGAAAGAGGCCGGCATTGATGTTACTAATCGTGACGAATGTATTTGGCGGGGATTTATGCCGCGTCATTTCGATGATGCGCTTGAGCCTACGATGCTTTACCACGATTATTTCCAGACTTATGTGCAGCGGGATGTCCGCAAAATGCTGAACATTCAGGATTTAGGAACATTTACTGTCTTTATGAGACTGTTGGCGGGGCGAGTAGGGCAGCTTCTCAATAAGGAATCCTTAGCGCGGGATGTCGGTATTTCTGTGCCGACGGTAGTTAAATGGCTCAATGTACTTGAGGCTTCGTACATTATTTATCGCTTGCGTCCATACCATTCAAACTTCGGCAAGCGGCAGATAAAAGCACAAAAAATATATTTTACGGAAACTGGACTTGCCGCATATCTAATCGGTATACGTGAAAAATCACAGCTCTTTACGCATCCGCTCATCGGGGGGCTTTTTGAGAATATGATTGTGATGGAGGCGGTGAAGCAATGTATGAATCGAGGAGAAGAACCTGATTTGTGGTTTTACCGCAATTCTTCCGGCTCAATAGAAGTTGATCTTCTATTTGAAAAAGTAGACGCTTTACATCCGATAGAGATTAAGAGTGCTTCAACATATTCTGATAGAATGACTGCCAAATTGAAAGCGTTCGGTAATATGACAAGCAATGTACTCTCGCCTGTAGTTGTATATGCCGGAAAAACATTCGACAATCTCGCCGTTAATTATGCCGATGTAGCCAAATGGTGGGTGTGAAATTGGCGACCGACTACGACTTGAGACAGGATTATTCAGATTCACTAGATTACGGCTCAGATCAAAGA
>JAHBAE010000075.1 GCA_018384485.1 Kiritimatiellia bacterium
ATTTTTGCCCAAGCGCCCCTCCGGCGGTGGGGGGACACCCCCGCCCGTGGGTTGTTCACCGACCGAGTACACGGCGAGCTTAATAAAAGTAAAGTGTGAGATCTGTAGAAACCAGCATGATGTCGACAACGTAAACGGCGCACAGCCACAGCTTCTCGCCGTCCACAAGATGCGAGGCGATTCCGCAAAGATACCCCGCTATGACTATCATCATAAATGCCGGGCTCTTGCCGTCTACCCTTTTCGTGCGGTACGTCCTTGCTATCGCAAAAGGCCAGGAAAAGCCGAATGCGAAAAGCATTGCGAACTCAAGAATAGCTGAAAGCATTTTATTTTCCCCTTTCTTTTTTGCGCGCACTTCTCTGCCCCTTAAGGCGCATCTATCTCAAGAAGCGTGAATAACGCGAGATGATCTGAAATTTGATAGCTCGGCTCTATGTGAGGAGCGCGTAGCGAACGGAAGCCCTTTGAGAGAACGAAATCCAAGGAGCTGTCGCCATGGCGTTTGTTCGGATGAGTCGCACGCCTGCCGGGAGGGAGCTCTTCAAGATGGTTTGCAAATTGAGCTTCCTTGAATATATCGTGTGTTTTTTCATCGGCAAATTCCTTGCGCCAAGGATCTGTATTCAAGTCTCCCGCAACAATGACATGCTCAAGGTTTTTTACCTGTTTTACGATCTGCCGCGCTGAATGTGCGCGTTTGGCTCTGTTGAGCGCCGCCTTCTCTTTTGTGTTGCCGCCGTAGTTCGATTTGAAATGCACGGCGTAAACACGCGCAGTGACGGCGCTCGTCACGACGATATTCGCATAGGCGTATCCGCGCGGCGGTGTTTCCGCCTTCTCATTCAACCACCTGCTCCAACCGCTGCCGGCAACTTTAAGCGTGGTGACGATCACATCCTGCTGTTGGTCGTAACGATCGCGCCGGCGATACCCCGAAATGGAAGCGAGCGTAAGACCTTTGCGAGAAATGCGCTTAATCAAATTCGATGCAACTAAGGGAGAGCGGATTTCATTAAGAACAAGAATAACGTCGTTGGTGCCTTCAGGATCAATCGACGAAAGCGCAGATGAAAGCATTTTCGCCGCGACCTCCGTTGTGGCAAGCTCAACCGACGGATGGGCTCTGTGCTCGGCACGGCCTGACGGGAACCAGTTTCCGTTCCATGTTCCTACGACAACACCACCGCGCGCGCAGAGGCAATACGCAAGCGTGAGCGTAAGAGAAATGTTTTTCAACACGGAAACGGACATTTGAAAAGCCTTTGCTCTTATTCAAACTTGGCAAGAATCAGATCTGCAAGGCGGCGCATCCCGATATCGCCTGGATGCGCGGCCACGCCTTCGTGTGAAAAAAGGCCGATGGCTTTATTCTCGTCTTTCTCACCAAGATCTCCCGCATCAACATACTTAGCTCCCGATGCTTTCGCGGCTTTTTCAGTGCACGCATTTTTTACAGCGTTTCTCCAAAACGGCGAGCGCATAACGACGCGAGGGCGTTTCGGAGAGTTTGTAAAAGCGTTGGCCAAAGAAGTGAGCATCTTTGTGTAATCCTCGACATCGCCTGCGTTAAGATGCGGAACATTTTCGCCTATGGCAATTACCACATAATCGGGAGTATACTTGATATCGGAGAGAATCTCGTCAAACTCTTTTATGTCTTTTCTGTAGTTACGCTCGAGCAAGGCGAGGTTGCGGATGCGAAAATCGGCGCGGGCGCCGCGCTTCTTTTCAAGCCCTTCGATGACAAGATGCGCAAAATCTTTTTCGCGAGAAGATGCCGCCATTCCCCAATTGCCTTTCCAGCCGATATTCTCAGCTGGACGATGAAGCGCGATGGAGTTACCGTAAATGAGAACTTTGAACTTGCCGGAGGAAGAACGTTCGCTGCAGATGAGTTTCGCATCTGGATTCATCTTCTCCGAACACATGCGCTTTGCGTCATCAACTGTAGACTCCTCCCGCTTTTCTGGCGCGGCGAGAAGTGTTAGCGAAGAGAAGATTATCGTAGTTATGAATATTTTTTTCATTTCCTTTTCCTCTTTTTTTCGTGTTCGGTTTTTCGGTGGATCGAGAAAAATTCTTTCTCAACTCTTCTGTTGATATTTCCTGCGTGCTATATGCGTAGTATACCAAAGTTGGGAGTGAGGGAGTTGGGAGTGAGGGAGTGGAGGATGAAGATAACTCTGTGTCTCTGTGTCTCTGTGATAAAATTAACACAGAGGCACAAAGGCTCAGAGGCACAGAGAGACGAGAGTCTCACTTTTTTGACAGGATTAACAGGATTGACAAGATTAGGAAATGAATCTCTACTCTGCGATGAAAAATTTTAACGCAGAGAGGCAAAGGAGCAGAGGGGCAGAGGAGAATGAAGAAAACTCTGTGTCTCTGTGTCTCTGTGATAAAATTAACACAGAGGCACAAAGACTCAGAGGCTCAGAGAGACGATGAAGCGGTGGGCGTTTTGATCTAAGATGTGCTCAAGGTCGGTTGCGGAAAGTGAACGCAATTTTGCAAGCATCAATACCATTGCCTCTAATGATGCACAGTCCCCTTCTCCTGTGTAATCAGTTTCAACAAGAAGTATATCCAACGGAATCTCTGAAACCATCTTTCGATAATTAATCGCATGGTCGTTTAAAATCGCAGATGAAACTGATATAAAACCATTAAGAGAAACTATCTCCGGTATTAAACCTGCGCTGCGCGAAAAACCATGAAATAGAAATGACGGAATCGATTGACTTCTCAAAGCTGATATATCAAGAACCCTCTTTATGGTAGAAACTACCCTTCCCCAACACTTAGCCCCATGTAAAACTACAGGGCGGTGAAGGCAAGACGCCAATGAAAGCTGCGCTTCAAACGCCTCCTGCATCGCATCAGGAATGGACTTTTGCTTTAGACGATCTAAACCTATTTCTCCTACACCTGCCGACGGGTTCTTGAGAAGTCTCTCACGCAAGTTATCAAGCCACCCTTCAGGAGGAACTGAATCTAAAAACTCCCAAGGATGGTGACCTAAAAAACAAACGTCATTTTCTCCTGGCTCACCAGAAAAAGGTTCACAAATAAAATGCTGCGTCCAAAAGGTGGGAGTGTGCGTGTGAGAATCTATCATTTTGCTCCTAATTTTACAAAACGAAGGGCCGACGGTTGTCCGTCAGCCCTCGCGTTTTGCTATTTGCTTCTCTTATTCGGCAATCATCATGAAGCCAGATTTCGCGTCACCGAACTTGATCTTAA
>JAHBAE010000109.1 GCA_018384485.1 Kiritimatiellia bacterium
GAGCATCAACACCGCGTCCGCCCGCATGCAGGGCAAAACCATCGGAGCGTAGGCTCGATGCCTACGCACAAAAAGACAGTCGGGCGCGTCCGATGGGGCGCCCCTGGGGGGGGGCAGCGATGCGCCTGACGCGCCACGACAACTCGGATTGGCTGCTGCGCTGCTGGTTGTTGGTTGCTGAGACACTTCCAACGCATTAGAAACGATTCAGGGGCCCAAAAGGGGAAGGATCGGCTTTTAATGCGTTGGCCGTATTTTTCTGCCGCCATGCCAAGTTCTAAGTTTTGGTATAATACAACTGAATGAAGATATCTCTAATAACAGTTTGCTTTAACAGTGCACGAACGATTGAAACTGCGATAGAATCAGTTTTTTCGCAAAAGGGCGTGGATATAGAGTATATTATCATTGATGGTGCTTCGCAGGATGGAACGGTTGATGTCATAAAGGAATATGAAGTTAGGAGTTTGGAGTGGAGGAGTGGAGGAGTTGGGGATGTGTTCGAATTTAAGTGGATTAGTGAATGTGACAGAGGGATGTATGATGCGCTTAATAAAGGCATTTCACTTGCCACGGGGGATGTTGTCGGGATTCTAAATTCAGACGATATGTTTGAGTCTGCCGAGACGCTAGCCTGCATTGCTGCCGCATTTGAGAAAGATATTGATTGTATTTATGGAGACATTCGCTTTGTGAAAAGCGATTTGCAGACTACAATTCGCTATTACGGTGCGCGGCATTGGAGCCCATGGATGCATAACTTCGGGTATATGCCGCCGCATCCAAGCGTGTATATCCGTCGTGAATGTTTTAATAAGTTCGGTGGGTATAAGCTTGGTTATAAAATATCGGCGGATTTTGAGCTGATGGTGCGGTATCTCTGCAGGAATAGGATTTCAGTTAAGTATCTTCCTCAATGCTTAGTGAAGATGCGGATGGGAGGCTTGTCTACAAGAAATTGGCGGACGAATATTCTTCTAAACAAAGAGAATGTTCTTGCAAATAGAGAAAATGGTTACTTCTCGTGTTTTTTGATGATGTTGCCTAAATACTTTTTCAAAATATGGGGTTTCATCCGTATATAAACTATATGGTATACTGGTGCAGTAAAAGGAGAAGACTCTTGCTTCTTGAAAATAATCTCTTCCCTAAAGTAGTTAAGTCGGCGTTTTTTATAGCGCTGTCGGTTCTGCTCTGCCGCGTGACGCATGGGTATTTTGCGGCAGTCCTTGCGCTTCTTGGAATTGTTTGGGCTTTTCGCAATGATCAAGGCAAGGCTGCGAGCTGTTATATGCTTTTCCCTTTTCTTGTTATAATGAATCCGTTTATCCTTCCTAAAGAGGGAATATGCGGCTTAGCGCTTCGTTTAGGGCCTATTATTATGGCGGCGGCACTATTCCTTTCCGGAAGTAAAAAAGTAGGCCGCCATACTATCCCTATCGGGGCAATATCATTCTATCTCGTAGTTGCGGCAATCTCTTCGATTTCAGGCTATGCTCCGCTCATCAGTTTTTTAAAGATTATAAACTTTGTTGTTCTTATTGTGGGAATTTGGTTTGGGCTTAAAAATATTGATTGTAATCATGAAGCATCAGTTAATATGCGATGCTTTTTTCTTGCAATGACAGTTGTGCTCATCGGCGGGAGTTTAGTGACGCTATTTTTCCCGGCAATAGGGTACTTAACTTCTGTTTCTTTCTTTTTGCAGACAAACCCTGATTTATCAATGGAAGAGCTTAATGCTATAGTAGCGAGCGGAGGAGGTGTTCGCCTTTTTGCAGGAATTACTAACCAAAGCCAATGCCTTGCAGTTGTTCTACCATGTACTCTTGCGTGGCTTGCTTGTGATATGCTCTTTGTAGAGAGGCGTGTTTCACTATTTCATCTGCTGCTTCTTATTTCTGGACTTCCTCTAATTTATATGACGCGTGCGCGTGTTGCTTTTGTCGCAGCATCAGTCGCGATTTTTATGATTTATTTTTGGTGCTTTAGGAAAATAAGAATGCCTGCGAAAGTAAAATCGGCTTTGTCGCTATTAATGGTAATCGGTGCATTTATAGTAGGTGGGTATGGTATTTATGCCGAATCAAAGGATGAGGCGATATCTCGGTGGCTTAGAAAAACGGAGGATACTTCATCAGATAGTAGATCCTTCACGGAAGCGCTTACCGAGAGCCGTATGGGGCTTATAGAAAATAGTATGCGTGATTTTAGGCGCAATCCTCTCTTTGGAAAGGGCTTTCAAGTTACAGAAGATATGAAAGGCATAAAAGGCTTTCGCCTTAGCGCCGCGATTGAGAAGGGCGTTTTGCCCATTATGGTTCTCGGTGAGACAGGCGTTATAGGGCTTTTAGCCTTTGGTATTTTCTTAATTTCATTTTATTACGGTTGCGTCGCGCGCCGCTTAATCGTAACGATGTCGCTTTTTACAATCTTTCTCGCCTGTAATATGGCGGAGGCCGTATTCTTCTCGCCTGGCGGCGCAGGCGGTATCTTATGGGTTGTGTGCGTAGGCGGCGGCTTCATTATTGATACGCATATCAAGCTACGCAACCGCGCTGAAGCTGCTATGATGGCCTTGCCGCCTATGCAGGGAATCTCTTAGCGCGCTTCGGCGAGCTTCTTCGCCCTTGCGAGAACTTTCTTTGCAAGCTCATCGCGCCCAAGCCGTTGCAGGCAGATGCCGAAATTATAAACATTGGCGGCGTTTTCCGGCTTTATTACAACGAGCGTCTCGTAGCATTTTAGGGCCTGCGCATATTTGCCGAGCCTAAAGAAAACCTCTGCGTTCGTTTTGAGCCGTTCCATGCGTTCTGCAAGCATAGAGTCGTTAGGGTTGCGCTTCGCCGCGCGCGCCCAGCAGTCTACGGCATCGTCAAGCGCTTTTTCATCGGCCGACGCTGCAGCGCGCATATTGCCCTCCAGAATAAGGCGCCTGACAACTTGCATGGAGCGTATGCCGTTTCGCGTCAATGCGGCGATATCATCCTCAACGCCTTCAAAGGAAATCCAGTCAAGGGAGGGGATTTCTTTCGTGACGAACCATTGCGGCAGCACCTTCCCCATAAGCTTCGCTGAGAACGCAGGCATTACATCGCCTCTTTCGCCAACATAGTTTGCGAATAGCCCCACTACCGACCCCTTTGCCTCATCGCCTGATGAGAAAGCGTCCATCGCTTTTGCCATCTCTATTTTATTCGTCTTGGCGCACCCAGTAAGAAGCCAGTATTTTTCCCCAGGCATCCAAAGGCGCACCACCTTGCCGGGAAAAGATTCGATTTTCGCGCGGAATTGTTCCGCGGTCATATTAGAAACATCAATAAGCTCAGATGTATCACCTTTGCCTTTGCCGTCTGGAAACAAAAATCTTTCAATATCTTTCCGCGAGTCCGCCACTGCCTCGCACGGGCCGCTTGTTACAAGTTTTTCGTCTTTCCTGCAAGAGAGCCAAAACGCGCTTAGCGCAATAAGCGCGCAGCCAGATGCCGCCAATATGACGATTGACTTCCTCCGCCCTTTGACTGGCGTTTTCATTTAAGTGCCTCCATAATCGCCGCTGTGCACCGCCTGACCACTCCGCAGCGCGCCTGCACGGCATTAGCCGCTCTCTCGCCCAACTGCTCGGCCGCTATCTTATCGAAAGCGAATTTTAAGATTTTCTCTTCAAGCTCCTTTGCGGATGAGACTTGCACCACGGCTTCGGCGGCGAGAAGGTCGCTCATTACGGGCCTAAAGTTTTCCGTGTGCGGCCCGACGAGCGTTACCTTTCCGCAGAGGCAGGGCTCTATCATATTCTGCGACCCGTGCGCGGAGAGCGACTTGCCGACGAAAACAATATCTGCAAGCGCGTATAGCCCCATAAGCTCGCCTGTTGTGTCGGCAAGAAAAACGGGCGGGCGCTCTTGCGTTTCTTCAGCTTTGTCGCCCGCGCGGGAGCGGCGAACGCATGAGAAGCCTGCGCGGCGGATATTTTCCTCCACGGCATCGGCCTTTTCGAAGTGGCGCGGCGCTATTGCAAGAAGCGGGAGGGCGGCGCCCCCCTTGTGCGCTTCAAGGAGTTTAGAATAGATGGAAAGCAGAATTTCATCTTCTCCCGGCCAGGTGGAGCCGCCGAGGATGAGTTTGCGTTTTTCCTCGCCGTTGCCATTCCCCTTTCCGAGCGCCATTGAAATCCACGAGGAAAGTAGCTTTTCTTTTTCAGGCATTCTTTTTGCGACATCGAATTTGAAAGACCCTGTAACTTCAACGATTTCACTGGGCGCGCCGGCGGCAATGAGCCTATCGCGGTCTAACTCGCTTTGGGCGAAGATGCGCGTAAAGAGGGAGAAGATATCTTTAAAGAAGCATTTTGCCTTGCGGTAGCGCGGAGCGCTGCGGTCGGAGACGCGGGCGTTTATGAGGAATACGGGAACTTTATCTTTGGCGGCACGGCGGATGAAGTTAGGCCATATTTCAGATTCCACCAATATGACGGCCTTTGGCCGCACCGTTTGAAGCGCGGCTCTTACGAAAGTGGGGAAATCGAGCGGGTTGTAGATAAGCACGTCGCAGGGGGCAACTTCGCGCTCTGCCATCTTCCAGCCAGTCGAGGAAGTTGTGGAAAAGCAGAAGCGCACATTAGGGTCGGCCGTGCGCCATTCGCGCATAAGCTGCCCAGCCACCTGTACTTCGCCTACGGAGACGGCGTGAATCCAGATAAATTGCGATGGTTTCGGCGCGTGGCTGTCGGAGAGAGAGTCTCGTCTGCCGAGTTTTGCGAGGATATCCTCGGGGTATAGGGCGAACCTATCGCCGAATCTTGCCGCATATCCGCCCCTGCGAAGCATGCGCAGAAGGAATCCCGGCAGTAAAAACGGGTATACTATAAGAAAGAGAATATTATATATCGTCCATTTCATCGTGGGGCATATTATAACATATTGCACCTATCGCTTGAGCAACGCATTCCTCATATCCACGGTACGGCCAACGCATCAAAAATTCCTTCTCCCCGCTGACGCGAGGTAGAACGAACTTTTGATGCGTTGGAAGTGTTCCAGCAGCCAGCAGCCAGCGTTCAGCGCCCAGTACGAGCGGGCGTGGCGCGTCCTTCCGGTTTCAGGAGGTGTTCCAGGCGCTATTTTCGCGCGCGCCCGCCTCTTTTGTGCGCGCGCGGGCATCGAGCCCGCGCGGGTTCGAGTCTGTCGCCTGTCGGCTTTGCCGTCGTCTACGCCGCGCGCATGAGCCCAAGCTGCTTTTCGTCGTCCCATGTGAGTTCGTTCCGCTTCACGCGGATTCCGCCGATGAC
>JAHBAE010000097.1 GCA_018384485.1 Kiritimatiellia bacterium
AAGCGTACTTTGTTGGCGACGTGCGAAAGGCGACGCCCGAGCGACGAGACCGAACATAAGCTCCGCAGCGAAGACGTGTTTAGTAGTTAGTACTTAGTAGTTAGTAGTTAGTGGTTCTCACTTGCTGCGTCCTGCTCTTATCACTCCAGGTAGCTCTAATTAAGAAAATGTTTGAATGTTAGAATGTTCGAATGTTTGAATAAAGTAGCGACGAGACCGAACATAAGCTCCGCAGCAAAGACGTGTTTAGTAGTTAGTAGTTAGTGGTTAGTGGTTAGTGGCTAGTAGTTAGTAGTTAGTGGTTAGTGCTTAGTGGTTAGCGGTAGAGAGGATAAAACTCCCAACTCTAAACCTCCTAAACCTTCTAAACCTCCTAAACCTTCTAAACCTCCTAAACCTTCTAAACCTCCTAAACCCCCATTCCAACATTCTAACATTGCGCTTGCACTTCGAGACGACAAAAAAACGGCTGATAAGGAACAAGAATTCTTTTTTATTTGAAAGATCAAAAACTGCCAAGAAAAGCGGCAAGGCGCGCACATGCGACGGCATCGTATAGAGCATCATGCCACGTGCGGTTTTCCAATATAGGAACACAACCAAAGGCAACGCATAAATCTCCGAGAGCATACGAAGGCATACGCGGATATTTAGCTTTCGCAAGGCGCATTGTATCAACCCATGGTCCCCATTTGGTAAGGGGGGCCAATCGCGTCAGAACAGTTCTTTCAGTTGCGATATTATGCGCAACGAGTCTCCGCCCGTAAAGATAAGGATAGAACTCGCTCCATGAATCAATTATTGAAGGTGCATCCTTTTTCTGAGGTGAAGAGAAAAACCATTCTCGCGTCTCTA
Organism: Kiritimatiellia bacterium; assembly: GCA_018384485.1. Taxonomy (GTDB): domain Bacteria; phylum Verrucomicrobiota; class Kiritimatiellia; order RFP12; family UBA1067; genus UBA1067. Next base: position 856 of record JAHBAE010000097.1, read on the forward strand.
CAATTTCAAAATCCCTTACGAGAGCCACACCAAGCTGCCAAGGCTCATTTGTCTCTCCGTTCTCATAACCTGTAGTTTCAAAATCTATCGCGGCAAATTCCATAAGCGTATTATACCAAAATCATTAATCTCTACTGGATTGACGGAATTTAAAAAAGCGGTTAGTTTGCATAAAAGAAAAAAATTTGAGATAATACTCATACCTCTACTGAAGAAGGCGTTGTTCGCCTCTGAAAATCTTCACGGAAAGCAATAAGAGAAGGTAAAGCAATGAAAATCAAGACCACAAAAAAATGCGCAACGAAGACATGCGCAAAGAAAACGGCTCTCACGAAGGATTCTGCCGCAAAGAAGGTTGCGGGCAAGAATGTGCTTTTCACAGTTCATGCAGAAAAAGGCAAGGCTGTGTATTTGGCGGGTGACTTCAATGAATGGAATCCCAAAGGCAAAAAAATGACCTTTAAGTCAGGCGTCTATTCCGCAAGCGTGAAGCTCGCCCCAGGGTCCTACCAGTACAAGTTCGTTGTTGACGGCATCTGGTGCGCTGATCCTGAAAACGCTAACGCCGTTCCTAACGATCAGGGCACATTCAACTCGGTAATCACCGTTGAATGACCTTTCTTCTGCCTCGTCTGAATTTTTCTTTTAAGAAAAATGAGCGCGGCAGAAAACACCGCTCGGGCAAGAAAGATTTTTTCCCTCGAGCAGCATCTCCCCTGTTTCCAAAACAGAATTTGGAAACAGCTGGGAGAGGATGTTGCCTGATACGATTGGCGAAAGCCCAGGCGTATGAGACGAGAAGAGCACAAAAAGCGGCTTCTCTGAAAGCAGCGATTTTACAAGCGACATCGTCTCTTTTAAATCGCGCTCGATTTTATACATTTCTCCACCAGCGCCTCGCCCAAAACTCGGCGGATCGAGAATTATGGCATCATAACGCCTTTCTCGCCTGATTTCGCGCTTCATGAATTTATGCGCGTCATCAACTATCCATCTGATGGGGCTTTCGGCAAGACCATTGAGCTTTGCGTTTGAGCGCGCCCACTCAACCATGCCGCGTGAAGCATCAAGATGGCAGACATCACCGCCACCGAGCGCTGCGGCCATGGTTGAACCTCCGGAATACGCGAAAAGATTCAGCACGGACGGAGCCTTGCCTCTCTTCTCGGCCGCCGCCGAAATTGCCGAGCGGATCCACTTCCATTGCGCGCGCTGCTCGGGGAAGATGCCAAGATGCCCGAAATCAGTTCCTCCAAGCCGGAATTTCACTCCTGCCGTCGATATTTCCCACTCCTTGGGAAGAGCTGATCTTCCATGCCAGCGGTTGCCATCTTCACGATCAAACGAAGCATCGGCGCGCCGCCAGAAATCAGGTGAAAGCGACGGCCTCCACATCGCCTGCGAGCAAGGCCTCGCAAGAATGTAACGCCCGAACCGCTCAAGCTTCCTGCCGTCTCCGCTATCAATCAACTCGTAATCGTCCTTAATCATTTCAAATCTCCTTTCTCCGCCTTTGCGCGCACCGCATCAAAATCAACTACTTCCGAAACATTCGGCAGACACGAGTGTGAACGGATGGCGTTAAAAAGCTCCTCTGCCTTATCGGCATCATACCACCAGTAAGTCAGAGAATCTCCCTCGCGCCCGAGCCTCGAAAAAACATAATCGGGCATGCTGAATTTATTCCAGTAAAGAATGCGTGTGCAGTCGGTCTGCCAAAGAAGAATGTAAGGAACTTTAGATGCGATGCGCGCATCTATCGCCCTGTAAGCCTCATTACGCTCTGCTGCTGTTGTCATCGTTTTTTCTTTTTCAATAAGGCGATCGACTTCGGCATCGCAAAAGCCTGTTATATTGTTCGAACCTTTTCTGCCGGCTTCCTTGCCTGACCAGGACAGCTCAGGATACTTCACCATTCCCGCTCCCCATGAAGCCCACGTCATATCAAAATTAAATTCATCCATATCGCGCATCCACGCCGCGAAATCTTTTCTGACGATATCCATCTTAATCCCACACTCTGACAACGCATGGGAAAAGAGAGAAAGAAACTTATCTTCCGTGCTGCCGCGAGAAAGGAACGTGAAAGAAAAGCCCTTCTCGTACCCGGCTTTTTTCAAAAGCTCTTTCGCTCCTGCGACATCGTATTTCCAGACTGTGTTTGTACACGGATGTTTTGCGTCGTAAAGATCTTGCCAGTAAGAACTTAAAAGAAAATAAGCGCCATTCATCATCGTCCTGTTCATCGTTTCACGATCAACAAGCTTTGCCATCGCCTGGCGCACTTCAAGCTTATCAAACGGAGGACGGCGCATATTCATTGCAAAGCCCTGAAAGCCGATAGGCGCGTGGTTTTTAATTTTTCTTTTAAGCATTAGATTGCGAGCGAAATCGTCAGTATGCGTCCCTTCTGCATAAATCCTCGCCGTATAAACGGGATATACGTCAATCTTGCGTTTCTTAAACGCTTCAAAAGCATTTTCATTATCTGCAAAATAACGAAGCACGATTTTATCAAAGTTGCATGTGCCGCGGCAGGATGGGAGATCTTGCCTCCACCACTTATTATGACGAGTAAGTTCAGTCTCAATCTGTTCGTCGGCGCGTGAAATGAAATACGCCGAACCTGAAACCGCCCTTTCGAGATCAAGCTTATTGAAATTACTCGATGAAAACGCATGCTTTGGAAGAATCCAAAATGTAGAGCAATTTAAAATATCGCGCCAATCGCGCCCGCTCTTGCCTTTTTTACGGAAACGCACAGTTTTGGAATCAATCACTTCGGGGCTCTCAAAGAAAGAGAGCGTCGGCTTCCACGGCCCCGTATCGCTCTGCGGATCCATAACAGCATCAAAAGTCCACTTCACATCCTCCGCCGTAACCTTCACCCCGTCAGACCATTTTGCACGCTCATCAATCTCGAAAACAAACTCTCTGCCGTCTTCGGAAACTGCCCAGCGCGAAGCAAGCGCTGGCACAAGCTCACCCGTCTGAGAATCGATGCCGAGAAGTTTATCGTACATCAAGTCGAACAGCATCGCGGTATACGAATTATTATCAATATACGCATTGAAACTTTTCGGCGGCTGCGCACCGTTAAGCCTGAGTACACCGCCGCGGCGAGCACGAAGAGATGCGCAAGGATCTGGCTTTTCCGCCCAATCAGCGGACGGATACCAGATTAGCGCGGAAAGTATGATGCTCAAAAAAGGCATCAACGCTCCGTCGGAAGATTCCAGGACTCAAGCTTGCTTGCCATCCAATCAAACGTCGCTTCATGAATCTGGCGCGATTTTGCGCAAGGTATTTCAGGCCCGCATGCAACGCGTATATCAAGCGATGTGTCAACGGGGCCGAAATCCTTAAATACTTTTGAAAGAAGCCCGCGTTTGCGCGTCGGCTGACACCTCGTATCAACTACGAGAGGAACAATGGAACAGCCCGCCCTTTCTGCAAGCTTAGCTCCGATTGAAGAAAATTTTGAGCGGCTGAAAACTTCGCGCCTCGTTCCTTCCGGAAAGATAAGAAAGCTCTCGCCAGAATGAAGCCTCTCGGTGCCGACGCGGAGGATGCTCATCAAATCTTCACGCGGCGACGAACGGCTGATGGGAACCATGCCCATGTGCGCCGCGGCCTTCTCAAGAAATGGCAAATGCGCAAGCGAAGCTTTTGCCACATAGCTGAAATACCCAAACGACATGAGAATGGGCGGAAGGAGAATCGTCTCCGTCATCGACATATGGTTGCAAAGATAAACGACGGGGCCTTCCACCGCACGCCTGTTTTCAAAGCCCTCTACTAAAACATTCATTCCGAGCTTTTCTGCCGCCGTAACCACGCCGAAGCATGACGCAGCCCATTTCTCACGCGTAAGAGCGCCGAAAGGCTCCGTTACGGCGCAATACGGAAAAACTCTTGTAACACCCCATGTATAACGCAATGTGGCAAGCGCACCCAGACGCGCCCTCTTCGACGAGCGGTGATTTTCCGCCGTGGAGTAAGAGCCTGTCGAACGAATACTTTCCTGAAATTCATTGAGAGTCGTTTTCTTCATTCGACGCACCTTTCTTATTAGCTTCTCTTTCTTCGCGGACACGTTTGAGAGTCTCGCTGATTTCAGCTAATTGCTGGCGATACTCCTCACGCTCTTCCTGCCGCTGTTTTTCCCTGACAGCCTCCTGCTCGGCCGCTTCCGCCTCAGCCTTCTTGCGGGCGGCTTCCACCTTCTTGCGCTCCTCCTCGATCTTCTTGCTCTCCTCGGCAAGGCGCTCCATTTTCAGAGCCCTCGGAGAACGGAAGCTTCTGCCTCCAAGAAGAGGCGACTTATGTGAAGAGTCTGATTGATCTTTCCTCTTCATATTGCCGACGCCCTTGGCGGAATTATCTCCGAGAGTAAGCTCAAGAGTCACGCCGTCTTTTTCAAGAACGATCGTTGCTTTTTCAGGGTCGGCCGATTCAACGGTCCACCCGCCGGAACTTTCACCTTCGCAGATAAAGTAATGGCACGGCTCCTTAGGATTGGAATTATCTGTAAAGCCGACTTCAACCTTCCCGTCTTTTCTCACGTTTATCACGGAGAAATGAACGGCGCTTTTTAGCTTTTCCTGCTCAGCCTGAAGTTCCTTATTTGCACGAGAATTAGATTTTTGCACTTCGCTCGGCATTTTGGAAGGATCAAAATCAGCAGGCAATTCACCGAACATCTGCCTGTCGACAACAGATTGATAACGGTCAAATGGTTGCCTTTCGGCGGCCGCAGTAGCTGCAACTAACGCAAATAATATTGATACACAATGCTTCATTGTGCAAATTATATCAAATCCATGCGTTTTAGTGTCAGAAAAATAGGTCTCTTTCGCCGCGGCAAGTTTTTTCGTACTGTTCCATAACAGTAGGATAAAACTTAGGCAACCACTCGCGAATGCCCTCAAGCTCAGATGCAATCACCTTCTCACCAATGGCTTTAGTTTCATCGGAAGCGAAATCATCAAGCCACTCGCGGAAAGTAAGGACGGCGTTTATCTTGCAGAATTTGCCTTCACGCCCAGTCTTGAGCGCGTCCATAATGCACCCTCCCGTACGGCCGCAACGATAACCTGCCGTGCAGAAGCTCGTTATGATATCACGCGAGGCAAGATAGCGCACCATTTCATCGATAGAGCGGTTGTCGCCAAGCATAAACTGCTGGCGCTCCTTCTCCTGATGCGATTCATTGGCAAAATCGCTATATCCCTTAATGGCGATATTCGACGAGCAGTCGAGCTGCGTCATGCCGTGATTGATGACACGATTGCGCGAGGCGGGGCTTTCGCGCGCGGTGACGATCATTCCCGTGTATGGAACGGAAAGACGGGCGATAACGAGAATTCGGGCGAAAGTATCATCGTCAATCAAATATGGAGACTCCTCCGGGATACGCGTTCCGCTGGCAGGCTCAAGACGCGGGAACGAAAGCGTATGAGGGCCGATGTTGAACCAGCGTTCAAGATCGCGCGCATGAAGGATGGTGGCAAGAAGTTCGCTTCTCCAATCACAAAGGCCGTAAAGAACGCCAAGGCCGACATCATCGACGCCTGCTTCCAGACATCTATGGAACGCCGTCACGCGCCAGTCATAATCACCCTTGACGCTCCATGAAGGATGCATCTGCTCATAGAGCTTCCTGTTGTAAGTTTCCTGAAAGACCTGAAAAGTGCCGATGCCGACACTTCTTAGAACTTTCAAATCGGCGATAGGCAATGGGGCTGCATTTACATTAACGCGACGAATACCAACCTTAGCTCCAGTGCGCGGGACCGTTACAAGGCGATTGTAACAAGTCTCTATCGTTTCGGCGATGTATTCGGTTGAAGTTGAAGGATGCTCGCCGTAAACTGCAATAAGCCGTTTATGCCCAATGCGCCCAGCGAGAACATCAACCTCCTCCTTCAGTTCATCCATTGTAAGAACACGGCGCATCTGAGACGAATTTCCTTCGCGGAAGCCGCAGTACTTACAGCCGTTTACGCAAAGATTGGACATATAGAGCGGCGCAAACATAACAATGCGGTTATCGTACACCTTATGTTTTATGCGGTCAGCCGCCTGACGCATTTCTTCGAAGAGATCTTTATCGGTTACGGCCATCAAAGTGGCGGTCTCTTCGGGAAGAAGCGTTTCACAGGTAGATTCGCTCTTTGCGATTATTTCGCGAACTTTTACGGGATCAGCCGGTTTTTCCGCTATTTCGCGAATACAGCGATCGATAAGCACTTCATCGATAAAATGCTTTCCGCCGGGGAGAAATTTATTAACTTCTTCGCGGATAATAAAATTCTTGCGGTAATCAGCCGCGTCTTTGAATTTTCTAATTTGAGAACAGTCTGCCATAAGAAAAATCCTTTTGTGTAGTATACCAAATTTGCGCTAATCCGTGCGCATCGGTTAGCGCCCCGCCTGCACACGCGAGTAAATACATCCTTCAACCTATTCACTATTCACTTATGATATAATACGCACCAATGACAAAACCCGCCTGGAGTATTCTGCCGGACGAGTGGAAACCGATCTTAAAAGATCGGGGACTTCGCGCATTCAGAGCAGATCAGATTCTACAGTCGTTGTATCGCGATTGCATACTTGACTGGGATGGAGCTACTACGCTCCCAAAAGATTTTCGGGAAACTCTCAAAAAAGAGTTTCCAATCACGCATTTCGAGATTTCAGCAGTCTCGGAATCGGAAGACGGAACAAAAAAACTTCTTGTCACTTTCGATGATTCCGAAGCCGTTGAAACTGTGCTTATCCCTGCAAGAGAGCGCTTTACTCAGTGTATTTCAACACAAGTTGGCTGCGCTATGGGATGCGCTTTTTGCGCAAGCGGCTCATGCGGGCTTGTCAGGTCGCTCAGTGCCGATGAAATAGTCGCGCAGTATATGGCAGGGCGCACATTCGGTGAGATTACTAATATCGTCGTAATGGGTATGGGTGAGCCCTTCATGAATTACGACGAAACGATGAAGGCCCTTAAACTTATCAATGCTGGACGTGGGCCAAATATCGGAGCGCGGCATATAACGATTTCCACCTGCGGAATCGTCCCTGGCTTTGCAAAGCTCGCCGCAGAAGGAATCCAGTTTGAGCTTTCCGTATCCCTCCACGCGCCAAATGACGAAATCCGCTCGCTTCTGATGCCGGTAAATAAAAGATGGCCGATGAAAGAGCTTCTTCAATCCTGCGCCAACTACACTAAAGAAACGAAACGGATTATCACTTTCGAGTATACTGTAGTTGCCGGCCTTAACGACTCGCGCGCGGCTGCAGAAGAGCTTGCAAGGGCAGTTAAAAAAGTGCCCATGGCGAAAGTGAACCTCATTCCCCTCTCTCCAGTATCCCATAGGCCAGACTTTAAAACACCTGACGACAAAACAATGCTGATGTTCCTCGATGTTCTTATGAAAAACGGCGTTCAGACGATGCTCAGGCGCAGCCGCGGCAAAGACGCAAACGCCGCATGCGGACAATTGCGCCTCAAAAGAAACGCAGAAAAGCAGAGCTTGTAGAATCAATGGTAAAAAGCGGCATCAGCAGAGAAGAGCTTATAAACTGGGGCGGCGAGGAAGTTTTCAACCAAGCCCTTGCGCTATGCAACTCAGGTGACGTCAAAGACGTCGTATACGACGATGAAAAACTTACCGTATCAGGAAAAATAGTTCAACCGAGCGGCTTTGAAATGCCCGTCTCGCTAAAACTTCTTGAAAACGAAAGAATACAATCTCTCTGCCCGTGCGTGACTAACCAGCGCTACGGCAGAATATGCCCCCATGTGGTGGCAATCGGAATAGCCTGCCATATTCTCGAGATGGATCCTCCCGAAGAGAAAGAAACTCCTCTCAAAGAGAAAGAGAATGAGGCGAAAATAGAAGACGAATTTATTGAAGTTCCTGCAAAGCCGCGTTTCTTTGCGTATCTCTCCGGCTCGCGCGCTTCTCTTTCCATCTCCGTCAATGCGAAATACGGCGATATCTCCTTCCCGGCGTGTTCCGTGCAACCGCCGCGCACCGTGTGGATGGAAGATGAGGACGATCCGCTCGTAAGGCGAGTCAGAAGCATTGCTGCAGAACGTGCGGCAATTAAAAAACTTCTAAAATGGGGCTTTGAACCGGGTTACAGCGAAGGCGATTTGAGGCATTTTATATCCGACCCTCAGAAAGTCCTCACATTTCTCGGTGCAGGCATCCCGGAATTATGCCGCCTTTCATGGAGATTCGAATTTAATGAGCCTCTTACGAAGCTGACAAATCAGATGGATTCCATCGTTCCTGTGGTTACCATCAAAGATGCTGCCGGCGGAGCCTTCGATGTTCATTATACGTTTGACGCGAATGGAAAATCAATATCCCCCGCAGAAGTGCAGGCCGCCCTCAATAGAGGTGACGGCTATCTCATGCGCGAAGGGAGAGTGATTCTCTTAGATTCAGGAGGCATAGAAGCTCTCAGAGATGTTTTCAGCGACTGTGCCCCAAGCCAGAATGGCGCTGAGCGCGGTTGGTTCCGCGTCAAGGCTACCTACGCGCCATACGTAAAAAGCTCGCTCGATTTGGTGGATTGCGAAGTTAACGCATCTCGTGCTAAATACTGGCGCACAATGACGCGGCAACATACGGCAGGAAACAATGCAAAATTCGAGCCTGTGCCGCTCGGGCGCCTTGAAAAGATTCTCCGCCCATATCAAAAACAAGGCGTATATTGGATGCGCTTTCTTGAAAACGCTGGTCTTTCAGGGCTTCTTGCCGATGAGATGGGGCTTGGAAAAACCATTCAAACTCTCGCATGGCTGTCGATGACGCGAAGCGACCCAAGAGCGCATGATGAAAACGGGAAAAATTTACCTGCGCTCATTGTCTGCCCCACTTCGCTCGTGCGCAACTGGGAGGCGGAAGCGGAGCGTTTCACGCCACACTTGAAAACACTCGTCGTCTCCGGGCCCGACCGCGCAAAAAACTTCGGCTCATTCGATCGTTACGATATTATCATAACATCATACGCCCTTCTCCAGCGCGATTTCGATTCCGCATACCTGGGGCAAGTTTTCTCGGCAGTCGTGCTTGACGAAGCGCAAAACATCAAAAACCGTCAGACGCGCAACGCGAAATCCGTCAAAAGCATAAATTGCATACAGCGTCTTGTTTTGACGGGAACTCCCGTTGAAAACTCTGTTACCGATGTATGGTCGATATTCGATTTTCTTATGCCAGATTACCTCGGCGACTATGAAACATTCAGAGACACTTTCGAGTATCCGATTTTAGACGGCGAAAACGCTGAATCGACTCTTCTTCGTTTAAAAAGAAAAATTGCGCCGTTCATTCTCAGAAGGCTTAAAAAATCAGTAGCGAAGGATCTTCCCGACAAGATCATCAAGATCTCTTACTGCCCGATGTCGGATGATTCTCAAAGAGAATACACCAAAGCCCTTTTGTCGGCCCGCACGCAGGCAGGCGACATCATCAAGGCAAAAGGTTTTAAAAAGTCGCGCTTTGAACTTCTCTCGCTTTTAATGAAGCTCCGGCAAATAGCGTCCCGCGCAAAAATCGACACATTCATGGAGCAGCTTCTCCAGGCCGTTGAAAGCGGGCACAAGATACTCGTTTTTTCACAGTTCGTAAAAATGCTTTCGCTTTTACAAAAGCGCCTTCAAGAAGCAGGCATTGCATATTGCTATCTCGACGGCTCCACAAAAGACCGGATTGAACAATGCAATAAGTTCAACCGCTCGCCGGAGATTCCTGTATTTCTCATATCTCTTATGGCAGGAGGAACTGGACTTAATTTAACTTCAGCCGATATGGTAATGCACTATGACCCTTGGTGGAATCCGGCTGTTGAAGATCAGGCTACCGACCGCGCGCATCGCATCGGGCAAAAGAACAAAGTTTATGTGATGAAAATGATTGCCTCGGGCTCTATCGAAGAGAAGGTTCTCTCCCTTCAAAGACGCAAGCAGGCCGTTATCAGTGCAACCGTCGATACGACTGATGCGACAGTCATGGAAACGCTCACCGCTGCCGATTTAAACGAGCTTCTTTCGTAAAATTACTTCATGCCCGCGTTAAAAATGTTCTGCACGCGGACAATAACTTCCCACGGAAAAACGGCAAACACAAGGCGCTTAAACGCAAGTATAAGAGACGTGAAAAACGGCGGAAAACCTCTCTTGGAAAAATCGTACGCAATTCCTTCGCGTTTAAGAAGAGCTGCTCCATCCTTTGTCCAGTAACCTTTATGAAGAGCGTCAACACCAGGGAACGTCTCCTCCTCGGTCATAAGAACTGGCCTTGAGTCAAATAAGTCGAACATATAACTTCCATACCGCTCGAATTCCCAGGCGCTTTTATTTTTGAGCGCGAGATTTTTCAAAAATTGTGCGTTCCAATAACCTGGCTGGCAAGATGCCGCGTAAGCCTTGTTTTTTGGAAAAACGCGCATTTTAACGCCCTCGGCATTTGGACTTAAATAAGCTTCTCCATCAGCCGGCGGGCGCGGAATCATCCTTAAAAGAAGCGCATCCGCGCCTTTCGCCACTTCAAGGAGAGAAATTAGAAGCGAGGAATCGACTTTTTTATAAGGGAAATAATCATTCATTTGAAGAATGACATAAGGAGTTGAGATTTTCTCTATCGCCTCAACTACGCTCTCACTCCATGACTTACCCTTCCCAACGGAAATGACGCGGTCAAACGCTCCTCCAAACTCACCTTCAAGCGGGTGTTCTGACTCAGTTAAAAGAACAACCTCAAATGGACAATCAGGCCAAAACTTACGCCATAATTTAATAAATGGGCCGTCAATATCTCGGTATTTGTCGCAGCTTGTAACAAGCACCGTACAGTCTTTATTGAATTGACTCATATTTCCATAGATATCGCCCTTTTTAAAGGACGATATTCTCAAAATCAAAGACATGCGCTTTCAGCCAAGCGCGACATGCCTGATAAACTTCATCCGCAGTGAGATCGCCATTAAAAGTCTCGTCAAGAAGACCGTATTCATCAAGCTCTGCTCGCGTCAGACGAGAAAGAATGGCGGAAATAACAGGTATGTAAGTTGCGGACATTGAAAGAACATCAATTCCCATCGCCGCCCAAAGAACGCCGACGACCGGATCTGAGGCTGATTCGCCGCACACTGAAACTTTAATACCGCGCCTCTTTGCAGATGCAATAACATTGCGCATCAAGAAAAGAACTGCGGGATTTGTTGGCTGATAAAGCGACGCTACCGATTCATTGCCACGGTCGGCCGCCATAACATATTGAACAAGATCGTTTGTGCCGATCGAAAAGAAATCTACGTATTTTGCGATGGCTCCTGCATTGATCGCGGCGCTTGGAACTTCAATCATTGCGCCCACGGGAATTTCATGATCGTATGGAACGGAATTTGCCTCAAGCTCTTTTTTGACTTCATCTAAAATCTCTTGAGCTTTCTTTAGCTCTTCGACACATGAAATCATCGGATACATAAGCTGGACTTTGCCGAATGCAGACGCCCTCAAAATAGCCCTAAGCTGAGTTTTGAACACAGCCTTGTTGTGAAGAAGGTAGCGTATTGACCTATCTCCAAGAAAAGGATTTTCTTCCTTGCGAGTGATTCCGCGCACGATTTTATCGCCGCCTATGTCAAGAACGCGTATCGTTATAGAGGCATTTTCACCAAGTGTATTCGTAAAGCGCGCGGCATCACGATATGCTCTAAATTGCTCTTCTTCTGAAGGCTCATGCTCTCTATTAAGCCAAAGATATTCACTTCTGTAAAGGCCGACACCACGTGCGCCGTGTTCGCGAAGTCTGCTTATTGGAACACCTGGGTGGACGTTTGCGAAAATCAGAATTTCACCGCCGTCTTTAAGCGTGCATACAGGCGAGCCATCCGCGGCGGCTTCTGAAATCTCTCTTTCGCGTTCGTAAAGATCGGCATATTCGCGTATTGTTCTGGCATCGGGACAAATTGTGACAGTGCCGTTCGCCCCGTCTATCGCCACTCTCTCGCCTGCGCGGACAGAGGAAGTGATATCTCCAAGCCCTGTAACCGCAGGAATGCCCATTGCTCTTGCGAGCAAAGCCACATGGCTTGTAGGAGAGCCCCCGTTAGTCGCAAACCCGAGAACGAGATCACGCGGCAGCTGCACCGTCTCGGAAGGAGTAAGATCATCGGCGACAATAATCGAGGGGATTTTGAGCGCTGAAGCCATATTTTCGCCGAACCCCGAAAGAACGCTTAAAAGCCTGCGCTCAAGATCGTCAAGATCTCGAACTCTTTCGCGGAAATAAGAATCGTTCATCTGCTCAAACTTGCCGCGCGCTTCGGCATAGGCAGATCGAACGGCCGACTCAGCATTTACCAGCCCCTTGCGAATGCGATCCTCGATTTGACTAATAAGCTCAATGTCTTCAAGAAGCATGATGTGACACTCAAAAACCATCGCATCATCACGGGACGATCTTTCTTTCAGGGTTGAAATTATACCCTCGACATCTCTTTTTGCTTCGTTGATTGCGCGACGAAAACGCAGAACCTCATCTTCGACGCGGTCGGGCTCGATGGAATATTCGGCGATATTGACCTTGCCGTTGCCGCGGCAGATGAAAACAGGCCCCACGGCGAAGCCGCGAGAAGTCGCAAGCCCCGTCATGACGCGCATTTTCTTATTTGATGACACTTTTACTGCTCGTCAGGTATATCAAATTTACGATTGACAAGCTGTTCAAGCTCGTCAAGCGCCTCTTGAGCCTGCGGCCCGGAGGCAATCACCTTCAACACCGTTCCCGCGACAGCCTCAAGCGTCATGAGAGCCATGATTGATTTGCCCGAGACGGCGTTACCATCTTTCTCAACGGTAATATTCGCATCGAAACGGCTTGCAACCTTTGCGAATAAACCGGCAGGACGTACGTGCATGCCGTATTTATTCTGCAGAGTCAACTCGCGTGTAAACTCTTTATCCATCTGCTCTCCTTTTTACTTATTGTTGCGCTTTTTATTTTTCTCCGCTCGCAAACGGAGGCGTTCTGAAAGATCCTTCACAGGATCCATTCCCGCAAAAAGCAGCTTCTGCTGAAGAACTGCAGTTTCCACGAGATTCACAAGATCTCTTCCCGCAGAAACGGGAACAATGATGTTCGGCACATCCACACCGAGAATTTTTTTCACACGACGCGCCTGACCTACACGGTCGATCTCGCCCTCAACTTCCGACAATCTGCGGAATGAGATAATAAGCTCGAGACGTTTTTCACCGCGCACGGCGGCAGCACCGAAAAGGCTTGCGATATGCATTATACCGATGCCGCGAATCTCCATGTAACCTGTTGTCGAATCGGACGCCGAGCCGAAAAGGAAATCGGTGCCAATCTCGCGGCGGATACATGTTAAATCATCGGCAACAAGCGCACATCCGCGGCGGATGAGACCGAGAGCCGTTTCAGACTTACCCAGCCCTGGATCGCCCTCCAAAAGAACTCCCGTTCCCGAAACTTCAACCATCGTTCCGTACATCGTTGTCTCGGGAGCACCGAGCCGTTCGAGAACGAAAGCTGATTCACGATATATGTGGCGCGTTTTCAAGGGCGAAATCATCACGACCGCCCCAAATTCACGCATCAATTCAAGCGTCTGTTCTTCAAGCTCGCGATTATTGGCGAAGATGAAGAAATACGCCCCGTGTTCAAGCAGAGAACGTAAGCGGGAAAGCCGCTCCGTCTTATCCAGATTCTCTAGATAAGCCGTTTCGGCTTTTCCGATAAGTTGAATGCGCTTCCATGCGTAATGCCCGAAAAACCCAGTAAGAGCAAGGCCGGGACGGCTCACCATCTGCTCTTCTATGAGACGATTGAGGTTATCCTCGCCTTGAATTATTGTGAGCTGGAGTTTTTCCGCGGCGGCTTCGTAGAAGTCGCCTACGGTGAAACTCCTGCCGTTTTCACTCGATTTTCCTGGAAGTTCACGCATGACAGGCTAATCAAACTTCAGTTCTTGGCGGAAGCGGCGCGCTGTTTGCGGACGACGCCCTTGCGCGATTTGATGCGCATTTTAAGAAGCTGCCTTTCGGCGCGAGCAGCTGCGGAATCGATGACACTCTTGGCGCTCTCGGAAAATTCCTTTGCGCCGACTGCAGTTGCACCGAGACGATTCGCGACGACTTCAGCCATGTACATGTGCTTCTTTACGTCGATATCGATGACGAGAGAAACTTTCGTCACTTTAGGGAATCTCTCTGCAAGCTGCTGCATACGCTTCTGGGCATACTCGTTGAGCGCTTCGATGCGCACATCGCTATGTCTCATTGTCACTTCAATATTCATGTTGGACTCCTTTCTTTTTTGCGTTTTACATTCTGAAATTTTCACCAAGATATTTTTCGCGGACCTCCGGATCGCTCACGAGCTCTTCACTCGTCCCTTCACGAAGAAGCCTGCCGTTATAGACGAGATACGCCCTGTGTACGACTGAAAGCGTCTCACGAACGTTGTGATCGGTTATAATGATGCCTAAACCCTTGGCGGCGAGGCGACGGACGATATCCTGAATCTCGTTTACGGAAAGAGGGTCAACACCCGCAAACGGTTCATCAAGCATGAGAATCGCGGGGTCACGCACGAGCGCGCGCGCGATTTCGAGCTTGCGGCGCTCACCGCCGGAGAGCGTGAAGGCCGGCTGCTTGGCAACCTTCATAAGATCAAACGGCTCTAAAAGCTCTTTCGCCCTCTCATTGCGCTTTTTGCGCGAAAGCGGAAGAGTCTCAAGAATCGACATTACATTATCCCACACGGAAAGCTTGCGGAATACGGAAGGCTCTTGCGCAAGATACCCAAGCCCCTTCCTCGCCCGCTTGTAAACGGGAAGACTGGTGATGTCTTCGCCGCGAAAAACAACGCTTCCGCTTTCAGGCTTAACAAGCCCGACAACCATATAAAAAGTCGTAGTCTTGCCGGCGCCGTTCGGCCCGAGAATTCCAACGATCTCACCGCATGAGCATTTAATGCCCATGCCGTTGACCACCGTGCGATCGCCATAAGACTTCACAAGACCCGTCGCTTCAAGATCTGGCTTTTCGGCGCGTTCTGCCGCCATAGCGCTCATAGCATCCATGATAAAATCGCTCATTTACCCCTCCCATTCGGAAAAACGCTTTCGACATGCGAATTCGTTTTCACTTTAATTACCGGGTCATCAACCTCCACCTGCTCGGCATCGGTACGGAAAAATATTCTGGTTCCTTCAAGCTCGCCACCATCGGAACTTGTGTCAATAAGCCTTGCTGGCTCAGTTTTAGAACGGGCGTACATAATAACCTTTCCGGCATTACGCTCGTAGAGGACTCTATCGCAATAGCCTCTCTTTAAACCGTTTGTAACGGCTACAGAACCGATAGCCACAACACGCTTAAGCTCATTCGTTCCAGAGAGGAAAACCCAAGCCTTGTCGGCTGCGAGGGAATACTCGCCATCGTCAAACGTGACGCGCCCGTCCATAAGAATAACGCCTTCCCCGCGGTCATAATCGGCCTTTTGCGCCTTTACGGAGACAGTCGCATTAGTGGAACTGTTTTGCGACGATTTCTTTTTCACATCGCGTGAAAAAAGCTCCGCATCGGAAAAAATCATAACGAAATTTTCCGCAAACGAAACGTAAACTTTAGAACCCGACACTTCCGTTGCGCCGTGGCAGGCCTTCGCCCTGCCTTCAACCCAACCTGATTTTGTAGACCTATCGACTACGCAGTTTTCGGCAAAGAGTGAAGACTTGTTAATGCCCTTTTCATTAAAATCTTTCGCAAGGACATCCTTTGCCCATACGATACCCTCCTTCGCGAAGAACTGGGCACGAGCGGCTGTGACGAGAGTTTTCACAGAACCGTTCGGATACGTCTCAACGGGAACGAGAACATCTTCAGCGGGGTTTTTCACTTCCTTCGAAAAAGAAGTATAAGTGCCCTGAAGCCGCTCCGCCTCGCGCATGAGCATTTCTTTGTGCGCGAGCCACTCAGCAGAATCAAACGCAAAAAGCGACAACGTCAAAAAAGCCGCCGAAAATATCGTCAGGAAACGCAATGCACTAACGCCCTTCTCAAAATTGCAGAAACGGAAAATGCCCTCCTTATTTTTTCATTCCCTTGACGATGGAATTGATTTCGATAAGCTGCTTCCAAAGCTTTTCCACCTCGGCAAATTTTATTGCGTTAGCGGCATCGCTCTTTGCGACTTTTGGATTAACGTGCGTTTCCATGAAAACGCCGTCGACACCAGTGGCCACCGCGGCGCGCGCTATTGCAGGAGCATATTTGCCATCGCCGCCAGAACCGGTACCTAAACCGCCGGGACGCTGAACGGAGTGCGTAGCATCTATCACAACGGGGCAGCCGAGCTCGCGCATTATGAGAAGCGAGCGCATATCGGCAACGAGATTGCGATAGCCGAAGCTTGCGCCGCGTTCGCAAAGAGTTATGCGGCTGTTGCCTGTGGATTTGATTTTTCCAATGACGGCAGCCATATCTTCAGGCGCCATAAACTGGCCCTTCTTGACATTGATTACCGCCCCCGTTTCACCTGCCGCGATGACAAGATCGGTTTGACGCGCAAGAAACGCGGGAATCTGAAGAACATCGCAAACCTGGGCAACTATGGGGCATTGCCACGGCTCATGGATATCAGTCAAGACAGGAACATTGAACGTGGATCGGATTTCAGAAAGAATCTCAAGCCCCTTATCGAGCCCTGGCCCGCGGAAGGAATCGACGCTCGTTCTGTTTGCTTTGTCGAAACTGGCTTTAAAAATATATTTTACGCCAAGCTTTCCTGCAAGCGCAGTAAGCTTCTTGGCAAGATCAATCGCCATCTGGCGAGACTCTATAACACACGGCCCGGCAATGAAAACTAGATCGTTTTCACCGAACTCTACGCCCTTATCTACAATGACTTTCCTCATGCCGTTAATTATACCAAAAAAAATGACGCGAATTATGAATAAAAAGATTTTGTCTCTACACACAAAACTGCCCTACCAGTTGTTTGGAGAGATGGACGACCTACGTGATCTCCTCCCGAAATAAAATAGAAAAGCAAAAAGAAGAACATACCAAGCGATAGAAAAAAGCGGATGCCACCCGAGAGTTTCAAAACTCGCATACGGAAGCGAAAGAATAGCGCGCGAAACACCCGTCATTAAATTAGTGGAAAGCGCCGCGAGATTGTTCAAGTGAATGCTTAGAAAATCAGAGAGAAAGCTCAACAACACCCCAAGCCACCCTGCCGCTACAGAAACGCCCGCCGCAGGCAAAAGAGCGATATTGGCAATAACCCCTCCAGGCGTCACCCTTCCAAACGCGTTTGCCGCTATCGGAACACCTGCCGCCCACGCCGTCACAGAAAAGAACAACGCCTCGGCAATCTGCAGTCGAAACGTCAACGCCGCTCTCGTCGCAAGGATAAGCGAAAGCATTACAATAAACGAAAGGTTGCACCCGATATCAGTTATAAGGCCTGGAGAGAGAAGATGAACTGCCAAAAATGTAATCGCCCACGAACGCAGCATATCGCTTTTACGCCAAAAAAGAGGCGCCATAAAATTAATGCTCGCCATAACTGCGGCGCGAACGGAACTTGGAGGGAAACCGATAAGCCAAATATACCACCATAGCGGTAAAAGCGACAATACGCCTGCGAACCTTTGGGGAACGAAAAAAAGCATCATTAAAACGACCAATATTTTAGCTATTACCATCACATGGAGGCCTGAGACGGCAAAGACATGGACGGTGCCCGCTTCAACAAACACATTTTTGAGCGAGGGCGAGAGGCTTCTGCGCTCGCCAAGAAGAATGGCTCTGTTGATCTCAGCCGTTTGACGGCTATGTTCAAGGCCTATGCCGATGCGGCGAGATATCTCTACTTTTAGCGGACGCGGGTTTTGACGGCTGAAGCTTCCTCTCGTATTGCGTATCCAAGGGGAGAGCCTAATAAGCTCGGCTTTAGGAGAAAGCGAATATAAATACAGCCCTGCCCCAAGAAGCGCAACGACTCCCCCGCGCCAAAATGGAATCTCCAAACCGTAAAAACAAAGAGCCAGAAGAAATGCACCAAGGAGAAAAAGCGGCCAAAGCGCGCACATGGAGGGAATGCGCGACCCAATCCATTCACCAAGGGCCAATGCCCCGCATATATAAAGAAGCTTCATTATTCGTGCATTGTAGATTTTATTTTGAAATCCTGCCTGATGGCAATTTGAGTTTAGCCTGATGAAAAAATCAGCATAGCACGCTCCGTAATTTGTTATGCGGGCAATCCTGCCCTTTTCCAAATCACAATGCGCGGCTACGGTGAAATGGGGAAATCACATTTCCCAAGGCATAGGCTCGCGCCTGACGAGAGAAAAATCATCGGAAGGCGCAAATGTGATATCTTGCTGCTGAACGACCTTATCAAGCTCCGAAAGGAACGAAAGCGTTACTGCCACCGAATACGAAGGCCCGAGAGAAAGCTCGATTATATTGCCCTCGTGGAGAATCTCAAAAAATACAGGCAAGTTTCCGGGATTGCGAGTTATTGCCGACTTGATTGCCTCGGCCTTTTGAGCGCATTTCGGATCGGCTGCGTCAATGCGAATGCGCAGACCGTCCGAAAGAATAGGCAACGCCTCCTCAAGAAGATACGCCTCTTTTAGAGAGAACGCAACATCACCCACTTGAGGATTTAGTCTTTTAACATCATCCTTATCGTAGACTGGCTTATGCGCAAGTTCGCCCGTTACCAAAACGAGGCTTCCCGCCTTTGTTTCCAATGAAGAGCATTTCTCCCAAACTTTCGCAAAAGCGGCGCCTTCAAGCCGCCCCGACCCATCGTCAAGGCCGAGAATCGCCCATTTAGCCCCTATTGAGCCGTCGGGCCGAGGCTTTGGCGTTTTTACGATGCAATTGTCGAGAACGCCGACGGCACGCACATCGATTTTCTTCAAAAGGCGCTTGTCAATCTTTGAGCGGATAGATTTTTTCGCTTTTAAGACGGCGTTGTTGAAAGAAACTTTATCGATCGGACTTACCTTTCCTTCCGCTCGCACGACATTCCTCGCAAAGCCTTTGAGTATCCAATCTTTCTCATCGCCCGTTTTCAGAAGAGACTCAATATCTTCAGCGGGAGACGCCGCGGAATCCTCCTGCACTTCGTCAAGCTGGCTCTCTTCACCTTCCTCCTCTTGTTCGGCAGGAGTATTTCTGGCGCGCTCGACAAGGGAGAACGAAAAAGGCAGAAGCTCTTCATTATCTTTGCGATCCACTCGCATGACGCAAAGTTCTTTCATAAGCTGCGAACATGACGAAAGAGGATTGCCTGAGACGTAGATTCCCAAAAGCTCGCGCTCGTTTTTAAGATCCTCCGCAGGCGAGAAAGCGGGGAATTGGGCAAGATCGGCATCAGAGACGATTTCTTTTCCGCCCTCAGCCATCATATCGAAGAAGTTCGCCTGCGCGCTTAAATTCTCCTTGGCCTTCTGCTGAGTCTTTTTAAGCGCGTAATCGATATTGTTGAATAGTTTTGCGCGGTTCTGCTCTATCTCGGAGAACGCACCCGTGCGGGTAAGATTTTCCAAAACGCGCTTATTTATCACATTCTGCCCTGCAAGGCGCATGCAAAAATCCATAAATCCCGCATAGGGACCGTTGGCTTTTCGCTCAGCAACAATCGCCTCAGCGGCGGCCATACCCACGCCTTTGATGCCGCCAAGCCCAAAACGAATGCCGCGCGCGTCTGATGTAGGCTCAAAGCGCGCCCCCGATTGATTCACATCGGGAAGCTTAAGCTCAAGTCCAATATCCTTAGCCTCGGCAACGAAGCCGGGAAGCTTATCAAAGTTGCCGATTTCAGATGATATTTGAGCGCACATGAACTCTGCGGGATAATGCGCTTTGAGAAAACCTGTCTGATAAGCAATCCAGGCGTAGCATACGGAATGAGACTTGTTGAACGCATATGAAGCAAACGCCTCCCAGTCCTTCCAGATTTTCTCAATAAGCTCGCGTGCCTTACCTTCGTCTTCCCATTCTTTGATACGGAACTTAGGATTTGCAAGGCACCCTACCTCGAACTTCTCCTTAAGCTCCGCCATGATATCCATAAGCTTTTTGCCCATGGCTTTACGGAGCAAATCAGACTGGCCGCGCGTGAAACCTGCCAAATCGCGCGAAAGAAGCATCACCTGTTCTTGATAAACGGTAATTCCGTAAGTATCTTTAAGGCGTGCTTCCATTTCCGGGTGGTCGTATACGACCTCCTTGCGACCTTGTTTACGGTCAATAAAATCAGGAATGTACGCCATCGGCCCAGGCCTGTAAAGGGCGTTCATCGCCACAAGGTCAGTAAGGCGCTCAGGCTGAAGAGCCTTAAGATGCTTCTTCATTCCTGGAGATTCAAACTGGAAAAGCCCCGTTGTCTCACCACGGCCGAAAAGCTCGTAAGTTTCACGGTCGTCATCTGGAATCTTATCGGGGTCAAGCATACCGTCTGCGCCGCGGATCGCCTCAGGCACGCGCGGATTGTTCTTCCCGAGAAGCGCGACACACTCTTTTTCGACAGTAAGAGTCTTAAGCCCCAAAAAGTCCATCTTCAAAAGGCCCACAGGCTCAACGAAATGTCCGTCGTACTGAGTTGTGAGAAGTTTCTCGCCTTCCGCCGCCGACGCATCTTTCTTCTTGCCCGCCTTCTCGGGCGTCGGCATTACGGGAAGCGTTTCAATAAGAGGATCTCTTGAAATAATAACGCCGCAAGCGTGGACGCCGGGCTGACGGATCGACCCTTCCAAGCGTGAAGCCCTCTCCATAAGTTTATGGACTACGGGATCTTCACTCGTAAACGCAGCTTCAAGATCTGGCGATTCCGCCCGAGCCTTTTTAAAATTGATTTTCGGCGTTTCCGGCACATACGACGCAAGTTTGTTCGTATCTGCAAGCGGATAGCCCATAACGCGCCCTACATCCTTAATCGCCGATTTCGCCGCCATCTGGCCGAATGTCACAATGTGGGCGACATGATCGGCGCCATAAAGTTTCGTTACGTAATCAAGGACATTCTCTCGCCCAGCGTCATCGAAGTCAACGTCGATATCGGGCATTGAAATACGGTCTGGATTGAGAAACCTTTCAAAGAGCAGATCGTACTTAAGCGGGTCGACATTTGTAATCCAAAGCGCGTACGCGACGGCCGAACCTGCCGCTGAGCCGCGCCCGGGGCCAACCCAAACGCCACATTCCTCGCGCGCGGCGCGGATATAATCGCGCACGATGAGGAAGTAGCCGGGAAATCCCATAAGCTTTATCGTGTCGAGCTCAAACTGCAAACGTTCTCTGGTAGATTCGCTCAATTCCTCTCCCCAACGGATCGCCGCGCCGCTCCAGACGAGAGATGCGAGGTAATCGGCTTCGAATTTGATGCGCAGCACTTTTTCGTAACCGCCGAGACGGTCGAAGTTTCCTGCCTTCTGCACATCAAACTCTTTTTTCAGAGTTTCCTCATCGTACTCTTTGCGATACGCCTCTTCAGTTCCGAAGGACGGCGGAATCGCAAATTTCGGCATGATGGGCGGCGCATTGAGTTTATATTCCTCAACGCGGTCGGCAACTTCAAGCGTGTTGGAAAGAACTTCCGGACATTCCGAAAAAAGCGCCGCCATTTCGTCGGCAGTTTTAAGATACTCCTGCCCTGTATAAATCAGGCGTTTCTCGTCGGAAAGTTTCTTGCCCGTGGAAAGAGCCAAAAGAACATCATGGGAATCGTCGTCTTCAGCATCAAGAAAATGTACGTCGTTTGTGGCTATAACGCGTATGTCGAGTTTCTTGCCGAGCTCGAGCATCCCCTTTACAACTTTGAGCTGGCGCTGATAAAGATCCGCAAACTCCAATTGCGCGGAAGACGGAATATCGCCGCCGGATTTGACGGCCTTGTGAAGCATCACTTCAAGCGAATAATCATCACCGAAAATATTTTTGTACCAAAGCGCAGTCTTCTCGGCAAGAGCCATATCGCCGATTTCAATCGCATGCGAAACTTCGCCCGCTATGCATGCCGAAGAGCACATGAGCCCCTCGCTGTATTTTTCAATAAGCGAGTGGTCGATACGCGGACGCATGTAGAAGCCGTTTATGTGAGACTCGGAGATAATCTTTACGAGATTATGGTAACCTGTCTTATTCTTCGCGTGAAGGCAGAGGTGAAACCTTTTTTCGCTTTTGTCGCGGCTTAAATGATCGCCAGTTGAAGTAACGTAAGCTTCGCAGCCAAGAATGGGCTTTACGTGAACATCGGCGTATTCACCGTAAACTTTCGCCTTGTTTGAAAAACATTCATCATGAAAACTTTTAAGCGCAAAGAGGTTTCCGTGGTCGGTAACAGCAAGCGCTTTCATCCCGAGCTTACGCGCTTTAAGAACGAGAGGAGATATCTGGCATTGCCCGTCAAGAAGCGAATACGTGGTATGCAGATGGAGATGGACGAAATCGGCCATAAAAAAAACTTAACCGCCGTTACGTACGAATGCCGCGGCATACGCGCCATCTTGGAGAGTCTCAAAAGGAATGGATTCACGCTCTTCAAGAAGGGAAAACTCTTTATGCTTCTGAAGAAACGCCGCAGCCTGAGCGTTATTCTCCTCAGGCTCATTTGAGCAAGTTGAATAAACGAGCACCCCACCGGGAGAGACGAGAGAAGCGGCTTTTTCGAGAATTGAAGACTGAAGTTCAACGAGTGAAGAAAGCTTTTCTTCGCTCCAGTTCCACCTTGCATCTGGACGGCGGCGAAAAACACCTGTATTTGAACACGGCGCATCGACGAGAACTTTGTTGAAAAGAGCGTCTTTCGCCTCGGGAAGAGAGCCTATCACCTTTACATTTTGAAGTTTGAGGCGCGCAAGATTCTCCTCAAGCCTTCGGCGGCGATTGGGATTCACCTCACAAGCGGTAAGATCGGCCCCGCGCCATGCGATCTGAACGGCTTTGCCGCCAGGGGCGGCGCAAGCGTCGAGAATGCGCTCGCCGGGATGAACATCAAGAAGTTCCACGGCATGGCGGGCGGCAGGATCTTGCACGATAAACGAGCCTTCATCATAGCCTGAAACAGATGAGACTTTACACCCGCGTTCAAGAGCTACGTAAGTGCCGTCGGAGCGCGCAAGAAAAGTCTCGGCAGGCTCATTATGAATCTTGCAGAGAGCTGATGCGTTTTCTTCACCAAAACGCTCCTCCCACCTGCGCACAAGCCGCGTCGGAAAACTCTCCCTTACCTCAAGAGGAGAGGCTTTGAGAAGCTCAATAAACTCTTCACGGCGGCGAATCAAGTTTCTCAAAACTCCGTTTACCACAGCGGCCGATGAACCCTTTGCCGATTTCGCAGCCTCAACAGTTTCACTCACTGCCGCAAAATCAGGGACATCGTCCATATAAAGAATCTGCGCTCCACCAATATAAAGCAGCGCTTCAAGCTCGCCCTTCGGCCACTTGGAGACAAGCTTACCGAGGACGAACCTCAACGGGCGCAACCTACGTATGGCTGTGTAGACGAGATCCTGCACAAACGCTCTATCCGGCCCGTCAGGCAGGAGCGAGGGGGCGAACTCTTTTGTAAGAATCCACCTCGCAAGCGCAAATACAGCCGCTCGTCTTGAAGAAGCCATTATCCTTTACATGTTTGTAACGACAGCTTTAATGCGGCGCACACCGGCAGAGCTTGATTGCTCCTTGAGGATTTTAAAGCCTCCAAGCTCCTTGGTGTTGGCGACATGAGGACCGCAGCAGATTTCCTTTGAGACATCTCCTACGGAATAAAGCGTCACCTGCTCGCCGTACTTCGCGCCGAAAAGAGCCATAGCGCCTTCCGCCTTGGCCTCTTCAACCGTCGTCGTTTTCTTGGTAACTTCAATCCCCTGCTCGATCCATTCGTTGACGAGTTTTTCAACCTCAGCCTTCTGCTCGGCCGTCATAGGCTCGGGCCACGTGAAGTCAAAACGCAACCTTTCGGCAGTAATATTCGAGCCCTTCTGATTAGCTGTAGGACCGAGAACCTTATGGAGAGCTGCGTGTAGGAGATGCGTTGCCGTATGCATGCGAGTGACGACTTCGCTATTATCCTGAAGCCCGGCCTTAAACGAACCTGCGCTCGTTGTGCGCGAAAGTTCCTGATGCTTCCTGTTCGCCTCTTCAAAGCCTTCAATATCAACTTCAAGCGAATCCTTCTTCGCCATCTCTACGGTCATTTCAAGCGGGAAGCCAAACGTATCGTAGAGCTTGAAAGCAGTCTTTCCGCTGATTTTCGTCTGAGAGTGGGCCTTAAGCTGCTCGGCGACTTTCTTGTACATCGCCTCGCCCTTGTCGAGCGTAGCATTGAAACGCTTCTCTTCCGCTTCAAGATCAAGGCGGCACTGATCGAGATTCTGAGCAAGCTCAGGATAGACGTGTTTGTACTTTTCACAAACCGTCTCGGCAAGTTTCACGGTAAAGCCCTCGCCTATGCCAAGCATACGAGCGTAGCGAACGGCGCGGCGGATAAGACGCCTCAAAACGTAATTTGCCCCGACATTGCCAGGCTTTACGGCTCCCTTCGGATCGCAGAGAATAAACGTAGCCGTGCGCATGTGGTCGGCGATGATTCTGCGGGCGCGGAGAACTTCATCATCGCTCAATTGATTAGACGCCTCGCTTGAGCGAAGAGAATCGATGGCAGCCATGATGGGCGCGAAAATCTCAGTATCATAAACAGTAGGCGCGCCACTCATCATGCATACCGTGCGCTCGACTCCCATGCCTGTATCGACATTGTGGCGGCCGAGCGGAACGAAGCGGCCCTGCTCGTCTTTGTTGTACTGCATAAACACATCATTCCAGATTTCGATGTATTTTCCGCAGTGGCAACCAGGGCGGCAATCGTCACAGCATTTCTCTTTGCCTGTATCGATGAACATTTCCGTGTCAGGCCCGCACGGACCGGTTGTGACGGCAGGACCCCCCCAGTTGTCTTCGCGCGGCAGACGGTAAATGCGCTCGTCGGGAATACCGAGGCTTTTCCATATCGCGACCGCCTCCTCATCGGCAGGAATGTAGCCATCTTCCCCTTCTACGCCCTCGCCTTTGAAGACGGTTACTGAAAGCTGCTCCGGCGAAAAGCCCAAGTGCTGCGTTAGAAATTCGTAGCTCCAGGAAATCGCCTCTTTCTTGAAGTAGTCATTAAGCGACCAATTGCCGAGCATCTCAAAAAACGTAAGATGCGCAGAATCGCCCACTGCATCGATATCACCCGTACGGATACATTTCTGAACATCGGTAAGACGAGTTCCGGCAGGATGCTCCATCGCGCCCATCAAATAAGGGACGAGCGGATGCATCCCGGCCGTAGTAAAAAGAACGGTGGGGTCGTTTTCGGGAATGACGGACGCGCCAGGAATGACTGCATGACCTTTTGATTTGAAAAATCCGAGATAAAGATCTCTTAATTCATCTGCTGTAATGTTTTTCATTTTTAAACTTCTTTTCTTTATTTTATTTGCCGTGGCGCGTTCGTTCTTATTTTACGCCTTAGCGAATCCCCTTAGCATTCATAAACTCCCAAATGCGATCCATCCACGTGTAGCTGCCAGTTCCCGGCGAAGCCTTCATCTGGAAGCAGTGGTGACGCGTGGCAAGAGTGTGGAGATCGCTCTGAATGCCCATACGGCGCATCTGTTCCCAGGCTTTTACAGAATTCATGGCCGCCCATCCGTCGGCATCGCCGTGGATGAAGACCATCGGGCAGGTATCGAGGTCAAAGGCAAATTCAGGCACGAGCCTTGCATCGTCGCCATTGCCGCCGCCAACATTTTCTACGTCAACTCCGTCGGTGAGTGAGTATGCCGGATAGATTCCCACCGCCCAGTTGGCCTTGCAGGAGATATAATCAATCTGGTCCTGCGGCCAATATGCGAGAGAACGCGAGCTTGTCGCACCCATAAGCGTGAGGTGACCGCCTGCGGAGGAACCCATAATGCCAATCTTATTGGGGTCAAGCCCGAGCTTCGGGGCCTCGGCGCGGACGAGCCTAATGCAACGCTGAAGGTCTGCCCATGCCGTGGTATGCTTTGCAAGGCCTTTCGGACGGGGCGTGCGATATTTCATAGTTACAACCGTCATACCCTTCTCGTTGAGATAACGGCGGAACGGTGCAACCTCAAAACCATCAGGACCATTGAACTGGTAGGCGCCGCCCGAATAGATGATCTGAATCGACTTTGACGTCAACTTCTCAGGCACGAACCATTCGAGATAAGGGACACACTGGTGATCCTGCTTGTAAGGCATCTGAACACCAGCCCAAAGTTCTTTTTTAACATACTTGGATTTATCGTGGAAATCCTTGTTGTAACGATCTAAAAGAGGAACTTCCTTTTCAAGCGGCCCCAAAAAGCTCATCTGCTTCATGAACTCATGCATGCGGCCGAACCAGTTGTCATAGGCGGTGGAATTGTCCTTATCGGGATTATTGCCCCAGAAGCCGTGATTGCGGCCGCCGAAAAGATGCAGCTCCGCGGGAATTTTCCTTTTGCGAAGTTCACGGTAAACCAACGTGGAGGCCATCGGCGAAAAAAGGTCGATGCCGCCGTGAAGCATGCACATGGGAGGAGTTTTCTCGTCGAACTTAAAGCAGCTGTCGAGCTTTGCGTCAATAGCATCACCGCCGCGCATATTGGGAGTGCCGACGCCATCGTTGACAGCATAAGCGATAGCGGCCGTAATCGCCCAGTTGATGTTGCATGGCACTTCTTTATCGAGATTGTCGATAGGTTCATACGCGGGGGTGAGCGAGCTTGTCGCAAGAAGAAGCGCCAGGTGCGACCCTGCCGACATCGAGACGGTACCGATCTTGTTAGGATCGAACCCACGCTTGGCGGCATCGGCGCGAACCATTCTCACGGCACGCTGACCATCCTGCCATGCCGTCTGCCAAATTGGCAACCCTTTCGGGCGCGGCGTACGATAAACGAAATTGACGCACTGGCAACCGATGGCCGTGAAGCGCTCGCGCCATGCCTTAATAAGATCAACATCGCAGCATGCTGAATAGCTGCCGCCAGAAATCAAAATCATGCATGTGCCGTTAGGTTTTGCCGGCGGATCAAACCATTCAAGATAAGGCTCATTGCCTTTTTCCTTTTCATCCGTCATCGCGGCAATCTGATGCGGCTGAAAACAAGGCATAAGCCCTTTGGGCCATATCTTTACACGTTCTCCTGCAAAAGCGGAAGCAGCTAACGCTGAAACTCCGAGAATTGCAAACAGTAGTTTTGTATTCATAATTAGTCCTTTCGTTTATTTGAAATCACCTTGAAGCGAGGGCCATTTTGACCACCTTCTCTACCGTATCGGCATCAGGATGCGACGCAAACACATCTGCAACCATCTTTGATGAAGCTTCATCGCTGAACCCTAAAGCGCGCAGCGCCATGACGGAATCGCCCGCTATAGAGGAGGCAAGAGGCGAGCCCTTAACCGATGCGAAAACAAACTTATCGACTTTATCCTTAAGCTCAAGACAGATTTTTCCAGCAGTTTTTTTGCCAATTCCTTTTATAGAGGAAACTCTCTTCACATCGCTGCTGGAAATCGAGGTGGCAAGCTCGGAAAGAGATGCGGAGGAGAGTATTTGAAGCGCACTCTTGGGCCCCACTCCGCTTACCGAAAAAAGAAGAGTAAACATTTCACGCTCCTGAGGAGTGGAAAAACCAAAAAGAGTCTCTCCATCTTCGCGCACGATATGAGAGACGAGAAGTTTTACATTCTCGCCTGTGCGAGGAAGCTTTTCATACGTGGAGATGGGAATAAAAAGCTCATAACCGACTCCCCCCGCCTCAACAACTGCGCTGACGGGGCTTTTCTCCGTAAGCTCGCCTCGTATGTGAACAATCATAGAGATGCACTTTCTTTGGAAGGAGCCGTAATAGATAAAAGCAGCATCGCCCCGGCCGCAACTGAAATATATACATCGGCAAGGTTGAAGCACGGGAAGTGATTAGCGCGGAAGTAGAAATCAAACATATCGATCACATACCCCCTAAACACTCTGTCGGCAAGATTGCCGAGAATCCCGGCATAGAGAAGAACTTCCGTAACGTGAGGAAGGAACTTAAGCTTTGCAGCAGTATTTCCGAAACAGAAAACATCCTTGCGGTAGCGGATAACGAAGAACAAGGCTACAACTGCAAAGACGGCAAGCAACCACACCTTTCCCTGCAAAAGCCCCCACGCGCATCCGCGGTTCTCAACATACGCAAGATTAAAGAGGCCCGGAATTATGGGAACGGCCGCGGCCCCTTTCAGGTTTGCCGCGGCAAGCTCCTTTACAATTCCGTCGGCCAAAAGCAGATGGGCGACAGATAATAAAACGATTGCAAAGCGAATCACTTTGACGCCTTCTCCAACTCGCTCTGACATTCCATGCATGTCAGAACGAACGGCTGGTTCAAAAGACGCGGTTTGCGGATAAGCTGCCCGCAAACAGTGCATACTCCATACGTTCCTTCATCAATGCGATGAAGCGCCTCGTCTATCTGCTGAATGGTTCTCTTAATCGAGCCCATCTGCCCGAGAGCCTGGAGACGAAGAGTCTGATTTGTGCCATCGCCGCCATCAGCCTCGTGATCCTCCGCTTCGTTAAAGCCTGTAGCCTTCATGGCATCGACGCCTGAAAGAGCATCCTCACGCGCCTCAACAAGGCGCTTGCGGAAAGCCTTAAGATCGGCCGCGGGGAACTTCTCAGTATTCTTCCCCTGCGCACGGGTAGTGGGACGACGCGTAAGGCGCACGGACTCGGCGGCCTCTTTCGCCTCGCGCTTTTCCGCTGCCTTTATTTCAGCCTTCATCTGCTGGACAATCGACATGCCGAAAGCGACTGCTTTTTCTGTATCCACAGGCACGTACTCGCCCTCAGGCGGACGCGCATTAGGAGAGAGACGCTTGATGATGCGCGGCGGCACACGATGCGGATTATTCGTATTCTTAGCCATTTAAGTCTCCTTTAAATTAAATCTGTACACCGGCGGGAAGTTGCATCCATTCGCGTATTTCAGCGGGAAGAGGACGAATCTCCTTGATAGTAGCAAACATCAGATTACCGTCAACATCGGGCATCTCAAAGCCGTCTCCAACTTTCTTGCCGAGGAGATTCTGGGCAACGCGCGTTTTCGAGGAGAGAATCCCCATGTCAGGCTCGTTATCCCACTCGCCGAGGATATGCCAGACTTTCTCGCCGTCCTTAACAGTTGCGACGACTGTAACGCCAGGCATAACCTCATCCGTTGTAGCATCGGCGAAATCAGAAGGTTTGACGGCGTCGAGATCGGCCTGCATGAGCGTTTGCTTCTGCATGAGCTGACGCTGCTCGTCCTTAGCATACTGATATTCCGCATTTTCGGAGAGGTCGCCAAAGCCCTTAGCGAACTCGATCTTGCGGACGTTCTCAGGCATATCCTCATTGATGAGCTTGATGTATTCAGCCTTCCTTAAACCGTAGCTGCGGTAAGATGTCAAGCGTGCATATTCACGCTTCTTCTCCACTTTGACAAGATGAACCTCAAGCTGAGGAACGATCTTCGTCATGCGGATGACGATTGTATGGTGAGTCGACGGATCCCACGCGATGGACGCCTGGAAACGCTCAAAGAAGAGCGCCTGATCGGCAGGAGAAAGAAGTGAGAACATCTTCTCAAGCCAAGCCTTGTCGGCAAAGAGCCTGCGAACGATATTCTGCATCTTGAGAATCTCACCGTTGCGACGGCCTTCTCCAAGCACGATGGCATGAGAGAGAATGGTCGTAAGCGGCGGAAGCTCATCCCAAAGTTTATACGTCTTGAGAGTGCGGATTTTCTTATCGTCAATCGGAACATCGACATATTCGAATGTGCCGAACTGCTCTATGCGGCCAGCGATAAGCGTGGTGAGCGTCGCAGGAGACTGCGTCTCTTTCATCAAATCGCCGACAATTTTGCGGCATGGATAGGAAACAATATTGCCGTCCGCATCCTTCTCGGTCCAGTCATTGAACATATTGACAATTTCAGTGACTGCGGCAAAACAAAACTCGGGAATCGCCTCGCAGATTTTCTTCTTTGAAGCGTCATCATACGCGAGAAACGCGATAAGAGCGCCAACGTCGCGCGCGGGGAGAAGCGCGGCGGCTTTGATATAACGCTTGCGCTCCCAGAGGTAATCGCGCATTTCCTGCGCGGCCGGACGGTCAAAACCGTACTGGGCCGTTACGCAAGCGAGCTTCGCGTAAAGAGCGTCGTCAACATTGCGCGCTGCAGTAACGGCAAAAACGAGCCTGTCGGCGATTTTTGCGCGGACAGTTTCATCAGCATTCTTGAACTCGCTTTTCGAAGCGAAGCTTTGAAGTGAGGCGAGAATGATTTTAGGATCTGTCTCATGAGAGAACGCCGTAAGCCAGCTATCGCCGTAATCCTCAACCTTGGCCACGATACGGATAGGATCTGCTTTGCGGGCAGGTATGACAACGCACTTATCCTGCTTAAGCCCCGTGCGTGCCGCCTCCCAGAACTTTTTCCAGTTGGCGCTTTTTACAAAACCGTTTACTACGCAGTAATCTTCAAGGCGGATAAGCGTCATTGAAGAACCGTTAGACTCGATAACTTTCTTTACGAAAGCTGCGGGGGAATCTCTTAAAAGCATCTCGAAGCCGGCCGGATCAACCTCGCGCATAACGAGGATGTGGCCATCGGGAGCGCTTTCAAGCATGTCGGCCGCGGCGGCGTAAGTGAACTGGTGCCCCATTTTCAACTTGAAATCCACCGTTATGCGGCGGTAG
This sequence comes from Kiritimatiellia bacterium, assembly GCA_018384485.1. GTDB lineage: Bacteria > Verrucomicrobiota > Kiritimatiellia > RFP12 > UBA1067 > UBA1067. The sequence continues at coordinate 31,719 of JAHBAE010000097.1, forward strand.
AAGTCGTCAATACGCTTGACCTTTCCTACGCCCCACGTCTTATTAAGAACTAAAGTTCCCACTCTGAAAGAAACAAGCTTCTCAAGCCGCACCAAAGCCTTGTCGAGAGGATATTCGCCGAAGCCGGCGCCATCTATAAACGAAAGAAGAAGGCGATCTTCCGTCGTCTTCTTCAACGCATCTTTTACACCTGCCGACTGGAGGGATTTATTGATTTGATCAAGATTACCCCTTACCAGACGCAACGCACTCTCGAAGTCGTGCGTTTCGACACATTTATTAAGCTCTTCTACCAACGCTGCTATATCAGCCATCTGCTCCTCCTATTAAAAAAATGATGTTGCGTATTATATCAAATTTCAGCCTTGCGTGCATACATGCAAGGTTGAAATTTGGGCCTTAGGGAGAAAAATCAATCTTCTTTGATGCGGAACGATTCAATCGCTTTTGCTTTGCGAGTTGCCGCATCAATCGTAAGAGCGACGCCCTCAAGCACACAAGGCCCTTGCGCCACTTCAAAACGCGAAGGAATGCCTGTAATGAACTTTTTAGTTACAGGATTAAATTCCCTTCCAATGGAAGAATGATACGGCCCCGTCATTCCAAGATCGGTAATAAATGCCGTGCCGCCCGGAAAAATACGAGCATCTGACGTCTGCACATGCGTGTGAGTGCCGGCAAGCGCCGCGACACGACCATCTAAATAATTCGCAAGAGTCACCTTTTCGCTCGTCGCCTCTGCATGGAAATCCACAATGACAGGAATATCAGCCGGAATTTCTTTGAGCGCCTTGTCGGCCGCCTTAAACGGACAATCGACACTCTGCATAAACACCCGCCCTTGAAGATTTAGCACCGCAAACCTAAAAGACGGCATTGTCACGATACACCAGCCGCGCCCGGGACATTCGCTTGGAAAATTCGCGGGGCGCACAAGGTTCTCGATGCGCCCTATCTGGCCTGCAAATTCCTTCTGCCCCCACGTATGATCGCCAAGCGTAATAGCATCAGCCCCTGAGAGGAAAATCTCATTGGCCAGAGATTCTGTGATGCCAGAGCCTGCAGCGCAATTTTCCGCATTGACAACGGCTGCCGCCGCTCCATAGGAATCTTTGAGTTTTTTAAGTTCCCTCTTAAGTATCCGCCGCCCGGGAGAGCCGACCACATCGCCTATCATCAAAACTGTCATTTTGATTTCTCCAACCAACGCGCCGCCGATTTATCCCCCCTGCTCGCCTTCGCTTTCATGCTCCAATAAAGCGCAAGAGAAGAATCAGGTGCCACGCCATCGCCCCTTGAATAACAGGCGGAAAGCGACATCATTGCCTCTGGATGACCTTTCTTCGCCGCATTCTTAAAACATTCGAAAGCCAACTCCTTGTTGACACGGCACCCGATGCCGCTCATGCAGCAGACGCCAACATTTACAAGAGCGTTGGTATCAAGCTTCATTGCCGCACTCTTAAAAAGTTTGAAAGCTTCATTTTTCAGCGCCTCGGCTTTTTCCTTATCCTTCTCGCGCGATGAACGCTGAAGCTTCGCTGAACCCATCGCATTGAGCGCCTGCACGTTCCCAGCCGACGCGGCCTTCTCAAGATAATGGAAATTGTTGTCCTCCATCGAAAGAAGATACCAGGCGAGAGGATTTCCGCGATTCTCCGCCATCACGCGTATAACGGGGCGAGACTGCTCCAAATAACTCTTCGCAAGCTTTTTATCGCATACGGTCAATGCAGCGACATACTGCTGAACCCTCTTCCCCGCCGCCGCTTCACTGAGAATAACTCGCGAAGCCTCTTCATATTTTTCAGCACTGACCGCGCCGGGAGTATTCAAAATTACCGACAACGCTTCAGACGAAGTCATAGCGGCAAAAAGGAAAAAAGAGATCATACATACCTCCTTTGAAATACTTTTGCCGTGCGCCAGCGTTTCTTCTGGGCGAAAACAACAACTATTCCTTCGCCGCGCAAACGCTGCCACCAAGAAGAGCGCTCTATTTCAACAATGTTAAAACCGCTTTTGACGATCGAAAAAATATCGGAAACGCTCTTGTAACCTTTTGAAAGCATTTCCTTCTCGCAGAACTCAAATATCAGCCACCCTTCATCACGGAGAACTCGATGCACCTCCCTGATGCTTTCCTCGGAAAACACCGAAGGCGAAATCATCACAACTTGAAACTGAGCGTCTTCATACGGAAACTCCGCACAATTTTCAAGCGACCTCATGGCGCGCCCTCTGTAGCGGAGAAATTTTTCCGGGAAATCGCCGGAAGCAAAACCAACTTCAAGACTGGTTCTGACTTCCTTTAAGTCAAGCATATTTCGACCTCTTCGCGGGTCTGAAGATCTTTAAGTTTTCCAAACCCTCTTTCGAGATCGTCCGGACCGATGAAAACAGCTTTGGCCGCATTCGAAGAATCGGCACGCGAGAAGAATTTCTTAGGCTTCTGCGCACGAAGCGAGAGATCAACGGCTTCACCGGAAGCGCGGAGCGATGAGGCAAGCTTTACTGCGGCATCGCGCTGTTCATCGCACATAAAGCCGACTGCAATCCCCTTGCGCGAAAGGACTGCATCCTCGCCAAGGCGCGACTTTAAAAGCTCCGTCACAACAACATCGCCGAAGCCAAGGCCGACCGCGCCCGTAGGCTCGCCTCCAATAGTAGTTAGAAGATTATCATACCTTCCACCGCCGAAGACTGCGCGAAACTCGCCCTTAGTGTCGAAACATTCAAAGACGATGCCAGTATAATAGCTCAACCCTCTTATGACACCGATGTCAAAAACGAGGCAATCGGCAAAACCTGCCGTTGCCGCGAGAGAGAAAAGCGCGTCAAGATCGGAGAGCGCCTTGGAAGAGGAAGCCTCTTCGCCCAAATACGCGCGCACGGCTTCAAGATCCGAGAGCGAGAGAATCTGAAAGACTTTTTCTATTAACGATTCTTCAAGCCCGCCGTCGGCAAGCATGGCGGAAATCTCAGAATCAGGCATCTTGCCGCGCTTGTCGAGAGCGAGAAAGACCTGCGCATGGCGATCGGCGGGAACACCGCTACGCTCAAGCACCTCGCCAAGAAGACGGCGCGAAGAAACATGCACTTTAAAATCGGCAGACGAAAGCCCCATTCGGCGCAATGCGTCGCAAGCGGCCGAGATAACCTCAACTTCCGCAAGAACTGAATCCTCGCCGATAATATCGATGTTCCACTGGTAATGCTCTCTCTTGCGCCCCTTTGTCATACGTTCATAACGAAAACACTGCGCAATCGTAGTCCATTTCAGGGGGAATGAAAGTTCTTTCTGCTTTTGCGCAACCATACGCGCAAGCGTAGGAGTCATCTCAGGACGCAGAGCGATATGCCTTTCGGACTTATCGTAGAAATGGTAGATCTGCTCACCGACTTCTTCGCCAGCTTTTCTGGCGAGAAGATCGTAGTTCTCAACGACACAGCTATCATACGGTTGGAAACCGGCCGCTTCAGCTGCTGCGCGGAATGCATCAAAAACCTTATTGCGCCAGATCATATCCGACGGATAAAAATCGCGCATGCCGCGCGGCGCGTCAAAACTTAACTGTTCTCCCATTTTCTCCTCCTGCGCCGAATCAAATCTAAAAATTAAGATGCCTTCGCTCTCTCTCGCCCAATGGCAAACGCCTTGCGGTTGACATCGAGAAGCTTGGCCTTGGGACCTGAAAGAAGCTCCTTCATTGCCTCAAGCCAGACTTTTTCTTCAAACGGACAGAGCGTCGAAAGAGCTCCTGCAATAACCATATTCATCGTGCGTTCATTGCCGACCTCCTCGGTGGCGATCTTCTGCGCATCAAGAAGGATGAGACTTTTAAACGTCCTTCCGACGCGGCCGTCAAGATCTTTCACGGGCGACTGCTGCCCTGAGGAAACGGTAACAGGCACGAGATACATATCGTTTACGAGCGCCGTTCCGCCTGAAGAAAGAACGCTTGCACTGCGCAGAGCCTCTACTTTATCGAACGAAACGAGAATGTCGGCTGTGCCGTGAGGAATGATCGGCGAATACACCGCGTCACCGAAACGAACTTGGCTCGTAACGGAACCGCCACGCTGCGCCATGCCATGAATTTCCGACTTCTTGACATCATACCCAGCGATAGCCGCGGCTCTTGCGAGAAGATCGGAAGTTAAAATGATACCCTGCCCGCCGACGCCGACGAGCGAAACGCTCACCGTCTTCATTCGTTCGGGACCCTTTCAACGGTAATTTCAGGATCAATTTCTCTAAGAGCAGTTTCGATGCCCTGCTTAAGGGTCATCATTGCGAAAGGACACGTTCCGCAATGCCCTACAAGCCTTAAATAAACGACCTTACCTTCCATTTTGACAAATTCAAGATCGCCACCATCCGCTTGAAGCCCGGCGCGCAATTCTTCCAACTTAGCTTTTACAGTCTCTTCCATAAACAGCCTCTTCTCTGATATTTTTCTGTTTCATCAAACGCGGCGGACGCCCGCCGTGTTGGTATATTATACCACAAATTAGGTAACCCTTTTGCCCCTTATTTCTTTTCTTTTGAAGGATTGCCGATTTTTTCACAGGGAGCAAACGGCGGCTGTGGAGCCGCCGTTGTAGTTTCTTTATGATTATCAATCTTAGCGAATTATGATAATCGACCCGGGATGAGGTGTCATTGAAGCCCAAGGAGTGTTGCCGTAGGCGCCAAGATTTACGCGGCGGCCAGGGAAGCCCACTCCGGCACGGTCAGGCTCTTGAGAATAATCCGCTGTGGGATCGCCCCTATCGAGCGCCGGTGACGAAGCGCCAGTCGTATTGCGCCACGCTCCAGTGAACTCATCATACCATCCGCCTCGGCTTCTCAGATGAACATTAAACGCCTCAAGCTTCTCTAACGTTTCAGCATTATTAATAAAACGCAGCTGATTACGATTAAGAGAAAGTCGTGCTCCGGAGACTGAACAGTCTGGCAGACAACCGAGAAGATCGTCCATAGTTGTCACCAACAGAGGATCGGCGACATAAACATTGTTCGTAGTAATTATTCCTCCAGAAACGGCACGGATGTTATTCGTCCCAAGATCATCAACCATTGAGTAGGAAATATGGCACTGCGCTCCGTCAGGATCATCCTGCTCGTAATTCACAAAAACATCAGCCGGGCATATGTTTTCAGTGCTGAGTTTGTTAGAATGGAAAATTGAGTTTGCGACATTCACTATCCCGCGTTGCACATAGATTACACCAGGGCAGCCGTACGAGCCTGCAAGGTTATACGCAAATGTGCAGTGGTCTATCGTAATTTCAGGACACTCCTCAAAGTCTCCTGTTACATAGATTATGCCACCATACCCAGATACATTTCCTGCACTCGGCCCAAACGTGTCGTCATTAGCACTGATGTTGCCAACGAAACAGCAATTACGGAACACACTTCCACCAGTACCTGTCTGGAGCAAGATATGCCCTCCACTTCCACCTACAAAGATGCTATTCGCCACGAAGCGTGTATTTGCGACATTCAAACGGCAACCAGTCGCCTCAAAGATGGCGGCCTTGGCGCTCGAAAGGTAATTCACCCTCGCAAATCCAGTTCCATTGTCCTTAAAAAGACATCCATCTATTGTCACGCTCGCGAAGTTCTTGAAATAAGCAGCTTTTGACCCTGACTGGTTACTCACATAGGACGCACCGTAATCGTATTTGTTATTACGGAACACACAGTTGGTGAATGAAAGATTTGCAGTCTTTCCAGAATCACCCTCAAAATAGCCGCCCGTACCAGAAGATGTAGAGCATCCGTCCACAAATTCGCATTCGCTGAACGCAAGGTCTCCTTTCGAGTTGTTCTTAATGAAATTCCTCGTCTGACCCTCGCTGAAGACGATTCGCTCAATGTACACTTTCTGCGAGTTCTCAAGCTTCAAATTGTCAGCAAGGAATTTCGCCGTCAAAAGCGACTTCACTCCATCTTTCCGCTCTTCGATAGAATCTTCCGTCGCATCAAAACCGCCGCGAATGAGGACTGGGAAGTCGAAATTATACGCCGTCGAGGCTCCTGCAACAACATTCGTGCCAGCAAACCAAAGTTCGTTCCTCTCGGCGGTCAAGAGACTTATACCCTTATGGAACGACGTTACGGCATCGCCCCAACTCGTGCCGTCGCCAGAGCCGAACGCGCCCTCGCGCACGTGCACCACCTTGGTAGGGTCACCGCCATGGCCGTACCACGAAGGCAATTTTCCCTCTGCGGACGTATTTTGAGAAATTGCGTTCTTTGAGATGCCATTTGCCGTCAACACCACCTCGGCAATCAACTCCGTGTTCGGCGGATAGACGAGCGGAACAAGATAAGATACAGCCTGACCACGGATTAGGTTACCGATGGGCTCGGAGATATGATCCCATGTCTTCCCTCCGTCGGAAGAGATATACACGGTCGCATTTGCAATAAACGTGCCCTCTCCGCCAACCGTAAACTCAATCTGCGGGCGAGTAAACTCCGTCGGGAACGTTATCTTAACATCTCCATCGATTTCAGCAAGTCCAATCGCCGACTTTGAAGCCCACCTCGTTCCACCGTATGCGCCCATATTGATGATCATATTTTCGGGAGCCACATATTCGTCGCGAAGGCTGTCGAGAGGATCGCCCTTGTCTATCGCGGGCGAAAGCACCCCTTCTTCTGCTTGCAATTCCTCTCCGGCATTGTTAAAGTAGCCAGATTCGGAAAGCACGTGAGCATCGAAGTTCTGCATCATCCAGTCAGGCTTCTTAGCAGGGTCAAAGTACATAATCTTCGGTTTTGACCCGTCAAAGTTATAAACAAGATTGGTAACTGATAAAACCGGCGTCACAAAAAGCGCGTCTCCATAGAGCACTCCTTCGCCTAACTCAAGCGTTCCGCCAGCCTGGCATGCTGTGGCGACATCTGTGGAACGAAGCGCGCCGTCCTGAGAAAGAAGCGTGTACGAGACATAGCATGAAGCGCCGCTGCGGACATTGATGTCAACCGACTTGTCAGACGCATTTGCACCTATCATATTTCCGCCGAACACGCAGTTTTTGACATTTACCGAACCTGCGGTGACGGTAAGGCCTGCCGCGCAGTACTTGCCATCGCAGAGGTTGTAGGCGAATGTGCAATTTTCAATATCCACCGTATAAGCGGCATTTCCGAGTGAAACTACTAAAGCACCGCCTTTATCCGATACAGGCGTTCCGTTGGAAGACCAGTTTCTAGTGTCCTGGTTCGCCGCGAAAAGACAGTTCTTCAGAGTCGAGCCGTTAGCAGAGCTTGTAAGTACTACAGTTCCTCCGCTGCCAGTTTCATGAATTACACGGTTACCGCAGAATCGAGAGTAACTGATATGCGTTGGAACGGTAGAGTAAATTGCACCACCAGAGAATGTCCCCGACCTTGGATTGCCAGAATGGGACGTTGAAGGAGTAACAGAAGGATGCCCATTTCCATTGAAACGGCAATCAACGACCGTAAGCGATGCGCCAGAATCAATGTAAATGCCAGAACCATTACCCTGACCAGTAGATCCATCGTAGACTTCATCAATGAGCATGTTGCCCATAAAGAGCGTATTCGTTACGAATACGTGCGCTCCTGAAGCTGATGTAATACTTATTCCTTTACCATTTCCCTGGTTCTTAGTGCCATGGACGCCATTGGTAAGGAAGGTGCAACTAATGACGGACAAATCGCCACCACCAGTCTTATGGATACCGCGGTCATAGGAATTGTAGAGAACAAGCCTATCTACCTCGGCTGAAATTCCTAAAGTGTTATTAATAACAATCGGGTTATACTGATTATTGCCGTCAATCACAGAAGCACTGTTTGAAGGCCGCTCGTCAGGCGTATTCTCTACAGCTGTAAAGCCGCCACGGATGGCGATACTACGCGAGGGGGTGAAGTTGTATGATCCTGTCGTAAGATACCAGTTGCCTGCAATCCAAATTTCTTTTGTTCGTGCATCAAGCGCCGCTACCGCCGCATCAAGATCAGTATATGCGTCACGCCAATTTGTGCCGTTATTCGCACCGGTAGCATCGGCCCAGACGTGGATGATACCATCGCCACCACCCTTGCCCCACCACGGAGGCATCTCACCTGTCACAGTTATGGTGGTATCGTTTGTCAGCACATGGTCGCCAGATGTGACAAGCACTCTCACATAGAGCGTGCTGCCGCTCTTATACGGCTCGGTTTTCTGGAGATAAGAGAAATGCTCTCCGCCACGAACAGGCAAGGCGGGCGACCGAAATGTCGTATTGTCAAAACCATTCGTTCCGCAAAGCACATTTACGATGGCAGTATAGTCAAGCTGCGCCGCCTTAAGATCAAAATCAATCTTGGGGAACGAAGTATTATCAGGGAAAGTAATGGTGACTAAATTATCTGCAATCTCCGGTTCGACACTATATGTACGCGAGGCCTCCGCGGTATTACCATAGGCGCCAAGGTTAATGAAGTTCCCGTTTGGATGAGGCTCAAGCGAGCAGTCGTCTGCTGGGTCGCCGGCGTCAATGGCGGGCGAAACAGCATCACCTCCCGTGTGCAATACACCATCATTATCTAAATAGCCGGCGACAGTTACAAGGTGAACATCGCCCGTGGCAGCGATTTTTTCCATACCGGCATCATAAGCCATACCGGGAACGGTAGAATTGCGCACCGTAAGATTAAGCGTATCTCCAGAGACGAACAATGGATTATTTACCATACAGCTTTCGTCAATCGTAACGGGACCCGTACCCTTCACAGCTTCCTCTATGTCGATATCGAACATCGAGTATGAAAGGTTTATAACACCATTGCCTGTTGTATGCATGTACTTGCCGTAGTTGCCAGCATCAGTAGCGGCAGCGCGGCGAACTCCTCCGTAGAAAATTGAGTTTTTGACATTAACCGTTCCGACATACGCGAGCAAATCAGTCGGAACAATATTGCCCGAGGCAAGGTTCCATGCGAAAGTGCAGTTCTCAACTGATACCTCACGGACTTTCTGATCGAGATTGATGACGACCGCGCCTCCGATGGTGCCGGCATCGGCCGCATTACCTGTGCGTGTAACAGACTCATTGCCTACAAACGCACAATTTGCTATGCGGCTGCCGCCGCAGAGGCCCTTGAGGTAGATTATGCCGCCATGATTTTCTGTCTTATAGTTGCAGGCACGGTTGCCGGCAAAACGGCAGCCTGTAATGGTAACTGGCGTGTCGACTGCATAAACACAAGTTCCTACCGGCCTTACGTCCCCAGTTCCAATAGAGGTAAGTGAATAGGGAGCACCATTTGTGAGGAATATCGAATCTTCTACCGTTAACGATTTCTGCGCCTTGTTTACATATATGCACGGACCATCGAGCAGGGCGTTGGAGGTGGCGCGGCGACCGTTACCCTCAAAGCGGCAGCTACGGAAAGCAAGATTCGCTGCTGGATGAGCTGAACGGGCGAAGTAAACAGCAGCCCCGCTAATGGCAGTTGCGTCAGTAGCACCGTTATTGTAAAAACCACAGTCAATAAACTCAAGATCGCCACTTGAATCGCCGCGATAGAAAGCGCGAGAGAAGCCATTCCTGAAATCCACACGCTCAACGGTGAGTTTACCCTGGTTATGCAGGTAGAAGCATGTAAAGCGCATATTGCCGTCAATAGTCGAGGTGGCACCGTCTACACGCTCATCGGCAGAATCCTCAACGCCTGTAAAGCCTCCTCTGATTATAGCGGGATAGCCGTTACGGAAATAATCGGGAGCGACAGTATGAGAAATCGTCCCAGCGAACCATATTTCGTTGCGGGTAGATGTGAGAGCGGAATACGCACGGCTGAAGTCTGGGAATGCGTCCGCCCAGCTCGTGCCACGCGGGTTCAGCGCTGTTGAACCTGCGCGGACATGAACGACCTTGTTAGGATCGCCACCATGGCCATACCACGGAGGAACATCTCCAGCCGCATTAACATTCAAGGACTTGACAACATCAGCCTGTCCAGGCGCAGAAACAACTACATTCACTGTAAGAGAAGCTCCAGGAGTAAACGCTTCAGGACAATGCACGAGAACTTCACTTCCTTGCTGAAGGCCCACCAACTCGTGCACCCAGCTCTTACCGTCGCCCGTAATCTCAAGTTTCGCCGTGGCATTGTATGGAGTTCCATCACCGCCTAATCTAAAGGAAACAGAAGGCCCTGCCGATTCTGGCGAGAAGGAAACTTGAACATCGCCGTCGATTGTCGGCACGCCGAGAATTGACGGCGCTGCCTCCGATGTTGTACCATAAAAACCAAGGTTGGCGATACCCCCGTTAGGTTCACTCTCCTCTCCGACTGGCCATGAAGGAATCGAGCCGTCGATAGCAGGCGAATACTTCGCAGCGTCAGTTACGACATGCGCATCGATGAGTGCTGCTGTAGCAGTACTCTTATAATAAATTTTAGTACACGTTGAAGATGTACGGGGAATACTGAAGTTATTTGGCTCATTTACAAGATTTTTAACCTCATCAGGCTTAGTTACGAAATTTGGATCTCCTACGATAATGTGTTCTCCAAGCGTAATCGTCGCTCCAGAATATGACTTGAGATAAAAGGTGGAAAGCCCTCCGAAAAGCGTGTAGTCAATGTCCGCACTGCCACTGTGAATATAAAAATCAGCGGCTGCGCGATTCTCTGAGGATATGGCGTTCCCAAAAAAGATCGAGTTTCTTACCTTTACCTTGGCGCAGATGACGTTGAGGCCCGCGGCTGAGCAAAACTGGAAATCGTTATTTTCCAAGTATTCCTTTGAGCCTTGCAGATTGTAAGCGAAAGTGCAATGGTCAATATCAATCGTCTTATCAGCTGATGGGAAATTGACATAAAGAGCACCGGAATTGCCGCCATTACCGAAGGATCCGTAATGACGGTTAGCGTTCGCAACCCACAAACAATTCGTGAACGCGCTTCCGCCGCAATCATTGACAAGGCATAGCGTACCGCCGGTACCTGGATGCGAAAGCTGGTTGGCTACTATGCGAGTATTGCGCATCGTAAGCGGCGCATTGTCGACATAAAGCGCTGAGCCGCGCGCGGTGCGCCAATTCTGCACCCAACCATTTGTAACGAAAAGGCAGTTATCAATGTAAACGCGCTTAAAGGTAGTAATATAGCCTCCAAAACCCGGATCAGTATCTATTAGGCGGCCAGTAGTACCTAACGTCATATTACCGCTCGACTCACAATCTTCAAAAATAGCGATTGCATCCTTAGTGCCTGCAAGGCAGAAACCTCGACCTTTTGAACGTTGGGGGGATGGCCCCCATGAATTGTTAAAGAAGCGACACTTGCGGAAAATAATCGACGAGCCGCCAGTTTTTACGAATCCGTGGAGGTAGCACCTGCCAAAGGAGCAACGCTCGATGATGTTTGTGCAGTCGACAAAGGAGGCACCCACCGTCAACGCCTGTTCAATGGAACTTACCTTTGACGGAATGCCCTGCCCGTCGAACACAGTCTCAGGATTTGATTCGTCCAACTCAAGCGATACGCCTTCCTCGCCGAGGAAGCCGCCAAGCACAAGCCCTGGACGAGATAACGTAAGAGCGGCGGGAATTGGATATGTGCCGCTCTTGAAAAGAACAGCCGCAAGGCAACCTTCATTATGCGTATTTTCCGCTCCACTGAGCGCCGCCTGCGGTGCCATGGCATTCGCCCAAGATGTGCCGTCCTGTGTGCCTGCACCGGTTTCGGCAGCAAAGATGCCCTTGTAAATTACGAACGCGCGGGTGGCGCTGAGCCCCTCCGCCTGAGTCCCTGCAATACCTGTAACGAGCACACCGCCGAAACCATAAGTCTCGCAGTTATTATATGTCACAGTATAGTCAATGTCTTTCTTGAGCGTAACGCCATCAAGCTTGACGACAACTTCTGGCGTGACAGGCAAGCCGACGTAGATAATTTTTTCAGGCAGAGAAACCTCAAGATTCTTAGCTGTAGTATCGCCCTCTACAATTGACAAAATAACCGCACCTGCACCACCTGCACCGCCGCGGGTCGAGTCATTATTGCCGCCACCGCCGCCGCCGGCACCGAAACCATTGACACCCGCGCCGCCGTGCGCAGTCGTATCCGTACCATTGCCGCCGGCACCGGCGTTAATGCCGCCAATACCTCCGAGCGTGCCACCGCCGCCGCCGCCGGCGCCGTAAACGCCGACCTCCGCGCCGATGAAATACGGAGAACCTTGGCCGCCGTTTCTGCCAGACGCTGACGATTCCGTTGAAAACCCTTGCCAGAAAGAGCCGCCGCCGCCTGGCCCATAGACGTTGTAGGTATTGTTATTGATGCTGATGCCACCGCTATGCCCTTGAGTGGAGTCGTAATTCAAACCGTCTATATGCGCCGTTGTATTCTTGTTGGCGCTGCCGCCAGAAGAGGCGATTGAGCCGCCGGAAGACGGAGCAGTCGAGAGCCAGGCGCCACCGCCGCCACCGCCGAACGCCTCGATATTTATATCTCCCGCATGCAGGAACGAAGAGGCTCCCTTCCCGCCGGCACCGCCATTGGACGTAGAGGGAGAACCGCCTGCGCCAACCTCAAGCTTAATGCTCGAACCAGCAGGAACGAAAACCTTCTTTGCGACATGAATGACGCCGCCACCACCACCGCCGCCGCCTGCGCGGTTACCGCCGGCGCCACCGCCGCCTACAACAAGCGCCTGTTCAATCGTCAAATCATGCTTCGCAGAGAGAGAGATTGTGCCTGGATTGAAAGTGTAGGCACGGGCGTTTCCGACAGCGACCGACACTGGCAACGCTGCAGTTGAATCAAAGTTATCGTCACTGTAAGAGAGGCTCTCACCTGTCACTGTTGCATTAATAGGTCCATTCACCTTCAAAGAGACGCGAGCGCCGCCGCCATTGTAAGAGGCATTATCGGGGATTCCCGTCCATCCACCAACAACTTTTCCTGCTGATGGCGTGTAGGCAATACTCGCAGTGGAGCCGAGTTCGATATATGCCTCTACCGACGCCGCCGCCTCGCCACCGTTGATTGAGACGAGTCCAGAACCGTCCGACACCGACACCGAGTACTTTGCCTTGATAACTCCGTCATCATTTATATAACCCTCCGGAAGCACCATCTCCGCGCCGGTAAAACGCGCACGATCAAGCGCTCGGTTGTAGGCAAGCTCGGCATCGGTAAGAACGCGCTTATATATTCTAACGGCATAAAGGTCAAAGACGGCGTTGCGGTTCCCGATCCAAGTACCGATATTTACTTGGTCTGTAGTCGCCCTTCCGTTGTAGGCCGTGTTATCAAGGCAAAAGCCCTCATCGTTGAATGCAACCTTCGCACCCGCTCCATAGCGGACGATTGCAACAGATGTATCTTGACCGAAATAGCCACGCGTATCTTTGCCAATTCCTGCATACTGAAGATTCATCGACGTTGTTGCCGCATACTGAAGAGCGCCGAATGCACCGCGTTGTGCTTTAAGATAAGTAGTATCCCTATCACCCTGCATAGAGAGTATCAAATCGCGCACGTTAGCGCCATTTCCAATATGAATATAGGCGGCAGTCCAGTTAAAACACCTCGGACGGATGAACATTTCTACCGTCATTGACTTATCGTTAAGCGCGGCAGTGACACCGGAAACAAAATTCGACATATAAGTCTTACCGTCAAATGCGATAGCGTTCACACGGCGGTCAAGCTCGCCACTGGCGCCCCATCCGTCAGTTGTACCTGTTTCATCAAGCCCATCCCAAGAGGCAATGAGACCATCGGAGATATAGGCCGAGAACGGCATCGCTGTTGTAGCAGCTGTTTCCACAGTAGCCTCAACTGGAGATGCGGCCGTGAACGTAACCTTCTTTGCGCCGTCGCTCTTAACGGCATTGCCAGGAAGCCCCGCCCAGTCTCTAAGCCCCCTGCCCTCGCTCGGCGTGTAGACGAATGTTACATTCTCGCCAACCGGCACCCAGACGCTCCCCTCATTACTACCGTTCACCGTCACCGTGCCTTCGGTAACTACGACATCTATCCTAACCTCAAGAAGATTACGAGCGGCATCAAACCGATAACCGTCAGGCAGCGTCTCTGGCAGAGCCTCCGCGAGCGACAAGCCGTCAAAGCGTATCTTATCGACTGCCGCGTTAAACGCCGCCTCCGTTGCGTCAAGCGGACGCGAGTAGATTCTCAACACATTGAACAAGCCTACGAAACGGTCTGTCGCATTATTGTAGCGGGCGCCAAGAGCTAAATAATCATTATTTCCGTCTACAGATATATTGCCAGTAGCTAAATTAGAAATCTTTTCACCGTTTACAAAGAAGTTTTCAGGGGCAGAGCCAGATTGATTGTACGAGACAGTATATGTTTTGCGCATTAGTCCCATCGGCGAAGACACCTTTGCAAGCGTAGCGGGAGAACCGTTGGCGCCGCCAAAGTAATTTCTGGCAGGCGAAGCGTTCATATACAATAACCTCGACGTATAGCGATTGTTCACCACTTGAGTAAAAGCATTGGTGCGGTATGGCGTGATGCTCGCTTCAATCGTATTCCAGTCAGGCAGAAGGTTTGCCATGTGAAGCGGATGGTTATTATTTATACAGCCCCACACCTCAAGCGCGTCTTCACGAAACGCGGCGCGCCCACGGATGAGATCCCAAGGATGCTGCTGCTGACCGGTGAGGTCGTACCACTTGAATGAAAGGCTGTCGTGGACACCTGGAGCGACATTCTCCTTTGCATCCCAAAGACCAATCAACCCCTTAGAGATATAAGTGAGAGCTGGGAGCTCCTGTTCTGCATAGACTGAAATCTTAGCAGGCGCGGCGGCAGTAAAGGTGACAGTGCGAGCGTCTGATGACTTTTCCGCCTTGAGAGGAAGCCCCGACCAGCGCACTTTCGTACCCTTTTCAGGCGTAAAGGTGACAGTAACTTTCGTGCCCACCTTAAAATAAGTGCCGCTTTCGAGAGAAGCTGCACCGCCCTTCGCTACGATATCATACATTACTTCGAGGCAACGCTTCTCGCTGTTCCAGCGATAGCCGTCAGGTAGAGTCATGTTGGCAAGCGTCGTTTCTTCGTCCGCGCCAAAGAAGCGTATTCTGTCGAGCGCGGCATTGAATGCGACCTCGACCGGCTCAAGAGGACGAGAATAGAAGCGGATTGAATAGAGCGAACCTGCTACTGTACTTTCCGTGTTGTCATATCTCGACCCTAATGCTGGATACGCCCCCATATTCCAACCAGTACAAGGAGAGCACCCTATCGGCACCTCAGAACCGTTCACATAGTAGTCAATGAGCCCATTAAGCCGTGATGCTGCGCTATCGCGATAGACGGCCGTAAGTGTATTGGCGTTACCGGCTCTGATTAACTCCGACTCGCCATAATCGCAAGCTCTCTGTACATTGTTTACCATATATCGCTGAGCGCCGAAGCCGCCAAAATCCGTTCGCACAATAAATATACGATCTTGGTCATCACAATTTGAGAAAAGATACATGCCGGAATCGATTTTGGCGCAGAACTCGGCTGTAAGATAGCTGGGGACAGGATGCTTGGTGAAGG
>JAHBAE010000103.1 GCA_018384485.1 Kiritimatiellia bacterium
GAGTAAGCACATAATTATTATGAAGCCCGCAAGCGAAAAACGCATGCGGGCTTGGTCGAGAACACGATTTTGGAATTTTCAACTGGCAAACTCGGGTTATACCAAATCCCCATTTTAAGCGGTGTAAGTTTCAATTCACGCCCGTCTTGCGACGGGCGACCGCAGAAAAAGTTGAACTTATCTGCATCTCAAATCTTTTTATGAATCTAAGACATTAATATGATAGCATATTTTTACGTTTCTTGTTCATAAAAAGCACAAAACTACTTGTCAAAGATCAATTTCTGGACCATGTCACCCGCGAACATCCTGACCTCTTTATGTGAACTTACCATTCGCGGAGAGATTTCACACTTATACAATCAACATATCCTGCATTGGATCAATAGTCTCTTTTGTACCATAATGCACAACTTTCTCCTTATAGTTATTTCCTAAATTATAATACCGCAAACTATCACACGCCGGCTCACAAATAGATTCCAATTTCCCCTTAAGTGCAAGCCACTGAGACCAATCCAATGTGCACTCAAAGACAGAATTTTGAACCCGAATTCCCCAGTCCTCGCACGCTTTGGCAATACGCCTAAGCCGGCGACGTCCCGCTGCTGTAGTTGTATTCACGTCATAGCTCACAAGCATCAACATATACTCTCCTATTTGAGCAAATACGGCGGATAGGCATCAATATCACCTCTCAAGAAACGGGCCAACAAGAGCGCCTGTAAATGAGGCAGAATCCCAATCGGAGCTTTCTCATCCAAAAAAGGATGAACTACCTGTTCTTGTTTTTTCTTCTGCCATGCCATCAATACTATCTTTCGTGCGGTCTCCGACATTTCCACCGCTCCACTTTCAGTCGCTTTAAAATCTTTCGCCGTCACCTGCCTTAGATTCACTAACGAAACAGCTACACGATCAGCAAGAGGCGCGCGAAACTCCTCCATCAAGTCAAGCGCAAGGCTCGGACGCCCTGAACGCACTTCATGCAAAAAACCAACCTGCGGATCAAGTCCCACGCCCTCCAACGCACCTCTGCAATCATGCGCAAGAAGCGTATACAGATATGACAAAAGTGCATTCATTGGATCCATTGGCGGGCGCCTATTGCGCGATTTCAAACCGAAAGTTTCCGCATCGGTCGTTATCAACTCTTTGAACACTCCAAAATAAACAGCACCCGCCTCGCCTTCGAGCCCGCGCAATCTTGTAGCATCCGGTTCGGAATCACGAACACGGCGCAACACATCCGCCAAGACATCAACGCTCGCTCGCAAAGAAGCGCTCGCTCCATGATCGCGCATTCGCCGCTGCAAAATATTCCGCGCGTTCATCAATTTACCGATAACAAAGCTTCTTGCGATATCGCCCTTCTTCACTTTATCTTCATAAGCCCTCGCCTGTGCTAGCCGCAAAAGAACATTCCCCGAAACTGGCCCAGTCACCCTCGCAAGAAACCGCCCGCTTTCCGACATGAATGAAACGCATACACCGCGCTCTGCACAAAGATTGAGCAAATAAGGGCTTGCCATCACATTACCGAAGGCAACAATATCGTTCAATGTGTGAATCGGCAGACGGAGCTTCACCTCTTTATCTTTCTCAACTACAACCGTCTCTCCTTCTTTGCGCAAATATGCATCTTGCGTCGTCACATAAAGCGTATTAAGAAGTTTTTTCATATCCCTGCCGCCTCTATCTGATTTCGCATCCACTGCCGCACAGAATCGCGAGCAGAGAAATCTTCAGGTCTGCAAACGTCTAAAAGTGAACACGCCCGACAACCTTTCGTCCAACACGCTTCCGGCGTCTTATGCGACGAGAGAAGCTCATGGACTCCACGTGCCGTATCTTCCGTCAACTTCCGCAATACATCATCAAACGCAACGGCTGTTCGCCTACGCATCTCTCCGTAATAAAGAGCCCCTTCCTTCACGCTTACGCCCAGCATTTCCTCCAGGCACATCGCCTGTGCGCAAAGCTGAACTTCATCTGCACGATGTGATTTCGGAGCACCTCGCTTATACTCAACAGGGTAGGGCTTCCACCATCCCACCCGTCCGGGCAATATCGCCCCGTCAACCGTTCCGTCCCCATAGGCAGCAGCCTCAACGCGATGAAACTCTACCATATCCGCAACACCTGCCACCCCAAGACGATGAGAAACAAGGCGCAGGGAAGTTGCAAGATGAATATCCCGGCGCGTCTCAGCACCTCTTCTATCAACCCTCTCATGCATCACACGCCCTGATGCCGTCAGATAATTTTCGCTCCACACACCCTCCACATGAATAAGCGCGCACTGCCGCGGACAGTATAAATAATGCTGCAGTGCGGAAATCATCACCAATGATTCTTCTGTAGAAGGCTCTTTCATTTGAATATTTTATGTCTCAACCATATTAACTCATACTTTGCCGCCTTTTTTTTGCAGCACGCTTCCGTGGTGCCTTTTTCACCACACTCTCTGACAGTACGCGGCGGACACCTTCAATGACGGGCGCGAGCGTCTGATAGGGCTTCGGTATTGATTTCAATGTCTTGTATGTTGCGATTCCAAGCGGCTTCGACTTGTCACGAACTGCGAACTCCACGAAACCCTTATTCATCTTTTCACAGAGGAGAAGTCCGATAGACGGATTCTCGTCATGATGCTTCATCGTTGCATCAAGTGCAGAAAGATACAGTTCAAGCTGTCCAAGATATGACGGGCGAAACTTCCCCATCTTAAGTTCAACAGCCACCATCGCCCGCAAGGATCGATGATAGAACAGAAGATCTATGAACACCTCTTCTTCTTCAATAATCAGTCGCTTCTCGCGCCCCATGAAGCAGAAATCGTCACCGCCTAACGCCTGTATAGTCTTCTCCACATCAGCGACAAGCGCTTTTGAAAGAACTCGCTCATCCACATCCTGTTCGGCGCGGGCATCCACATTGTCGAGGTTGACAAGTTCAAGCAGATATTCATCGCGAAATGAGCGGACGGCCTTCGATGCCAATGCCATCGGAGAAAGCGTCTTTCCGAAGTTGTTAGGCAACGAACCAATGTGATGGAAGTCGTCGGCGCGAAGATGCTGTTGCAACTGCTCTACCGTCCACAAAGCTTTCGCGCAGGCATGAATGTAGTAGAGACGCTCGTCAAACTCCTTGCAAAAGCGGATGATTTCTCTGTGATGGGTGAATCCTATAGAAAAGAAGGCGGCGATATCATCCTTATCCAATTTACCCGTTGGCAATGAGCGAATTTCGACAGAAGGCATCTGACGAATGTCGCCTTCAACTAATTCGTTACTTGGTAAGTAATTAATTGTAGCGTTATCGTTTTCGTTACTTGCCAAGTAATGAAATTCGTCACTTATCAATTTATGAATTTCGGGACAACCGTCCCAAGCCTCATAAAACAGGCGCATAAATATCATACTACTTGCTGAGAACCCCCTGAGCCCCGGCAGTTCAATCTGCAATTGATTTGAGAGTGCTCCTATCGCACCAGAGCCCCATTTGGCGTTGCGCGTCTTCTTTGAAATGTAGCCGCCCACAAAGAAATAAAGCTTCAATGCCTCGGTATTGGCAAGTCGCGCAGCATTGGCGCGAGCCCGCAGGATGGCCAACTTTATATCCTTGACGGCCACAGCAAAATCCTTAGGTATCACGCTATTTTTCATTTTCACGATATCCCATTTTTATTATAAAGAACAAAGTATGTTAAGACAAAAACAAACTAAGGTATAAGGCGCGAGGCATAAGCCCCGTGCCTTATGCCCAAACATTTACTTAATCTCAACATTAACGCCTGCAGGAAGTTCAGTTTCTCCAGGCACGGAAAGATTATAGTCCGCAAACTTTCGAGGCACAGAGACTTCATCTTTTCTGGTGATTTTCACCAAATCGAAAAGACTATGCGAAGGCGCATTTCCGAGCGCCGTATCATGCTTAAAGACAATCAACTTCTGCGTCGCCATCATGCCGCGTGCAGCCGAATGGTCGTGTTCGAACATATTCACAAGCGCCGACCATAAAACGTCAAGATCTTCTTCGGAAAATCCTGTCTGCGCCGCAAGCGCGGGCGAAACAAAACCGTAAGCGACATACAGGCCGTACGGGACGGTATTCTTGCGACCCATCGTACGATTGTCGCCGCTCTGTTTTTCCGCTT
This sequence comes from Kiritimatiellia bacterium, assembly GCA_018384485.1. Lineage (GTDB taxonomy): Bacteria > Verrucomicrobiota > Kiritimatiellia > RFP12 > UBA1067 > UBA1067. The sequence goes on from JAHBAE010000103.1 coordinate 4,160, forward strand.
CAGCTTCTGTCGCAACTGCCATGCGCGTAATCGAATGTTCCAATGTGACTACTGGATCAACCGAACGCGCAAAGGTCAACTGTACAGGCCCTCGAACCTGACCGGCATTTGCACCCGTAGACATTACTGCTCCGAATGTGCGGATATCAAAATAGGTTTCGCACATCTTATCTCGAGCCTGCGCCACCTCACTTCCCTGGCCTTGCCCTTCCTTATTCCGCTTCTTGCCGTCAGCCGCATCTGCAGGAGCCTTTGCAAGATCAATCGCGAGTTCCGCGTACGCTTTTTCAATTTCCTTGTTTAGAATCGCCTTTTCCTTCACAAAAATGTCATATCCGGCATCTGCACCTTTTGTGAGCTGGACAAAATTGCGCACCTTACGCTTGAGACAGACATCGGTAACGAGCCCTTCGCCGGTTTCGGCATCCACGCGCGGAAGATTACCAGCATCGGGGTCGCCGTTCGGATTGCCGTCTTTGACATCAAAAACGAGCATGAAATCATAACGATTCTTGAGTGGTGTTGACATGATTTTCTCCTTATTTTAATTACTGTTAAATAAACTTTTATTCTGCGGCAACAATATCAGGTTTTTCCTTCTTCGTAAAGAAATCCTGCCTCTGATGATAATAGCCGATAGCAAACAAACCCTGTTCATCAAGTGAAAGATGCGCTGGGAATGAAACAAATTTAGAGATCACCTCGCCTAGAAGCCTTTCAAAATAAATAACCCGACTTTGCGGAAGTTTCGCTAAATGATGATTCTTAAGCCGCATAAGGTTTCCAAATACGGTATTGGGCGCAGACGATGCCGAAGCATAGAACTTGTCGCGAATCGTCGCATTGATTCCCGGATTTGCCTCTTCCTGGATTTTCTCCAGCGTTGCAAAAAGTCGTCCAAGACAATATGCAACATTTGCATTTTCTTTATCAAGACTCACAGTGATTTTCCTTTCTTTGGATTTTCGGTTAAGATATGCTTTTAAAAGTTTTACGCGCGGGTATGAAATCTCACGTTCCGCCTTTATACGAACAAGAACGGCACTCAACAATGTATCCGGCAGCGGCGAACCGGACAAAATAGAACGCATAACGCTGCCAGACAAATTCGGATTGATGTTTTCCGTTTTTCCTTGAGTAGCCGTGGAAATGAGAAGGCGCCAAAGCGAAAGATGCTCTTTATCCTTTACGCCATGCGCAATGCGCAGATCTTCAAACCAATCCGCAAAGCGTCCTTCCATCTCCGCCACAGTTCCGACATGCCAGAACCTGACGGAAATACGGGCGGAATTCGGTGCAAGCCCAAGAACATAAAAACGCGTCGTTTCTTCAGTAGGCGAGAAACCTCCGGTTTTAACAGAGGTAAGCAATCGTTGAACTGCGGCAATGCCCTTATCGGGATTATCCTTGGCCGGTTCGCCGAAAAGATCGAGAAATTCATCTTCAAGAACGGAGTTTTGTTCCGACCAAAAGACAGCCGTTGCATCTCCGACTTGAATTTTTTGTCGCGAGTCCTTGCCTAAAAGAGAATTCAAAGCCGTCGCATACTTAAATGCAGACTCTTCTCCAATAGGCGCATTCTCTCCCTGTGCTTTACCGAAAGAACATGCGGCCGGGAAATTGAAAGATACTATATTTCCTCCCGTTGTATTCGTCCCCTGTACACCCTTAACCGCCGGATGCAATTTAGCGACTACAACCCGCTTCCCGCTTACAAGGCAAACGGTCTGTGATGGTTCCATTGATTTTGGTTGTGCGGCGCCATCGATATACTCTTTCACATCGGCAGCATTAAAGATTGGATATGATGCCTCGACAAGTTTGAATGCGACGAAGGCACATCCTTCCACCGCTTCATTCCATTCTGGGCATTTTGCCAATTGTTCACGAAAATCCGATTTTGACAAAAAGGCTCGTACAGGCTCAATCGATGAACAATCAGATAATTCCGACAACCGCTCAACAAATGCCGCATGCTGCACTGCAACACGATCAACTTTCCCCTTACAGACAACACCGGTCGCATACTCGACATTATCCCACAAGAGATTAGCCGCTACACCGCTTGAACGTTTTACCGACTGTGGAACAAGAAATGTCTTTGCCCTTTTTTTTCTTTTCACCAATTCCTGCGTATCCTCAACCCTCACTAGCGAACCATCTTTGTTTAGCACAATCAAAAAAGGAATCTCCTTTCGTTCCCAACCGAGAGGGGCAATACCAGAATCAGGGTCTGCCGCCTTACGGTCGTAATACTCCTTAAGCGCCTGTAAGATCATTTAAACACCTCCTCCGATTCGGGATGAGGTACGACTATAACTCCATCAACCATCTTTGCTCGATAAAACATCGGTTTTATATCCTTTGCATCGGAATAATCCATATCATATAGCATAAAACCAAGATCGCGCGTCTCGAAAATCGGCTTTACCGATTCCTGCTCAGGGTTTTTCACGAGGTGAATCTCGCGGCACGAAAATTCACGACATCCAAGATACGGATGCATAAAATGTTGCCCGTTGGTTGCTCGGCGGTCAAACATCGCCGCATACTTTGCGGGATCCTCACTTGACACCATATCAAACTCCGCCCAAAGCCGATAGCGAACATCACGAAGGATGAGTCCCGCGCGCTGCTGCCGCACATCTTCCACAAAGATTCCGTCCGAACGCGGACTTGCAACCGCTGAAACCTCATTGCGACGGACCGACGTCCAACGAATAGGGCTTAAAACCTCAATTTTCGTTATCCGCCAGCGAATCGCCGGCTTCCAGAAAATTGCGGTAAAAATCCCGCGCGCCGCCGAAGGCGTAATAACGTCATAGCTCACACGCTCAACCTTCATTTCAGGCCGCGTAAAGCAGGCATAATCGCCTGAGACTTCTAAACAAAAACCTTTCATTATTTTCCTTTCTGACTTAACAGATGAAATCCTCGCTTTTCAATCCTTCACCAAAGACATCAAACCCGATATCTTCGCGATAAGCAGACGGAACCGTCTGCACAAAAACCCCTGAATGACTTTCTTTCCCTTCTGAGACTATCAATTCGACAATCATCCCTTTTTCGCGCAGTTCCAATATTCGCGCACGCGGCACATTAACGACAAAACGCTGCAATTTGCGCATAAGAAACCGCTTTGGACCAACCTCGTAAAGCAGATTAACCAATTCCTCATTTCCACCGTAATGAACAATTACAGGAACCTGTGAGACACCATCTATCATCTGAAACGCGGCGGCGGCTTCGCGGAACTGATATTGCAATGGCCCAGCTGGACTCATTACACCATTCCTAAATTCTTCAGGAATGTGCACCCCAAGCATACGGCTGAAATCCTGACCTGAATCATTTGCCCGACTCTGCAGGGCCGCGAAAAATTCCGGATAAACTGCCGTATCATCCATATCCACTCCGTGAGGACGCGCCAAGAGATCAGCAAGCGCATATTCGCCGTCGCGCAGATCCTTAACCGGCGTCCGCTCAGGCGGCATAAAGACTACAACACGTCCAAAACCGTCAAGACGGCCTTCACGATTGCACCGCCCCGCTGACTGCGCCACTGACGAAAGCCCGGAGAACGCACGGTAAACAACGGGGAAATCAATGTCGACACCAGCTTCGACAAGCTGTGTTGAAATGACACGAATCGGCTCTCCATCTGCAAGTTTGCGTTTAATCTCAGCTATCACCCGCGAACGATGTTCGCCGCACATTCCTGCCGAAAGATGGATTGTCCCTTCGGGCATCTTTTCATAAAGGTCACGGCAATCACGACGCGTATTCACTATGCAAAGCACTTGATTGAAAGAGGAAAGCTCAGCGGCGATTTCATCCCACGTCCGCCGGGCGGAAAGATCAACAGGGAATTCAACCTCTGTACGCTTCAGCCGATGATACAAATCGAGTGAAGCTGGAATGATCTCGCGAACATCTGACGGATTGATGCCCGGTAAGTTGAGCTGCGTCGCAGTTGAAAGCAAAATTGTAGTACGGTAATGTGCAGCAAGCTGTTTAATCGCCTCTGCGCAAGGAAGCATCAATCGAAGCGGCAACAACTGAACCTCATCAAGAATAACCACACTTTCGGCGATGTTGTGTAGTTTACGGCAACGGCTTGATCTGCATGCATAAAGAGACTCAAAAAACTGGACGGATGTGGTTACAACGATCGGCGCATCCCAATTCTCTGAAGATAACCTTGAACGAGACGTCTCTTTTTCAGGATCGAAATTTGAATGATGCTCCAAAACATTATCCGACCCAAAAAATCCGCGCAGAACATCGGCCGTCTGCTCGATAATCGATGTATAAGGAATGACATAGATTATGCGCTTCAACCCATGCGTCAACGCATGTTTGAGCGCAAAAGCAGTTGAAGAAAGCGTCTTTCCGCCACCGGTTGGCACCGCCAACGAAAAAAGCCCCGGTAATTCTTCCGCCGCTCTCTCGCATGTCAAACGGATTTGAGAACGAATCTCATTAACCTTCGTCTTTGCAGCCCCCGATTCCACCGCGTTCAGTTTCTTAAAAAACTTTTCAGACAAAATTTCCAGCGAAGGATAGGCCTTTGAACGTTCTTCACTGCGTTCCCTATCCACAAACGCTTCCGTATCGAGAAAATCCGCATCAACGAGACAGGAATAAAGCATACGGATCCAAAACGATACATCAGAAGAATTTCGGTCCATTTTCCACGGCGAAGGCGGCAGTTTTGAAGGCAACATCAAATTCGTTTCATAACGCTTCAACGAATCCTCATCAAGTACAATTCTTTCTTCAATCAACCGTTGCACCAGCGCTCCGTTTGGATTTTGCCCACCGGACCAATCGGGAAGTCCAGCATGATGCCCTGCTATTGGGTAAGCGAGAATTTTCCCCATCGGTCCAAATCTCTCTTCCGCCAGGCACGCACCAGCTCCAGAGTGCCCATGCTCACCGTTATCATAACTATCGTCATCCAAGCCGTTCGCCCTCGCCAAATATCCCTGAAACGACACCCTTGCCTTACCGAAGTCATGAAGACTACCCAAAAGCCGTCCCCATTGGCTTGATGAAAACACAGCTGCGAATTCTGCGGTTTTACAAGCCACATTCTCAAGATGGTCTTCCAACTTCTGCCATTCTTCCGATGGAGCACTTGGCCTGCTATGTGCATAGCACTTCATCGCTTCATCTCCCTTCGCGCCACTTCCATTTTTAGTAGCTTTTCTCTTAGGCCGATTTTTAGCGCTGTTATTCTCGGCTTGGGTTCCATCGCTTTGGGATGGGCTTTGTAATATGCTCGCAGCTCCTCTCGGATATTCTGACGAAGGCGCTCTGAAATCAGCTTTAAAGCTTCGAGTCTCAACGCGAACGATTCCGCCGACACATTAAATTTTGACTTTAACCAAACGATCATATCCAGCGTCCAGTCTCCTGGGCCGATCCCAAGTTGAGAAACGGTAAATCTCACCGACTCCTCTGGCATCAAAAACTCCGCCGCAAACTCCCTCGCGAAACGATGGCGCTGGGCTCCATCCCTCACAGGCTTAAAGCCCATTGAGCCAGATATCGCCATCCATGCTAATTCATACGCGATTCGATAAATACTTCGTTCAGGAGTATTGTCTTTTGATAAAACTATTGTAAGCGAATGGTTCTCCTCATCAAAGAAAGATCGGCTCTGAACCCCTTTTGTAAGTTCCATTAAATGCAGCCTCACATTCCTAAACTCCAAAAGCTCTACTAAATCTGAAAATGAAGCAGAGCCGACCGCACAAGCAGCGCGCATATACCGCGCCACAGTCTTCGCTCCTATTGGATCTGTTTTAAATGAATGAACAAACGACAATAATGTCGTGTGAGCAATCTTCAAAGAATCTTCTAAATCGCACAAAGCATTTTCAACTGGTAGAATAGACTCTAAAATTGCATTGTCACTTTCTTTATCTTCACTTCCATAACGAACGGGATAAAAGCGCGACGAAGTCTTATCTCCTAACAGTTTCACAAGCCCCGCTTCTTGATTTTGACTTTGAGATAACAAATCAGAAACTGGGTGGCTGATTGACGGGCCTTGCAGATTGTGATACCATTTCAGGCATGAAAGCGACTACCGAACATCCATATCCGAAGAACTTTGAGGAGTTC
>JAHBAE010000013.1 GCA_018384485.1 Kiritimatiellia bacterium
TTCTTCCAATACCTCGTCAAAGACCTCCGACAGGTTGATTGTGCGGCATGAACCTGACCCCTACCTCATTGGTGTTGCATAAAAATCTCGTTGCACCCAAACAAATGTCCTTGAAATCATCAAAGATCGAGCAAAGAAATTAAGCGAAGTTTGATTGTGTATTGCACCCCCTCATACAAAAAAATCCCGCACTAATGTAGTTTTATCATATTCGCAAAGTATCCCATAATTAAACAAAAATTACCACCGCATTTTGCAAAATGCGGTGGTAACTCGACATAGCGAAAACGCTTATGTTATTAATCGATGCTGTTAGAACGCTCCCGCAGCCTCCTTTACGGCATCAGCGCGCTCCTCAACCGCTTTGCGAAACGCCTCATCGCGCATCTCGCGCAATTCCGACGCCGCTAAACGCGCCGCTTCGTCGTCCCACGCCGTGATTACAGTTTCGTAATCGCTCGATGCGTTGCTGAGACAAATGGAGACGCCGCGGTTGGGTGCGATATCAAGCACGTAGAGAGGACGAATCCAGCTCGCGAGGCGGGCAGGCACACCATAGCGGCTCTCAAGAGCCTCAACAAGGTAATGACGCCGGCCGAACGAATCGGGCGCGATTTCCTCGCGCGCACAAGCGCAGACCTTAACGAGCTTTCGTGTCTTTGGTGAAACAAACGCGAAATATTCGTCAAAACCTTTAAGTTTCTTCTCAGGAGTAAACTTAATCATTTTGAGCGCAGTCTCGCCAGGGACATCTTCCGCCTTCTCGGCTCCGGCAGGAACCTCGCCGAACTTCAACCCAAGGAACGAGTCGTTCGCGGACTTTTCAACAGTTTTCTCTGATGTTAAGGCTTCAGGCCCGGCCGTTTTATCCTTGGGGATTTTCAACTCGCCCTTCTCTTGAGATGCAGGAGCGTCTGCTGGGAGAGTTTCGGAATAAACGCTAGTCTCATGACCGACTACATTTCCGTCAGCATCTTTGATTTCGCGCTCCGAACGTTTAGTTCTCGTAATAGTCCCGTTGGCATTGGTCACGACAGTCTCCTTCTCGTTAATGGTCGAAGGTGCATTCTGTGAATTTCCCTGAAGATCGCCGCAGCTAGTCAAACCTGCCATCGCAGCTATCATTCCGTATTTCATTGTATCAGTATTCATGTTTTTTTCCTTTCTTTTTTCCGGCATCACATACGCCGACACAAAATTTAAAGCACATCGCGTGCCAATCAAGAAATCAAGCACTCCGCTCAACAATTGGCGACAAAATGTCTCGCATCACTTTAAGAAAGAGACATTTTTTACCACTTCATAAATGCCTTTATAATCACACCTCCATCTTCTTTCACCCTCACAACTCTTTTATCGCCTCTACATTAAGTTGCGCTTTACCTTTTTAAAAGCCGCTGAAAATTCTGTCACAAAACGGTCAGCAACTGTAATTTTTGCCTAAAATTTCGTTCCCTTGTTTAAGTGTGTAGTCTTTACATCCAATGCGCGTCAGCGCATGGAAAAGATAGCAAGGTGAATGGGGGGTGCGGGGGGAAAGAGGGAAGGAAGGAAAACCAGACCCGCCACGCATAATTAGGCTAATTTTCTCTTTCGTCCAACTCCTGCGAGTCTCTTCGTGGATTCGGGCTCTGGAGTCGGCCTGAAATCAGGATCTCTTGCGATCCGATTTAGAAGCGACAAGAGTTTGCGCATGGTTGGGACAATCGCCCACTTATGAGGATGTCCTTCCGCTCGCTTTTTGCGATAATAGTCCCGCAGTATTGAATTCCACATAATCCCGGCGACGGTTGCCATATAGAGCGCATTACGAACATCCTTTCGACCTCCACAAATCTTGCGCTGCCATTCTTTTGAACCGCTTTGCTTTCCCTCTGGCGCAAGACCTGTGAGCCGATTCAGTTTTGCATCGTTGACTCTTCCAATTTCAGGTAGCTCCGCCAATATAGAAACTGCTGTAAGATTGCCTACGCCGCCGATTTCCGTAAAACGAGATACTAGATTTTTCATTGATTGGTTTTTCTCTACCATTTCCATACAAGAGACTTCTATCTTTTTGATGAGCTTGTTAAGATGTTTTATCTGTTCTCCGATCATGGATCGTATTTCCTTATCGATCTCCGTCTCGAGCTTGCAAATCAAGGCCGTACGCGAGTCTATCAACGTCTGTCTGAACTTTGTCTTGCGTTTCAGTTCAACAGTATCGATATCGTTTTCATTGATGATTCGTACTCCGATCTTATCTGCAAAGCGTGATATAAGTGCTGCGTCGATCGTGTCGTTCTTTGAGAGGTTGCCCTCAGCCTTGGCGAACTGACGTACACGCAATGCGTCGGCATATGCTACAGGAACCTTGAATCTGTGCATGAACGCTATCAGTTCAAGTTCGTATCCGCCCGTCGGCTCTATGCAGACCGTAGCATTAACCACTCTTGCTAGATTCCGCAGTTCTCTAAATCCTTTGACATTGTTTTCGAGTTCTCTCGTTACCGCCCGCAGACCTTCCTTCTTCGGTGGAACGTAAACGTCGAGTTTCGCCTTCGAAACATCGACACCTATATACACGGTATCTGATTTCATGCTATACTATCCTTGTCTGGAGGTTGAAAACGGGAGACTAAGCCTAAACCCCGCAACACCTGTACAACTGTTGAGCCTTTAGACGAAACGCGGTGGCGGGCTATGCTGACCTGGAGGGTAATACCCCTGGACCTTATTGAGCCTCACCACCGCAGACCTGTCCTCGGAGGCCTTCCTTGGACGGGTCGTTCTATTCGGACACTTGTCCGAGGAACAGTATGTAGTTTACCAAATTCCGATTAGACAAGACCTATTTGTGACATATTGGCAGAATATTACCCGACGGATAAAAAATGACATTCCCGCCTTGTCTACAATCAGTCTTCTGATGGAGCGTTGTGTATTGTTGCTTGCCGCGAACACTACGATAGTTAATCCTAGATTCGGCAGTAGAGCGGGTTCTTTTTAACGCAGAGGCGCAAGGGGGCAAAGGGGCAGAGAAAATAGTTTACACCATACAAGCGCCACCCAATTGGTGAAGATTCACTCCGTCAGAGAAATTCTTATTTTTCCCATTTCCCCTCAGAACTTCACTTTTTCTCTGCAACTCTGCATCAAAATCAACTGCCGTTTGTAAGGTAAAAAAGTTCCGCATTAAATTCTCATTTCTTGGTAATTGGCAACATTGGTACTGGCAACACTTCCACATTGGCAACATTTTGAAAGTTCCGCACAAGATTCTCATTTACTGCGACCTGCTCTTACCACTCCAGGTAGCGCTAATTAAGAAAATGTTTGAATGTTAGAATGTTCGAATGTTTGAATAAAATAAGGACTCTTCCCTCTTCCAACCCGCCCGTGCCCTCCTTCTAATTATATCGCAATGGAGAAAACGCGGGCGTGTTAGCCCGCGCACCAAATACAAATTGTTTTTATCAGTTGTTCAGGTTGTTTCCAATCTAAACATTC
>JAHBAE010000030.1 GCA_018384485.1 Kiritimatiellia bacterium
ACCTTTTTAGGCTTACCAGTTACGAACCACTCGCCCGTAGCTTTATCTTTCTTGACCTTAAGTCCAGTAGGCAACTTAGATCCTGTTACCGATTTAACGCCTGACTGAGTTTCAATCGTAACAGGAATTGAAACTTCTTCTCCGACTGTAAGCGAAGAAAGCCCATCACACGAAACCGACATCTTCTCTTTCTCAAAGCGAGCAACGAGCTAAAGATTCTCTTCGGTCATTACGTATTTGAGCTTAGATTCAAGATATTCAGTCTCGTTAGGCCAAGGCGCGCCCTCCTTGAACCAACCTGTAAATGCCGTCCCCTTAAGCCCTTTAGCTGAAAGGCTTACCTTTTTACCGACTAGATACCCATTGCCTGGCTTACTTGCTCCTGTCACCTTGCATTTCTCAATATCACCTTCCATCGTAATCGTAATAGTCGGCATAGGTCCTACGATAAACTTAGAAGTAAGCGTCTCTGCGCCCTTCTTCGTAAACGTTGCTTGATATTCGCCAGGCTTCTTCGTCTTACCCTTAACAACACCCGTCTTTTTATCAAGCTTTAAGCCTGACGGCAGCTTCTTAGCAGTATAACCGACAAGTCCAAGGTTAAGCTCAACTTCAGCCCCTGGAACAAATGGACCATAGATTCCATCAACCGCATGCGCACAAACTGCCGCCATTGTCGCGACAAACAACATCATCAGTTTCTTCATCATTTTCATATTCCTTTCTGTAATACCGCGTAAATTCTATCTAAAAAACGATAGAACGGACATGTTCATGGCGAATATTATACCAAAAAATCATGGGCATAATGCACTGGAATATCCCCACTGGAATATCCCCACCTTTTGAAAAATGCTACCGAGCCCTTGGAGAGCCTTGCGCGATTAACGAATATGCCCCGACCACCTGTTGTGGATGCGATCTGCCCGAGAAACTCCATTTTCCATTGGTTGTTCTTGAATTGGGAAGAAAATATCCCTTTGCGAAAGCCATAATTAAGAGGCTGAAAATCTCCATGTATGCAGACATTTTACTTTTAGGGGTTCAAGTTTTATAATATCTATATGTTATTTAAGATCTGTTTCATCTGATTTAAAAACTCATTTCTCGAAAAACGCATTGCGTTACGACAGCAAAGTGCCTCCTCCCAATTTATACTTTCAAAATGTTCGATCGCCGAACAAAGAGAATGGCAAGAAGCCTCATTGAAAAAACAACCCGTCTTACCGTCGACAACAGTTTCCAAGGCACCGCCTTTGCCAAATGCGATAACCGGGACGCCGGCCGCCTGCGCCTCAACAGGAACTATGCCGAAATCTTCGATTCCAGGAAAAAGAAGCGCCTTTGCATTCGAATACACACCGCGCAATTCATCATCCGAGACGCGACCGAGGAAAACAATATCGCCGCGTTCTGCTGCGCGACGGGCAAGGGCATCACGCATTTTGCCGTTGCCGATGACCGCGAGCTTGCGCCCCATCTTAAGACAAGCCTCAACGGCAAGATCGGGGCGTTTATAATCGCGAAGTTCGCCTGCGTAAAGGTAATACGACTTAGACTCAAAAGGAAATGACTGCGGCAAGACGCCTGGTTCAGTAAAGAACTCGATATCAACGGGAGGATGAACAACGACTGAATCGCGATCGTAAATACGCTTAATACGATCGGCTACGAAAGCGGAATTGGCGACAAACGTGTCGACCGATTCGGCACTTCTCAAATCTTCGCGGCGCATATAGGGCGTGAAAAGCTTCATCGCAATTTTCCCACCTACTCCCGCTGAACGATAATAGTCATCGTACATATCCCATACATACCGCATTGGCGTATGGCAGTAACAGATATGACGCGCGCCTGCGGGCTTGCGCACACCTTTTATGGGTCCCGATTCGCTGGAGACGATGAGATCGTAGCCATCAAGATTAAGCGAGCGCGTCGCCGCGGGCATAAGTGGAAGATACGCCTGCGGATGCCTTCGTCCAAGAGGCAACCGGGCGATAAAACTTTCTGTTACCCTATGCCCCCACCAACTCGTCCCTCGTCCCTTCTCACCCATCCCCATCCCAAATGCATGAGTGAAAATATCCGCCTCGGGCAGCATCTCGCCGAGCGCAGCGAGCACCTTCTCGCCACCACGCATGTTAGTAAGCCAGTAATGTAGTAATGCAGTTTTCATATTAGATGAACATCATCATGTAATGTGGCAATGTTATCTTTTTGCCTGCGACACCAACATTTCCACTCGTAAATTTATAACCGAATTCAATATCTTCCCTTTCGAGCAGTCGGTTGAGCGATGCCGTTGATGCATTGGAAGCTTTGACTTCCAACGGCACAACTTTTCCATCTTTCTCCAATAGAAATTCGACTTCCATAGGAATGCGTCTATCTTGCAGATAACGCAAAGCATAACCTCTTCTAACAAGCCCCGTAGCAATCAGATTCTCGTAAAGAGCACCTTTCACCGAGCCGCGTATCGTCTGATTGATTATTGCCGCTTTTGTCTCAAACCCATACAGCGAAGACAAAAGGCCGATATCGGAAAGATACAGTTTAAATGCTGATTCATCCTCATACGCCGAAAGCGGAAACAATGGTGCGGTCAAATTATGCGCCATCTCCGCCATAGAGGCATCCCGAAGCCACTCTACTGAATTGATGAATTTCCTCGCGCCGACACCTTTTTCCACTTCGGCATACTTGAACTTTCTATTTTCGTTCTCACGCGCCAGTTGACGCGGAATCGAAAGAAAACAATTGCGAATTTTAGGTTTTTCGACATCCGACGCATAATTCATTATATCATCAAGATAATCACTGACAATCTGCCGTTGAATTTCGTCCGCTTCAGCAAAATTGCGCTTTTCTATAAATTGCTGGACGACCGCCGGCATCCCGCCGATCACCATATATTCGCGCAGCTCCTTATGCATTACGTCATTTATAAGGTCATCAACCTTCCGTTGTTCCAAGAATGATTCCTGCAAGGCTGAAATTTGCTCCTGCGAATAGCCTTTCGCCCAGAGAAATTCCTCGAAATCAAGCGAATGCATTGTAACCGGCTCCTCATATCCTACAGGAATACTCTTCACGTTCTTATATTGCACGCCCAATAACGAGCCGGAAACCACGATATCATAACGTGCGTCTTGCGCAAGAAACTTAAGTGCTGTGCGTGCATTTCCGCATTCTTGAATCTCATCAAGAAAAATAAGCGTATCATTCTCAGTAAAACGAGCCGACTGAATCATCAGCGACATACGAGAATAAATTGTTGCCGCATTTAACGCACCGTCAAAAATCCTTTTATATTCGCTATTCTCAAGGAAGTTGATATAAATATAAGAAGAATAATTAGTCTTCCCAAAATAATCAATGATATACGTCTTGCCTATTTGCCGCGCGCCACGCACAAAAAGTGGCTTTTTATTAGCTTTTTTCTTCCAATCAAGCAATTTATTGTAAAATTTACGCTTAAGCATAGCACACTCCTATTGGACTCAAATTATACCAAAATCCCGAGAAAGTTGCAAACACAAGACTGCGAACTACCAAAAAAGTTGCACAAGCCCAAAAGAAAAATCCTGAAAAAATTGCATGCGTGCTATCAAAATGATCCGTTAGCAATTTTTCATAAATACGATTATAAGCAAAATTAGATCATAATTACCAACGCAACTTCAACCACCAAAATAAAGCCTATTTTATTTTAGTCGCCACCAAAATAAAGTAAGACTCATTTTGGTAGCGCCCCAACCTACGCCATAAATTTCAAAACACCGCCTCCAGACGAACGCAAAATACGCAACAACGGCCTTTAACTTAATAATCCCGCAAGCGCAATATAATCCTCAACGGAGAATAATGTAGCATGAGCATAATTCTTCAAGATATCGCGATTCCCAGGACAGTCTGAAGCGATTACACGCCGACCGCGCGCAACGGCCTCAAGGAGTAAATACGGCATTCCTTCCCAACGACTCGGTGCTACCAGCACTCTTGCGCATGTCATATAGACTCCGGCATTGGAGATTTCGCCGGCGAATTCAACCAAATCGGATATTCCCTTTTCATCGACAAATCTTTTCGTTTCCTCAAAAGTCGCTCCGCCACCGATCAGAAGCGTTCTTTTCCCCGACGCGCGCAACTCCTTTTGCGCAAGATCGATCGCCTTAACAAGAATATCCTGCCCCTTCTGAAAATCGAACCTCGCTATACAAACAAACGCAAACTCATTTTCACAATATTTAAGGCCTACGGGGTTCTTCAAGCTTGACACATCAAGAGAATTCGCCTCGACTGCAACGGGCAAATTCTCTCCGTGAAGCCTTTTTATATCCTTCGCGTCAGTTTCCGTCAACGCTATTAGTTGGTCACTCTTTCGATAGAGCCATCTTTCAAGTGACAATCGGACAAGTCGCTTCATGCGGTTAAGGAACGATCTCGGGAGAAAATCATACTTCCGCAAGTGAATACCGTGAATGGTGAAAATAACTCGGCCATGCGGTTTCACAAATGGGTTACGAAAGAGCTGCAGAAGAGCCTTCAGGTGATTCACGTGTATCACCTCCGCCCCCCAGGCATTCATCTTCGCCGCCGTACAATCGCCGCGATCCGAAAAGAACACCCGCGTTTCATCATTCGGATGCGTCGCCATCTGCCGACGGACATACTCCATTCCGCCGCCGACGGAATCCCGGTCAATCAAATATGCGATCTTCATGACTTTCCTATAAATTAATACAAAAAACCGAAAAGCCACAAAGGAATTCTGCAGCCACGACCAATCTCTATACCATCCACCGCCAAATAACTATCAGGCAGATCTTTTATCTGTGCAAATGTTTTCTTCTCTCCGCCGATTTCAAAAAGATATTTTCCGTTAACAAGACTATCCCCATGAGAAGGAAACACTGCAGTGTTGCAGACTGAAAGCTGATTGTTAAAAAACACCTCACGCAACGTTCCCTTATCCGGTTTTGCGGTGAGCGCATGCATCAAGTTCGTGTTGTCGCAAAAAAGTTTATTCGGCGAACATAAACGCTTCAAAGCATCCGCATCTTCAACCAACATACCTACAAGCGCCGCCTGACGCAAGGCATGAAGGACTTTCAGTCCCTGCTTGCGATCCATTTCAAGAGCTTGACACAATCTTGAATTGTTCGGCGTCTGCGGAGACGATTCTGCAAGTATCGTCAACATTCTACGTGCTTTGCGGACTGTCTCCGGCGTCACCTCTTCCACCTTAGGCAAATCAGCATCCAGCACCTGATTTACAACTTGAAGCAGCTTTTCATGAAAATGGGGAGAATCTTCTTTGTAGAAAGGATAATATCCATATTTTAAATACTGCTCAAACTTGGGGATAACCTTAATCTTAGAGACGATAAATTCAGCAATCGACACATGATTCGCAAGGATATCCTCGAGATTATATGCCTTAAACCGGCCACAACCGTCTAATTCAAGAAACTCCCTGAATGACATTCCGGCAAGCGAATATTCCACCTGCCGACGGGATAAATCAGCCTTACCCTGCGATAATCGAAGAATAGAAGAACCTGTATAGGCTATTTTCAATGTCTTAAAATTGTCATAAAGACTCTTGATCAAATTTTGCCAGTTTGCAAGATAATGAATTTCATCAAGATAGATACTTCGGCCACCATGTCTTACATGATATTGAACCAATTCATAAATCTCTTTCACATCTAGCCAAATATTATCAAGAGAAAGATATAACGTTGAGCCCGATTCCTTGGGATTATCGTGAAGGTACTGCAGAAACATCGTCGTCTTTCCAACGCCTCTCGGCCCATCTAAAGCGACAAGCCGGGAATCCCAATCTATCTGACTGTAGAGGAAACGATGAAAGGTTGAATCAACCTCCCGGATTCGTCCAGCAGATATATCATAAATCATCTCAATATTGTTTTCGATCACGACGCCCTCCTTGATGCCTAAAAACCACAAACGCAGCCCATTAACGGGGTTTTAAAACCCCTAAATTATACCATATTCGTTGTTTCCAAACAACAGTATCATCTGAAGTTTTTCATTGGGCATGAAAATCAGCAATATCCCGGTCAATCAAATAAGCAAGCCGCACAAGATAGCGCCCCTTTCTTGATAATTCCGTGTCGAGGGTCAGCGAGAAGCCCGCCTGTCATGCGAGAGCGCAACATTCGCCACAACTTCCTGTCGAAAAGCCTGTACCGGATCCACAGCAAAAGCGCATCGCGCGTTACACGATCATGGAAGTCCGCGAACTCTGAACTTGGCATCGTCTCGCGCAGAATTTCTCCGACTCGGGCAAGATTCTCAACACGCTTACGGCCATTCTGAACATGCGTCATTGAACTTGAATTCTCACAATAATGATAGAATCCTTTTTCAAGAACCGCAATCTTCTTAGCCTTTGCCATCGCTTGCGCAGAAACCATCAGATCTTCACCGAGCGAAACCGACTCATCCATCTTAAGGTTTTCCAACAAATTACGTTTAAAAAGTTTATTGACAACGGCATTATATGTATCATTCGGGCCAATCTCATCATACGGTCGAGGAATAGATTTACCGTCAACATTATCACGAATCATCCCGCAACAAACGCAATCGGCATCTTCACGTTGCGCGGCAGCAACCATTTTCTCAATCGCATCTGGCTCGATCCAGTCGTCAGCATCGCAAAACGTAATCCATTCGCCCGTAGCTCGCGCAATCCCGGCGTTTCGTGCGGCACCGGCTCCGGTATTAGATTGCGTCAAAACTTTAATCCGTCCATCCTTCGCCGCATACTCTTTAAGAATTGCCGCGCTTTTGTCAGTCGACCCATCATCAACACATATAATTTCGATCTCACGCAATGTTTGATTTACAACAGAATCAAGGCATTGTCGAAGATACGCTTCGACATTATAAACTGGGATGATAACAGAAACTTTAAGCATACCCGAGCATTAATCTATGGCTTTAAATACGCTGCAAAGAACGGATCTGCAACACAATACTTACCATCAGACATTTCAATATATCCATTCTCCATTAATTTCTTTTTAGTGGAATTAACAGTAGAAGACACACCAAGTCTATATTTAGCACGATATGCATCATCAAATTCACTTGTCACCTCTTGAGACAAAGCTACAAGAAGCTTTTTCTGGGCAGTTGAAAATGAGAGCATCTGCTGTTCATATTGATCTCGATTAAATCCAGAAAGCAAACGATAAGCACGAGCAATATCATCTTGTAGAACCTCTTTACGATCAGATAACGCAAGGCTTTTGTCTGTAAATTCGTACCGGTCCATCGTTCCTTTCAGAGCTCCTTTACATTGAGATAGATCATACCCGCCTCCCATTCGTCGC
>JAHBAE010000038.1 GCA_018384485.1 Kiritimatiellia bacterium
CTCTGGATGGGGCTCGCCGATCCAGTTGCGCTCAGGTACAGATAGGTGTTGTCGCGACGGCGCGTCGTCGTCTGCCTCCGCGAGATGCTTTCGCCGTTGAACGGCCGATTTTAGGTTAAATATGGAATTACCATTGGTAAATCGTTATTATTTTTAATGAAATACCCTTGGTAAATCGTTATTGCTGGGTTGCTTTGGTTGGATAGGTATGATATAATTCTTTCACATTCTGCTTTAAAAGGGTATGAAATGAATAGAAATTTTACAGAAAAGCTAAAAGAATGGAATAATGCGCAGGTTCGTAAGCCTCTTATTATTCGCGGCATGAGGCAAACGGGTAAGACCTGGTGCGTGAGAGATTTCGCTCAAAACTTCTATAAGAATGCTTTTTTGGAGATAAATTTCGAATTTTCTCGTCAGTGGCATTCTGTTTTTGAGCGGGATTTAGATCCAGTTCGTATTTGTGATGAATTGGAGCTTATGAGTGGAATTCCGCTTAAGGGTGGTAAAACGTTATTATTCTTTGATGAAATTCAATTATGTCCCAAAGCATTAGCTGCATTGCGTTTCTTTTATGAAAGATTGCCTAATGTTCCCGTTATAGCCGCGGGCTCTCTTCTTGATTTTGCTTTGGATGAAATTCAGTTTCCTGTCGGGCGTGTAACGTTTGCGGAGCTTTACCCCATGTCGTTCGCAGAATATATTGCCGCTTCCGGGAATGAATTTTTGGCGGCAGTTCTTAATAATCAGCCAAAATCACTCTCGGAAGCTGTTCACGCCAAGCTTCTTGAAGAATTGCGCCTTTATTCGATAATAGGCGGGCTTCCTGAATGCGTAAAGACTCGTTTTGAAGGTGGAAGTCTTTTAGATGTAAGATCAATTCAAAATGATCTGATTGTTGCGTTTGAACAGGATTTTTCTAAATATCCTAAACAAATGGACGCGGCAATTTTAAGGGATGTATGGCGAAATGCCTATGTGTCGGTCGGGAGGCAGATTTCATACGCGTCGCTTTCTCGCGAACACACAGGAGTAACAAACAAGAAGGCAATAGATCTTTTGGAGAAGGCGCGTCTTGTTAAATTATCTCGAGCGGTCGCTTCGGCGACGCTTCCATTTGATTTTAATACTACGCTACGCATAAAACCGTTCGCCGGCGATATAGGTTTATATCAAGCGATGTCGGGACGACCGGCAGATGAAGTGTTGAGGGAGAAAGATCTGCTCAATACATATAACGGAGCCTTAGCCGAGCAGTTTGTTGCTCAGGAACTTATGTCATTATTAGGCGGCAGTGAGCCGCATTGGTGGAAGCGCGATACGAAAAATGCACAAGCTGAAGTTGATTTTATTGTTTCGCTCGATGGTAGAGTGCAGCCTATTGAAGTGAAGAGCGGGGCAGCCGGTAGGCTTAAGAGTTTACATCAGCTTTTAAAGGAATCGCCTTCAGTAAATGATGCGATTGTTTTGTCTTCTGCACAATTCGGAGAGATGCCTGAGCAGAGGTTACGTTTTATTCCGATTTACTTTGCTGGGGCGATTGGAATAAATCGTTAGTTCTCTACCGCTATTTTCTGATAGCGAGATGCGTGTTCTTATCAGCGGAAAGCGACAGGGATAGAAGAATAGTTTGACTTTTGGGCATTGATGCGAAGCGAACGAACGCAATTAAAATTATGGTAAAATATGCGTGTTAATTTGCAACGCCAACTTAAAAACAAATATGCGGCCTGACGAAGCGAGAAAGTCGAAATTCGGCGTAGGGAGCGTTACTCGCTTCTATATTCCTCTGCTTTTGCAAGGGTTTTCGCAGTCGCTCGCATATCCGCTCGTCGCCGGAATCGTCACGCATGGTAAACACGGCGTGGATGCGCTTACGGCCTTCAGCCAGGGGCAGATGGTTATGTTTATGATCGGCGCAATCGGCGGCGGGCTTATCACTACCGGGCTTGTTTTTGCAAAGACGTGGATGGGGTATGTCGCTTTCAAACGCCTTAACGCACTTATGATGGCGGCACTCTTATCGGTTCAGTGCATTGTTGCGATGCCGCCATTTTCGGACTGGATATTCTCCGGCCTTTTTAATCTGCCCAAAGAGCTCGCTCATATAGCCTCTCTCACGCTTCTCTTCGCTGCCGTGATGAACGGCCTATTTTTTCTTCGCAATGTCCCGATGGTCGTTCTTTTCAATAATCTCGACAGCGCGAAGGCGAACTATGCGACACTTATCCGCCTTGTCGTGACTTTTGCGCTCGCCGTCTTTTTTCCGAGGTTTGGACTTGTCGGGCCGTGGTGGGGCCTTACGGCGCTGACATTCGGAGTTGGAGTGGAACTTGTCGCAACTTGGCTTTTTGCGCGGCCTTATGTCGCGCAGCTTCCCAACAGACCGAAGGCTGAAGATAAGCAGCCGCTTCCGAATATTCCCCGCCTCACGCTTGAGCAGTTCCGGTTTACACTTCCTCTTTCGCTCGGCGGCTTTCTATTGATGCTCTCTCCGGTCGCAATCGCCGCCTTCGTAGGAAGGACGGTCGATCCGAAGGATATGCTCGCAATCCATTATGTCACGCTCGGTGTCGCGAATCCCGTGGCGTATGCCGCGCTTAGGATGCAGACGGTTGCGATAAAGTTTCCGCCAGAGTATGCCGGCGATAGACGTCTTCTCGCGTATGCCATCGTCGCGGGGCTTCTTTTGGGCATTGTTCCGCTCGTGTTTTCAACTCCGCTTATCGGAGAATGGTACTTTGGCTTATATCAGAATGTTCCGCCTCGCATCATTTCAACTGCGCGTCTCGTCATCGGGCTATACTCGCTTATCGCTGTTGTGCAGATGATTCGCGCTCGCGTCGAGGGGCTGGCGGTGCTTGCGAAGCGGCCAAAAATTATCATGGCTGGGCAGATCGCCTACACGGTGTCGCTCTTTGCTGTATGCGCCATTCTCCTCCCCATGGGAGTTCCTGGTTGGGCGATGGCTGTTACCGCAATCTACATCGCGCCAGTCTGCGTCACTTCAACCATTTACGCAATGCTCGCGCTAAAGCGCTCTTCGTGAAAAGAATTATTACCTCTCCTTACCGCTTGCAGGTTGACCAACGAGGATATGGTATAATATCGCCAAGAAATGAATATTAACGGACCTTTGTTGAAAGCATGAAACCAGAAACGATACCGATGACGATGGCGATTCGTGCGCTTAAGGCGGCGAAAATCGATTTTGAGCTTTTTACTTACGACTACACTCCTCATGGCGGAACGGCGGAGTGCTCGCGAGAATTGGGAATCGATCACCATGCGACGATAAAGACGATAATTTTAGAGGACGAGACTAAAAGGCCTTTTGTCTGCCTGATGCACGGCGACAAAGAAATCTCAGTTAAAAATCTTGCCCGTGCGAGAGGAGTTAAGACTGTTGCGACATGCGCGCCAGAGGTAGCCGACCGTCATTCTGGTTATCATGTTGGAGGAACTTCTCCATTCGGCACGAAAAAGCGCATGAAAGTCTATATCGAGTCGACCATCTTCGATTTGCCGCGGATTTATATCAACGCTGGTCATCGCGGCATCTGCGCCGCGATGGCGCCATCCGCGCTTGAAGTTGCGCTTTCCGAAACCGAGCGCGTTAATGTGGCAATCTGATATTCAGTAATTCTAGTAGCATCATATATTTTGAGATTCAGTCATGGCGATGACTATCGTTTAGAAGGTAAAAGGCGGATTGTATATCAATCTTACGAATCGCTGTCCTTGTTCGTGTAAGTTTTCATTCGTGGCAATGGTGAAGGGGCGTATGGCTCTGATCCGCTTTGGTTAGAGCGGGAGCCGTCATGCCGAGAGGCTATCGATGCGATTGAGGCTGCGAATCCCAGTTTGTATTCCGAAATCGTTTTTTTTGTAAGATTTTTTGTTTTGTAGCGAGTAGAGAGTGGAAAGGAATATAAAATGATATTAAAAAATAAGTTGTTTGCGGCAGCATTAGCCCTGCTCGTCGGTTTTGTAGTGGCACTCTCAGCTACGCTTGGCATTCTCTACCATAAGGTAAAGGTGTTTGACCGTACGCACGGTTCGGATGTTCTGGCGAATCTTTCGCCGAAAGAGCTTTTTGCCAAGACAAATGTGGTCAAAAAGGCGGCGTCATCCGCCCAGATGGCAGATGGGTCGACGAAAGAAAGGGAGGCGAACGAAGATTCTAAGAATGACGAAAAGTCTCCTCCCGAGATGAAAGTCGTCAATGTCGAGTATGAAGGCGATGATGAGATTGTACTTACTCTTTCAGAGCGTCCCGATATGGATGTTGTAAGGAATTACGTTAAAGTCGAGCCTCTGTGCGAGGGTCGACTGACATTTAGATATACTACTCCCTACGCTTCAATCCCGACGCTCCGCATTCGAGGAGAGTTCGCCTATCGCACAAATGTGACGCTTCGTGTCTTGAAGGGCTTTCCGCTTTATGGTAAAAGCGTAAACCCAGATGCGAAAGGTTCGCTTAAAGAAGATTTTGGCTATACATTTAAGCGTAAGGATAAAGAACCATATGTAAAATTTGCGGATGCGGGGCGTTATCTGCCGCCGGGAGGGCTCGGAGCAATCGCTTTAGAAACAATGAACGCGGCCAATATATCAGTCGGCGTTCGCCGCGTTGAGCCGCATAATGTTGTGCAGATGCTTGCGCGTGAAGAGGAGGTTTATTCCCGTTATTCATGGTGCGGAAGTGCCGATGATGAAGAGACGGCTGAGCTTGCGGGAGAAGTCGAGCGAAAAACTATACCGTGTCTCAATCAAGCCAATAAAAAAGAGAAGATTCCTTTTACTGTTTCTGTAAATGATGGTAAGCCGCGCAATGGAATTTATCTTGTAGATACTTATATGGCCGATTATCCAATTTGCGAATGGTTTTATTACAGTAGAAAGGTTTATAATCCTAATCGTTATCGATTGGTTTGCGTTTCTGATTTGGGCTTAAGTGTTCGCCGCTGGGGTAAGGACGGCTTAGGTGTTTGGGTGACTTCTCTTACAACAGGAAAACCTGTCGCTGATACTGAAATAACAGTTTATTCGCCTGCCAGAATAAAAATTATGGAAGGCGTCACTGATGCGAATGGCTGGTGCGAGCCTAAGCGCGTTGATAAGGGCGAGATGTTCGCGCTCGTCGCCGTTGCGCCTGAGAGCGTCGACATGACATTTATGGCGCTTCGTGAGTCGATGATTGTCGACGAGACGTTTCAAGACGGCAAGCGCAAAGACTATCTTGCCAAGGACGAGTGCGCCGCGTTTCTCTGGACGGAGCGCGGCATTTACAGGCACGATGAGAAAATTTTTGTTCACGCAATTTTCCGTAATGGTTCGCGTATGGCGCCGACTCCGTTCCCCGTTGAGCTGCAGCTCGTTTCGCCAAGCGGCGATGTCCGCGCTCGCGAGCGTGTAATGACGGATAAAAACGGAACTGTGAGGTGTGAGAAATTTTCCGTCCCTGCGGATCTTCCGAGCGGCGCTTGGACGGTCAAAGCGGTTCTTCCGGGCGCAACCGACAAAAAGAACGAAAAAGTTTTCGGCGAGAAGCAGATAAAGATCGAGGAATTTGCCCCGCCGCAGATTCGCGTTAAAGTTGAAGCCGATGATTCGCTTAAATTCCCGGCGTTCGGCTTTACCGTTTCGGCGGAGCATCTTTTCGGCGCAGCCGCGCATAATCTTCTGTGTGAGGGCGCAGTGGTTTTCGAGGATGTCCCGTTCGCGCCCGCCGAATGGAAGGGGTGGCGTTTTGGCAACGAAATGCTGGGCCTTAAACCTTCATTTCGCCGTCTTAAGGAAGAAGAAAAAGTAAGGCTCGACCGCAAAGGTACGGCGTATTTTTCCGCGCCGCTCTGGGCTGATTCCGGGCTTCCGAAAGCTGCGGTGCGCGCAACGGCGCAAGGAACGGTTTTGGAAGATGGCGGCCGCCCCGCGACCGCCCGCAAAAGCATAATCCGGCATTATTATCCTTTCTATATCGGTTCAACGATGCCAGGCTGGATAAAGCTCGGCGAAGGCGGACAGCCTTCAATTAAACTCGCCTGTGTTACTCCAGACGGCAAGCGGTTAAACGAAAGCAAAAATCTCACGGTAAAAATCGAAGAGATCAATTCGTACTATTCGTATAAGAAAGATGGGCGCGGCTGGGCGACATGGCATTGCGAGCGCGTGCGCAGCACAATTGTTGACGGCGTAAAGATAGAAACCTCCGCAGACAAGGATACCATTTATGAGCTGCCGCTTAAGAAGTGCGGCGATTATGCGATTACGGTGACTGACGAAGAGAGCCGCTCTTCTTTCGGGCGTGAATTTTATTTGAGCTCGTGGGGCGACAATGTAGTTCGCGCTCCGCTTTCCGACCCGACAAAAGTTTCGCTTACGCCCGATAAAGCATTTTACCGCGTCGGTGAAATGCCGCGGCTCGTTGTGAAGTCTCCATTCACGGGGCATGCGCTTTTAACTGTGATGCGCGATACTCATTTTTATACGGAGGTTATCGCGCTTACGAATGCGACATCGCAAATCGTTTTGCGTCCTGTAAAAGCGGATGATGCGCCGAATCTTGATGTTTACTTAAGTGTCGTTCAGGGTGTGGATGCGAACTTAAAGCGTCTTGCGGTCCGCGCTCACGGTCAGACGACGGTTGGAGTGCGGCCGGCGGAAGGGGAAATTACTCTCGACATAAAGGGCAAAGTCGATATCGGCAAGGACGGCTCGTCGGTCGTGGTTGATGTAACCGCTCCAGATGGTGCGGAAGTCGTGGTAACGCTTGTAGATGAGGGTATAAATATTCTTACTGGCGAGGAGACTCCCGATCCTATCGGGTGTTTTGCCGAATGGCGCACCGCGAAGCGTTGCTTGTACGATATTTACCATCGCGTTCTGCCTGTCTTGGGAATGGATGCGCTTAAGGTAAGCGGCGTAAAGACAGGCGGCGGCTTCGGTGCTGAGATGCTCTCGCGCGTAAGCCCCGTGCCGACGCGCCGCTTTAAGCCGCTCGCGCTTTGGCAGGAAAAAGTTTCCGTCGTAAACGGCAAGGCCTCTGCGACATTCCGTCTGCCTGAGTTTGTCGGCGAAGTGCGCGTGACGGCGGTTGCGTACAATAAGCACGCGACGGGTTCGAAGTCGGTGCAGCTTAAGGTTTCGCCGAAACTTGTCGCAATGCCGGACGCGCCGCGCTTTGTGGCGCCGAACGACAAGTTTGATGTCTCGCTACCTGTTTACAACCGAAGCGGCAAGGGAGGGGAGTTTACATATTCAATTTCGGTGGACGGGGCAGAAGTTTCGGCGGCGAAGATTCCTTTCTCAAAAGACGGCTCGACAAACATCACATGCAGAATCACCGCGATGGATGATGCGGGTGAAATGGAGCTTACTTACAGAGTGTCTGGCTTTGGAGAGAATCATGTTTCTAAAATTCTTCTTCCCGTGCGTCCGGCGGTGGCTTGGCGTGAGACGGCGGGTGTGAAGCGGCTTAAGGATGGTGAAAAATTTGAACCTAAGAAGGGGCGTTTCACCTATCGTGAATACGACTCGCCCGTCGGTGATTTGGCGCGCTCGCTTGAGTGGCTCTGCGAGTATCCGCACGGATGCTTAGAGCAGACAGTTTCACGCGTATTTCCGCTTATTTCAGCTGGCGGCATTCTTTCAAGTGTGAAAATAAATACCGAGCATTCCTATGCTGAAGTTGTTGAGTCGGGCGTTAGGCGCGTCGAATCGATGGTGCGAGAAAATGATTTCGTGATGTGGCCCGATGTAAATTACGCACCGTGGGATACAGATGTATCTCTCTATGCATCACACTTCCTTGTGGCGGCGGAAAAAGCCGGCGTGAAAGTAGCTCCCTCCGCAAAAAGCGGCGTTTTAAGGTTCTTGGCAAAGTGGGCGCTTTCAACGAATGAAAATGTGTCTGCGTACGCGCTTCATACGCTTGCGCTTGTTGGTAAGGCTGATAAGGACATGATGTTCCGTCTGTACGATGGTAGGGAAAAATTGTCGCTGCTTTCTCGGGCGCGGTTGGCGAGGGCGTTTGTAGAAATCGGCGATCGTGCGAGAGCGAGAGTGCTTCTTCGCAACGCGGCATCTCCCTCGTCAGTGAAGGAAGTTGCTTTCATGCTTACGGCGCTTCTGGAGCTTGACCCTGACGATGTGCGCATAGTGCCGCTTGTTGAGTATCTTCAGAACAAGCGTGATCGCGCAAGACATTGTTGGGGAACAACAAGTGAAAACGCACATGCACTTATGGCGATCGGAGAATATTATCGCTTCAAGTCGCCGCAAAAGGGCGATAGATTTGTTGCGTGGCGCATGCTTGAGCTTCCGAAAATCGAGGATGCGAAGGCGGCGACAAACGGCCTTTCGATAGTTCGGACCTTCGAAACGCCGGAGGGCGTGCCTATTGATATTACAAAACTCAAATTGGGAGAAATGGTTTATGTAAAGCTTGAAATAACATCTCTCGAGGAGCGTGAGATAGGAGACTTGGTGATTGAAGATCTTTTCGCGGGTGCGATGGAGCCTGTCACGGGTATCGGTTCTACACCTACGCAAGGCGAATGGGTACTGCGCAACGACGCGCGGGACGACAGGATGCTCGTGTTTTCAGAGCGTTTCTCGATCAAAGCTGGTGAAAAGATTTGGTTTTTGCATCCGATGCGTGTTGTTTCGTCAGGAGAGTTCACACTCCCTGGAGTCTCGGTTGAGGCGATGTATTTCCCTCGGTTGAATGCGAGGTCGGCTCCATGCGTCATCAGGGTTGACCGTGATTAAGGTCAGCAAAGATATGATTTTGTGGCGATGAATTTTGTCGGTTGCGGGATGAGGGAAAAAAGAGTATAATTTTTCCCGTCTGACGGGAATGGTCCTTTCAGTCAAGAATCTAATTTTAACCGAACCAAATCGCCGCGTTAATGGAGTACGATTATCCAGGGAATGTCCGCGAGCTTTTGAATCTCTTAGAGCGAGCGACGGTTTTGGGAGAAGAGGATTTCACGGCGCTTGTAAATGAGCATAAGGAAATGAACGCGGGGCTTACCGATAACGCGGCAAGTGAACTTGCGTCGGCGCCTGAAGAAATGGAAGCGGCGATGCGGCTTCATGTCCGCCGCATTTTCGACAAATATGGCCAAAACCTCTCAAAAACCGCCGAAGCTCTCAAGGTCGCGAGAAATACGGTAAGGAGATATTTGTAAGGGGGAAGATTATGAAAAATGAAAATGAGATAGTTTTATTTGAAGCGAAGGATGGTGTAATAACCTTGCCTGTAAGAATTGACAAGGATACCGTTTGGCTTACTCAGGAGCAAATGTGTCAACTGTTTGGTCGCACTCAGCCAGTTATTGCAAGGCACATAAATAATGCTTTTAAGGATGGTGAAGTTGATAGAAAAGTGGCTTATGCAAAATTTGCATATACCACTCGTCATGGCGCGATGGCGGATAAAACCCAAACTAAAGAAGTAGGTCTTTACAACCTTGATGTCATCATTTCTGTCGGTTATCGCGTAAAATCACAGCGAGGTGTGGAATTTAGGCGTTGGGCAACGAGTGTTTTGAGGGAGTATCTCATTAAGGGCTACGCTGTTAATAAAAACCGTCTTCGTCAGTTAGATCAGACTGTCGAAATTATGAAGCGCGTCTCAAATAGCCTTGATACTGAGCAGGTCTTGGATGTTGTAAAGACATATTCGAGCGCACTTGATTTATTAGACGGCTATGATCATCAGACGATTGAAAAACCGAAGGTTAAAGGTCGTTCCGTCGAGCTTACATACGAAGATTGTCGTAAATTTATCGACGGTATGAGGTTTGCGGCGGATTCACCATTGTTCGGCAACGAGAAGGATGGTTCGTTTAAATCTGCGCTTGGGGCAGTGTAAGCGCATCGCCGCCGGCTTGTTCCTCTATTTTCTGAAGCGCAACAAATTGCTTCTCCGCAAGGACGGCTCTAAACGAATCGCAGATCATACTCTCGTCGCACTCACAGTCATGATAGCCTGCTCAAAGCCAGAAGAAAAAGAGCTCATGGTTAATCTCGTAATGACGTTCTTGAAGTGAATGGACGGAACAGTTCAAAACTATGGAAAAAGTTGACATGCAATTTACCCGCTTTGCGCTTTTGGTATAATGTATGCAATATGATGTTATCCCAAGAATCAGTTGCAGGTGAAAGTATGGCAAATTGCGGTCAGTGGCACATTGAACGGGAAATCGGGCATGGCGCGTACGGTGTGGTTTTTCTCGCAGAGGGACCGGATGGTGAACGAGTGGCCGTGAAGGTTTGCCGCCGCGATGCCATCGGAGAAGAACGCTACGAACGCGAACTGCGCGGTGCGAAACTGTACAGAATGATCCCGTCGCAGGAGGGCCTTGTCCGCATGAGGGAATTCGTGGAGGAATCCTGGGGCTTCTATGCGGTTATGGATCTTGCGGATAACGAGTTCGGCGACAGGGATTTTGCTTTGGACGAATATCGTCCGAAGACGCTATCTGACGTCATCGAAGGCGAAAAGGCATTGCCGCTCGATGAATGCGTG
>JAHBAE010000004.1 GCA_018384485.1 Kiritimatiellia bacterium
CAACGAATTGAAACGATTGGTGATGTAAAAAGAACAGATAATCATTTAATCAAAATTAATTCTCCTCTAAAGAGTATTGTTATTGCAAGTCAATTAGTTGAAGATGCAATTTTTTCAGCCGATGATGTATGCAGAATGAAATCAATTTATGAGAACGCTTTAGACATGATATATTCTACATTAAATAACACAAATAACAGTCATGTATTTTCTGTCATCTTTCGCCATCATCCACGCTTTTTCAATTGCATAGACCTTTCTGATTGGAATAACAAATACCCTTCTCTAGTAATGAATGACACCCGAGATTGGGACGAAATCTATCCAGAAACAAAATGCTTATTAACGATAAGTTCAACATCAGCCTTTGACGCAGCAGCCTACGGCGTACCAACTGTAATAATTAATGCACACCACAAGAAATTTAGATATATAGTAGTTGAAGATTTTAACTATCCACATCCTCATCTTACGCTTGAAAAGTGTTTAAGTATGGATAAGGCATCCTACGAAAAAATAAGGCTGACTACAAACTCATGGTATAAATCTTTCTACTCTACATTTAGCCCAACCGTTTGCAAAGAATTATTATACAAAGCCATAAATACATAACAATGTCAAGTCCCCGCTTAAAGTTGACTCGTCAATGGATTGAACCGAACCCTCCCATCGAGAAGTGCAAGCCCCCCCTGTCGAGTACTCCCTTCGGTATTTCCAGTATTTTCACGCAACATTTGCCGCGCAAGTCAGTGCATCTTCTTAATGCTTCAGATGTGATATAATTCTCACATATGACAACGGCAGAAACATCTCCTCAAAGTCAGAGTTTCCGTTTCCCAACAATCGGAAGCGACGAGCGGCTTTGCATCGTTATACCCGTATACAACGAACAGTCAATAATCGGCTCGGTGCTTCAAAAGTGGTCTCAAACGCTTGATGAGCTTAATATCGACTATACAATCCGCCCCTACAACGATGGGAGTAAAGACAGCTCCCTCAATATCATGTGCGATATGGCGAAGCTTCTTCCACACGTTGATGTTCGCGACAAGCCAAACGGCGGTCACGGGAACACGATTCTCACCGGATACCGTGAAGCTGCAGACGATGGTTTCGACTGGATATTCCAAGTCGACTCCGATGACGAAATGGGACCTGAAAAGTTTTCCGATCTTTGGGACAAACGCAAGGATTTTGACTTCCTCGTTGGCATTCGCGACGGCCGCATTCAAGCTCTACCTCGAAAAATCATCAGCTTCGTCTCACGCTGTTGTGTAAAAGTATTTTACGGACGAGCGACTATTTGGGATGTCAACACTCCATATCGACTGATGCGGACAGATGCCTTTCACGACATCTTCAAGCAAATCCCCCTGACAACCTTTGCCCCGAACGTCATCTTGTCCGGAATGGTCGCCCGCAGTCATCTTCGTTTTTTTGAAACGCGCGTACCGCAACACGACCGCACAACTGGTGAAGTAAGCATTAAAAAGTGGAAGCTCTTCAAGGCTGCCGCGCGAAGCTTTGCACAGACCATTTCCTTTGCTATTTTCAGCCGCAAGGATCCTTGTTCCCCCGTATAAAACGAGCCGCCTCTAAACTGCCAATTACGCACGCATAAGGTAAAACGAAGCATTTGTAGCGGCTTTGCGCTTCACAAAGCACCATCATGCCACAGAAACCAAGAATAAGTAAAATCACAAAAAGTCGCGCCGCACCACCTTCATCTGACAGAGCTATTTGGACAACTCCTCTTGCACAACAGACAAGAAAGACAATATACCACACTAAAGCTGCCGTCTGAACCGCCCTCCAAAGGCAACATACCGTAGAGTCTGGGTTTTTCATCTCCGACTTAAAATTTTTATCGAGAGTCGGAACCGTTTTTCTCCTTGGCTTTGATGCCGCCTGCCCAATCTGCCCCTCAAGATACCGAAATGGCATATTATCATCCTGCCACGCCCAAACCATCTTCTGTACGAGGAATTGAAAAACAGAACTCCAATGACCTTCCCAGTCATTGATTATCTCCTTCTTAACCGTCCGTGCGGCATCTTGCTCTGTTTTCCCTGAAATCATCATCTGCGCCCATCTCCGCGAGATGCTGCCGAGATGGATTTGCCCTTCTCCTTGTCGATTGAGCCCAACACAAAGAAAATGGGGCGTCGGGTCGACATTAAGGCTGTGCGAAAAGCAATGTTTGCGAATACCCGTGAAAACGGCAGAAGTCAGCAGGACCAAAACAAATATAGTGACCGTGGCAATTATGATAGAGAAAATGCGTTCACGTAATACAGGTAAAGACATAATGATCGTCAAAAACAAAGCCGCTGCAAACAAAGGGAAAAACGGCTTAACTGCATTCCCAATCCCAGCCAGAAGCCCAACAACGGCACTAAGGACCAAACAACGAACAATGTTGACTTGATTTTGAAACATTGAAATTGCAATAAAGGTTGCCAAAGTAAAACATGCTATGCAAAGATGTTCAGGCGTAGCCGTGGCAACATAAACAACTGACGAAGGATTAAAAATGTAAAGAAACGCCGCCATCAACGAGATCTTGAATTTGTCGTCGAATACGTGTTTGGCTATACCAAAAATCGACACAGCCGAAATTCCATCTAGAACCGCACCAAAAATCAACACCACGCCATACCAAGAGCCGAACAAACCTACCAACGCTTTCTCAACTGCCGAGAAATTCACCCAGGCGGGATAAAATTGATGATTGCACATCGTAATCGGCGCACAGCCATTGGCCAGTTCCCAAGACGCTTCGAAATCACTAAACGGGGCTGAATAAATCCCCGCAAGAATCGCAATTGGTAAGCGTATCAGAAGCACTGCCAAGAACAAAACCGCAGCCACACTAAAAAACGAACTTCCTCGGAACCATTTCTCAGCAAACTTATAGACCAGAAGAAAAGCGCCTAGAAGCAACACAAAAATCATCCCCCCCGACAAAAGATATTCCGGAAATGCCGGGAGGAAATAAAAAGAATGATCGTGCCCAGCCCATAACAAATCCCAGCCGCATAACAGATTCACCGAACCACAGATAGCCGCTACAACAAAAAGGAAAAAAGGCAAGAAGATCAAAGCCTTTCTTAGCCTGTCCAGCAGTCTCATTATTGTTTTCATCATTAGCATCCCATTCATTAGCATCCCATTCGCTCACTGCGTTCGCAATGGAATGAATGTTTAGCGCTGCAACTGGCGGCGTAATCCTGTAACCTACAGGGTTATGCAAAAACAAAAACCTCCAGAAGCAACGTAGACAGTATACCCTATCCTCCGGCAGATAGTCAACCTCATCCCGCCGAATATTTTTCAATGATTCAATTGCGATTATATATAGGCAAAATATCTATGACGAATAAGATAATGTAGGTGTATGCGGCAAAGCCTATGACGAAAATATGATCGCGGCGTTATCACATAATGAATTATAGCAAATTTGAGATTGGGGCGTTGGAATTTTCCGCATAAGATTCTCATTTTCGCGTATCTCAAGGAATTCACTGCTGAGTCTTCTGATTTTTGGAAACAACTTATTTGAAACAACTTCTGCTTTGGCGCACGGGCGAACTCGCCCGTGTACTCCTTCTAATTAAATCAACTCAGAAAAAACGCGGGCGTGTTAGCCCGCGCACCAAATACAAGTTGTTTTTACCAGTTGTTCAAGTTGTTTCCAATCTTATTCCAACATTCAAACATTCCAACATTCAAACATTCATTATGCAGTGGGGGCAGCCTCTCTCCGGGTCTCCGCCCCTGCTTCTCCCCCCCCCTGTCGCGAGTATTGCCAGCAATCTTGTCGCCGTCTCATGCGTTTGGCACTCGATTTCAGGCGCGCTTTTAGCAGGCGGGTTCAATCTCCTCGACGATATCGCAAAACGCCGCGCTAAATAAATCAAGAAACAGTTACAACAGTTTAAAATGACTTTTGCGAGCCTCGATAACACCTTTATTGATGAGCTTGCTTATCTCGGCCGAAAGCGCACTGCGATCAACACAAAGGTAATCCGCCAATGCCTGACGGTCATAAGGAATTTCAAATTCTTTACAACCTCTTCTAACGGATTCCTCAATCAGATACTTCATTAATCTTCCTGAAGTCCCACGGATAGAAATGGTCCGCATCTTACGACCCATGAAAACTGTCTTCCGGGCGAGTTCCCTGGTTATATTTCGCAATAGTCTCATATGCTCTTCGCTCGGCTTACCCCCCGGTTTAAAGACCTTATCGGCATTAAATAAAATCACATCAGAATCCTGACGGGCTTCAACCGAAATAGAGACAGACTGAATCTCCGCGACCGCAAGCGAAATCGCGACCGTATCCATCGGCTCCAGCAGCTCGAGAATCTTTCGATGCCCGTCGGCTTCATAAAAGGATATGGTTAATTGCCCTGAAATGACAACTGCAAAATCAGTAATTTTAGATCCGGACCTAAAAAGCACCTCACCTTTTTTTAGCGCAACTTCGCGCACCGCGAGGTGAGCAAAAAGCTCATCGATCTTAGCCGAAGGGATTCCTTCGAAGAGTTTGCACATTAACGGCAGTGTAGTATAATTTCTATACATAACATCTCCCTTGTCTGAAGATATTATACCATTTCATTTATTTAACACGCAAGCTCTGCGCCGCATTTAGCGCACTCGGTCAGTCAACACCGCTATCGCGGTGTTGACTGACCGAGTACCATTTAGCTTCTGCATGCCACAGCAATTTTTAATATTTCTATTTTTGTTGTTTCGCCAACAAACTTACTGACAAACATTTGTTATAATATCATCGGTTTAAAACCATAAAACGAAAGGAGTAACGAATATGAATAATAAAATGTTCTGCTTCCAATGTCAGGAAACTGCCGGCAATAAGGGCTGCACCATACAAGGGGTATGCGGCAAGAAACCTGAGGTTGCTGAGCTCCAAGATCTTCTCATTTGGACGACAAAAGGTCTATGCGTTCTAACTTCACGCTTGCGCGATGAAGGCAAAACCATTCACCAAGAAACAAATCATCTTATTACACAAAATCTTTTTATCACTATTACCAATGCTAATTTCGACGCGTGCGCGATTACTAAAGCGATTGAAAAAACTCTCGCTCTAAAAGAAACGCTTCTATCTCAACTTAGCGATAAGTCTAAGCTGCCTGATGCAGCTACCTGGACTGGCGACAAAGACTCCTTCTCAACAAAGGCGGCGACTATTGGCATTCTTTCTACGATGGAAATTGATGAAGATATCCGTAGTCTGCGCGAACTAATCACATACGGCATTAAAGGACTCGCTGCGTATATGAAGCACGCGAATGCCCTGTTATTCGACGATCCTAAGCTTGATGCGTTTTTGCAGCGCGCCCTCGCGTCAACACTTGACGACGCGCTCTCGCTCGACGCGCTCGTCACTCTTACAATGGAAACGGGGAAAGCTGGCGTTGATGTAATGGCGCTTCTTGATAAAGCCAACACTTCTCGCTATGGCTCCCCTGAAATAACGAAAGTGAATCTCGGCGTAAGGAACAACCCCGGAATCTTGATTTCAGGTCACGACCTTGGAGACCTTGAAATGCTCTTAAAGCAAACCGAGGGAACAGGTGTCGACGTATACACACACTCTGAAATGCTTCCCGCGCACTACTATCCGGCATTCAAGAAATATTCGCACTTTGTCGGCAATTATGGCAATGCATGGTGGAAGCAGCGCGAAGAATTCGAGTCTTTCAACGGTCCAATTCTAATGACGACCAATTGCATCGTCCCGCCGCTTGAAAGCGCGAAGTATACGGATCGACTTTGGACAACTGGAACGGCTGGGCTTAATCCCAAGCGTCACATTCCTGGTGAGTACGGTAAGACAAAAGACTTCTCGCCGATTATCGCCCAGGCGAAAAAATGCCCTCCGCCTACGCAACTCGAAACGGGCACAATTACAGGAGGCTTTGCACATAATCAAGTGCTCGCACTTGCGGACAAAGTAATCGACGCTGTAAAATCCGGCGCGATTAGAAAGTTTATTGTAATGGCTGGGTGCGATGGAAGAATGAAAAACCGAGAATACTACACGGAGTTTGCCAAACGGCTTTCCAAAGACACTGTAATTCTTACAGCAGGATGCGCTAAATACAAATACAACAAACTTGATTTAGGCGATATCAACGGCATCCCGCGCGTTCTTGACGCCGGCCAATGCAATGATTCGTATTCGCTCGCAGTAATTGCGCTAAAACTAAAGGAAGCGTTCGGACTTGCCGATATTAACGAACTGCCTATTTCTTACAATATCGCCTGGTACGAACAAAAAGCGGTCATTGTCCTTTTAGCGCTATTATATCTTGGAGTTAAAAATATCCATTTAGGTCCAACACTACCTGCGTTCCTTTCGCCAAACGTCACGAATCTACTTATAAGCAAATTCGGCATCGCTGGCATTGGAACAATCGATGATGACATAAAACTTCTTGGATAACGCCCAACCCTTACCCCGCATTTATAAAAATTAAAAACTTTGCGGACGAAAGCGTCCGCGAAGTTTTTTAGGGGATACTCATACTTTGCGGACTTGGCGGACTTGGCGTGAGTCATAACAATCCCTCCGACTTTTAGCTCACGCTAAGTGCGCGAAGTACGCAAAGTTTTTTGTGTCACTAACTACTAACTACTAACTACTACACTCTTATCTTTGTCTGCCGCGGAGAGATTCCGCCAATCTAATAAGCTCCGAGAGATCCCCCGGAAGGCCTTGCAATGCATCTATAGCCTTGTTTGTGGATTCTTCCGCTAACGAGCGCGTTTTCTCAAGATCATAAGGAGAATCTCCATCAAGAAGATCGTCTTGATACTGAAAAGCAAGACCAAGATTTAAAGCGTACTCTTTTAGCTTCCCAACAAGTTCCTCATCTGCGCCAACTGCAAGAGCCCCCATAGCGGCGGAAGCAATAAAAAGGTCAGCCGTCTTGTGAAGATAGATAAAGTCGATATCGCGCTTAATCTCCTCAATATCCTCCACCTGGCCTTGAACGACGCCCACGCCCTTCTCGCCAAGCTCTTCTATTATGCGCTTGACATTGCGCGGAGAAAGCGCGGCCGTCTTGTAAGCAAGCGCAAGAAGAGCGTCGCCCGCCAAAATCGCATTTGCTTCGCCGAACTTTTTCCAGACACTCATCATACCGCGCCGCTCTTCGTCATTGTCCATCGCAGGCAGGTCGTCATGAACTAAAGTGTAATTGTGAAGAAGCTCAATCGCCGCTGCAGGATAGCGGGCGTCTTCAATATCTCCTCCCGCCCCAAGAGCCGCCGCAAGACAAATGCGCGGACGCACTCTTTTGCCGCCAGTGCCTACGGCATATCGCATCGCCTGAGAAAGAATCGCCGGCCTATCATTTCCCTTTGGAAGAACCTCATCGAGAACTTCTTCGATAATTTTAGAAAACCTCATTTTTCCCCCTCACGATCTTGATAGAAGAAGAACAACCTATTCTGCTCGCACCGGCGGCAATCATCTTGCACGCATCCTCGCGCGTGCGAATGCCGCCCGAAGCTTTAACTCCCATTTTCTTGCCGACGCATCTGCGCATAAGGCGCACATCCTCCTCGCGCGCTCCGCCAGAGCCGAAGCCTGTGGAAGTTTTTACAAAATCAAAACCTGCATCTTTCGCAAGCGTGCACGCAAGAGAAATCTCCTCATCAGTCAAATTGCAGCACTCAAGAATAAGCTTTGTAACAACACCCTCGCCCCCAGCCCGCTTTGACGCTGCAACAAGCTCAACAAGCTCCGCCTTGCACCCAGCAGGACCAAACGGATCATACTTTAAAAGCCTCTGATTAATGACAAAATCAAGTTCGCTCGCCCCGTCCTCGATGGCCGCAATCGCCTCGGCAACTTTAATGCGCGTCGCATTCTGCCCAAGAGGAAAACCTACCACCGTACAGACCGCGACCGACGAGCCTTTCAAAAGATGCGCAGCTAATTTCACTTCAGACGGATTTACGCATACGGATGCAAAATTATATTTCTTCGCTTCGCGGCAAAGCTTTCTTACAGCTCCCTTTTCGCCGGCAGGCGAAAGAAATGTGTGATCAATCATCGAGGCAAGCTCTTCGGAAGAAAGCTCCCTTGCTAAACTTTTCAAAGTCTTTTTCATCGTTTTGTAGGCTTCATGTACATAGCACTGCGGGTGACAGAAAACGCCCAATCGGCAGGCATGCGTTTAAGCTCATGCCCTGCGCCCCAACTGTCGGAATAAAGAAGCTCTTTCTTCTTATCGTTATAACCGATTATAAGGCGCATGTGACCGCCTCTCGACTGCATTAGCCCAGGCTCCGGATAAATTCCGAGCTCAAGGCTCCAAAGGACTGGCACGCCAAGTGAAATCTGCTTGCGCACCTCCGAAAGAAACTTCATATATTTAGAACGCTGCGGTCCATTAACCTTCATGTCTTTAAGAACCTCCGCCTTCATTGCAGATCTTGCCGCGCACGGCGAATATGTAATCACGTTTCCCGTGCGCTTAATATAAACGCTATCCTCAATCTGCGGAAAGTTCAACTTCTTTGCCGCCTTGTTGTAATTTTTAACCTCATCTTCAATATTATCGATGCGATCGCGGACATCGGCATCGAAATCGCCGTATATGACGCTTGTGGCAAGGTGATACTTCTTTCCTATAGCCTCTATCGCTTTCTTCATCGCGCGAATCTCCGTTCCGCCTTCCGCCGTGGTTCCCGCCGCCTCCGCCACCTCGTGTTCATCAACATCAAGCCCATAATACTTAAGCACTCTCTCAGCCGTTGCGGCGGCGCAATACCCCTTCTGCCCTTGATCTACCATCGGCACATTATCGATGAATACATCTCCGCGAGAATCCTTTATGACATTCTCGGAAATCTTCTTTTCACTTTTTGCGACCTTTGCACCGCTTATTTTCGAAGGAACGGAAAGTTTCTTAGGCCCGTCGATTGAAACGCGTATAAAACCTGGGGAAAAACTCGCCTTATCCTGCCCCCTCTGCGAGTAACTCCACGTCAAAGTAGCGCACGTGGAATTTTTCGTTTTCTTCCACACCTGGCTTTTGACGTAAGCCGATTTGTTCTTTATTTTTTCTGTCTTTACGGGAGGCGTAGATTTTGAGCCTTCACCGAGAAATCCTCTTACCTTTTCAAGAAGCTCGAAAAAGCCGCTCCTCGTAATATCCTTATCTATCCTCACGCTTCGCCTAAACCGCCTGCCTTGCGCATCAGTTCCAAACTCGAAAGTCTCCGCGCCGCCTTTCGTAAAGAGAATTACCTCGATTCTTGAAATTCCGCCTCCTTCAGCAAAATACACACGCGTTTCAAAGGCTGGCAAACCTGAAAAAAGAACTCCTCCGTAATAACGAGTGTCGGCGCAATCGCGATTTTCACTTGTAAACGAGAAATAGGCGTCGGAATTGTTTTTTACGAAAAGAACGGGATCGGAATTCCAGAACGCCTCCTGTTCTGACGCTTCTCCAATATCAAAGGGACGAGAAAAAGAAAACGAGGCGATAGAAAGAAAAAGGAGAAAAATAAAATTTTTCATATAAAAGAAAGTGTTTCTGATAGATGAAAAAAGTGACGAATATGCGCCGCTATCTTACGAAAGAGGCGATGCATCAAGCCTAACACGGAAAGAACCAATCTCGGAAGCTGTGGCAACAAGAGATGGATCTTTAGCTTCCTCAACAATTGAATCAGACGCGGCCGAATGAAGCCAAACGGCGGAAGATGCGGCAATGAAAGGATCTGCCTGCCTATACGCCCAACGCGCTCCAATAACACCGGAAAGAAGATCGCCCATCCCGCCGAGCGCCATAAAAGGGTTGCCCGTCATGTTCTCATAGATGCGCTCGGAGTCGCTCGAAACAACGAGCGTCCGCTCGCCTTTAAGAACGACAGTAGCCCCATAGCGATACGCAATTTCGCGCCCTGCCGCAACCCTATCGGCACGCACCTTCTCCCTGCTCCAGCCAAGCAGCCTCTCCGCCTCGCCTTCGTGAGGCGTTAAAATAAGCTCCTGCCCTTTTGCCGGATCATACCCATCCGTACGCCCGTACCATGCGGCCAGAATCGTAAGAGCATCTGCATCTATGACAAAGCGCCCGTGCGCACCAGAAAGAAGGCGCGAGACTATAAGCTCTGTCGAAACAGAAACTCCAAGCCCCATGCCGATCACCGTGACATCGGCGCGCGGCGGAACGCAATTAGCAGTAAGCTTCGTAAATGTAGCTTCTGGAACGAGTGCGCCCGCCGCGATGCGCGAGGCATCGGGAACGACGAGCTGCACAAGCCCTGCACCTGCAGAACGCGCGCCGAGCGCGGCAATTATAGGGGCATGTATATAACGGCCTGACCCGCCGACAAGCGTCACCACGCCGACAGAGCGCTTGTGTGCGTCTCTTGGGCGCGGTGCAAAGCCCGCAGCAATCGCTTCGGGCACCTGAATTGGTTTCTTAGCCGTCATAAAACCCCTTAAAAAATAATCAGTCGATAACTGGACGAAGAATCATGTTCTTGAAATCGGCATCGGAATGATCGCCCTGGAGATAAATGGGGCCGGCGGCAAAGAGGTTTGCGTCAATCGCACCGCCAGTCACACCGACGACGGGAGCATTCTCAATAATCGTAGTTCCGTTGAGAACTACCGTGAGATGACGCCTGTAGAGCGTAACGCTGACATGCTGCCATTCGCCAGGCTTCTTTTCAACGGCAACCTTGGGAGCGACGCGACCGTAGTATGCGGCCATATTGTGGGAGTCAACTTCCTTGCCGAAGCTATCTACGACCTGAATTTCAAAACGGCCGCGGAGATAGACGCCGGAGTTTGCATTCTGAGGGACGCGCACATCGTATTCAAGGTTGAAATCGTAGAAATCAGCGCGCTTCGTCTTGATGTTCACGCCGCCTATCTCAATCTTGCCCTTGCTATCGCGGGCGAGCTTGTTGGAAAGAATCTTCTGGCCACCTTCTTCGGTGATCTTCCAGCCCATCTGACCAGAGGAGCTCATCGCCACCCAGTCAGAAAGACCATTCTTGAGAAGGTCTATCCCCTCGCCAAGTTTGGCATTCTTCGTGTCAACGCCGGAGCAGATTTCAGGATTGCGCCTACCTGTAATGGACGCTTCAACAGTTCCATCCATTCTTTTGGCAACTGCCGTGAGAGTGCAGCCTTGGACAAAACCGCAAACTTTGCGACCCCACGGATGTTCGAAGGAGAACTTGTTGCCGCAAATCTTAACATTTTTCATGTAGAGCGGAGAAGCCCAGCGCCAAAGGACGAGCGCCTGAGGCGTTCCAGAGGAATCGCGCGAAACAATCATGCTGGCAGCAGGCATGAAATCAAGCCCGAGGTCAAGCGACCAGTTTCCGATTACAGGATCATTGCTATTTGCGCCACAAAGAGACTTTGTGCTGTTGGCCGTAGTGCACCCAGCGAGCGCAAGCGCCGCCACAACAAGAAGAGTATTAATTTTCATAGTGGAAAAATTATACCATATTACATCACCATCTCGCAACACCCACTAAAGAGCGCCTGGTACTCGGTCAGTCAACACCGCTATCGCGGTCTTGACCGACCTCGGCATCTGAGCATCTGAGCAAAAGTGCATCTGAGCTTTTTCGAATGGTCGAGTCCGAAGCCGCAGTCAACTTTCAGGATCTTCCCATTGGCTGAAAGGCATATGCGGCTTCTCCCCGCTTTTTCTAAACGCGACGGGTCCCCGCCCGGCGCCGACTGAGTTCTGCCTTGTGTGTTGGCAACGGGAAGAGCAAGTAGGGGATGTAGATGCCCGGGTCCATCGCATAGGCATTGAGCGCCTCTGTCAGCTTCGCGACTGGATCCGCACAACGAAGACGCAATGATTCGATGACCGACTGGAGAACCTCACGGACCATCAGCGCGTCCTTACTCTGTGACCCGCCACAAACCTTCCGTGCGATGACCGTCCGTCTGACGCCGCGTTCGGACATGTTGTTTTCGGCAGGAACGCTACGATTCTCCGCCCATTGAAAGATCCTCTCGGGATGCCGACGGAAGATGTCCTGATACTTCTGGAGTCCCGGATCCTTGGCCTGAGCGTTGATCATCTTCAGTATTTCGTTCTTAATCCGTTTTGCCTCATCGTAATAATCGCCGTCCTCCAGCCCTCGCCCCCGCAACTGCATGGCTTCGCGCAACAGACTCA
>JAHBAE010000008.1 GCA_018384485.1 Kiritimatiellia bacterium
CACAGTCGTCGATCTTCACAAGCGCGAAGAATTATGAGTTCGCGCGGTGACCGAAACTTGTTCTTTCCGATTACAAGCAAGGGATGAAGAGATGA
This sequence comes from Kiritimatiellia bacterium, assembly GCA_018384485.1. GTDB lineage: Bacteria > Verrucomicrobiota > Kiritimatiellia > RFP12 > UBA1067 > UBA1067. The sequence continues at coordinate 96 of JAHBAE010000008.1, forward strand.
CTAACTCTATCTGAAGTTTTTTGACATGATTAACAAGATTTACAAGATTATAATTACTGCGTTACGAAAATGAGAATCTTATGCGGAAAATTCTTAAGGGGAACGGGGAGTGGGGAGAATGTACGAGGGAAAGGGTTAATGTTAGAATGTTTGAATGTTAGAATGTTTAGATTGGAAACAACTAGGACAACTGACAAAGACAACTTTTAAGAGGTGCGCGGGCTAACACGCCCGCGTTTTTCGTTGTTGATATAATTGCTTGAGTGTAATAGAGAAGGAGGGTACGGGCGGGTTAGCCCGTACGCTTATGATAGAAAATCACCTTTTCACCTTTTCTCCGTGTCTCTGTGCCTCTGTGTTTAAAACAACGAGGTCCAACTGCCGTTTTTAGGATAAATCGCTTGGTTGATTCGTGCTCTTGACCGAAGGATGAAAAATTTGATATACTACACTGATACATAAACCAAGCCAGGTTAGCACAGCTGGTAGTGCGGCTCATTCGTAATGAGCAGGTCGGGGGTTCGAATCCCTTACCTGGCTCCATAATGGCGGGAGTAGATCAATTGGTTAGATCAACAGATTGTGATTCTGTGGGTTGCGGGTTCGAGTCCCGTCTCCTGCCCCAGAAGGATGAAAGGCAAGCGCTGTGACGATTGTTGAAGCTTTGATCGATTTGCAAGAGGTTGACGGTCGCATTCGTGATCTTGAACTGATGCTTAAGGATTTGCCTCGCAGAAGGGCGTTGGAGACTGCGCGTCTTACAGAGGTTTCGGCAAATCTTTTGGCCGCCAAGGAAGGTCAGAATCAGGTTGAGCGCCGCGCCAAGAGCTACGAAGAAGATTTTATGGCTCTTGAAGAAAAAATTCAAGATTTGAAGCAGCGTCAGGCGCAGAGCAAGACGAACAAGGAGTATCAGCAGTATTCCATTCAAATCGATTTAGTCACTCATGAGCGTGACGCGGCGGAAAATAACCATAACGCTACGATGGATAATCTGCCCAGCGCCAAGGAGCGCATCAACGAGGCGCAGTCGAAGTATGATTCCGCTAAAAGCAATGTTGATGCATTCTGCGCCGAAATCGACGAGCGCATCGCTTCCGTGACGAAGGAGCTTGAGGCCGAGAAGGCTTTGCGTGCCGAGAAGGTAAAGCAGGTTGCCGATCCTAAGTTCGTTCTTTATTACGAGCGTCTCCGCACGAAGCGCTGGCCGGTCGTCGTTCCCTTGACGCACGATGGTGTTTGCGATGGCTGCCATCTCGTTCAGCCGCCAAGCATCGAACAGCTTGCAGAGGCTAATTCCAAGAACGGAAAGCTCGGCAAGGAACAGTCGATTGTGGCTTGTACAATGTGCGGGCGAATCCTGTACAGGCTGTAATAAAGCTCTTTGAAAATTTCTCCTGAAGCGACGCGCGTGTGACCGGTCGCTGCCTTTAAAGGTAGAGGAAAGTCCGGACTCCGCAGGGCAGAGGACCCGCTTGTTAAAGGCGGGAGGCGCCGGGTAAGCCGGCGTTATGGAAAGTGCCACAGAGAATAGACAGCGGGGCTTGCCCCGTGATGGTGAAAGGGTGGGGTAAGAGCCCACCGGCCTGATTGAAACGTCGGGCGCACGGAAAACCCTCCTCGGAGCAAGATCAAATAGGGAATCGACGGGCTGCCCGTCCGGCGCAGGTTCTTGGAGCCTGCTTGAGATTCCGGGTTGATCGCGTAGATGAATGATCGGACCTTCTGTTATCACTTGCGGAAACAGGGGGGAACAGAATCTGGCTTATTCGCCGCGTGTCGCTTCAGGGGAAATTTATTTTATAGGGAACTTCAAAACGAATGAAAGAAGTATTCATAATCGGAGCGGGATTTACCGGTATGCGCCTTGCTCAAATGCTCATTGCAGAGCGGCGCGAAGTTGTGCTTATTGATAAAAATCCCGAAAGAGTGAAGTTCGCTTTAGGAAGGCTTGATTGCAGGGCGATTGAGGCGGAAGGAGCTGATTTTTCCGTTCTTGAGCGTTCTGGCATTGGTTCGGCCGATTCGCTTGTCGCTCTAACGGGCGATGACGAGACTAATATGGCCGTATGCTCTCTCGTTGAAACTATATGGCCTGATGTGCGCAAAATCGCGAGAGTGCGCAACTTCTCCTATTATACGGCAGCTTCGCTTGCGCGGCAGCGCGTAGGCACGGCTGAGTCGCTTCCTCTTTGCGGCATAGACCGTATGCTGAATCCTGATGTTGAAGCCTCTTCTGCGATAATCCGTGCAGTGAAGCATGGCGCGGTGGGTAATGTGATCGATCTGCCAGGCGAATACGTGCTTTTTACTCTCAAACTTGGCGAAAAGAGCGTCCTTACGGGAGTTCCCCTGCGCGAGCTTAAGGGCATTGCCGGGTGGAAGAACGTTATTGCGTTTGTAGAATCGGAGGGCAAGGCGTTTCTGCCGAACGGTGAGACTGTTTTAAAGCCAGGCGATGTTTTTGGAGTCGTCACGAAAAAGGATGAGATAGGCTCGCTCGTAAAGACTACATGCTCAGACGATTCCGAGTTTAAAAAAATTGTCATTTTCGGCGCCGACAGAGTTGGGATGCTTCTCGTTTCCCATCTTGCTTCCCAGTTGGAGCGGCCTGTCTGGGCGAAGCTCTTCGGCTCATCCTCTCCAAAGTCGGAGGTGATTGTGGTTGATCGCGATATCGACCGCTGCAATGATATAGCTCAACGCTTCCCGTGCGTACGCACTGTATGCGGCGATGTTACCGATTCCGCGCTTATTGCAGATGAGGATCTCTGCAATTGCGATCTTCTCGTAGCCGCATCGGGAGATCGGGAAAAGAATCTTTTGACGGCCGCCTACATGAAATCGCGCGGCGTTGGGCGTTGCATTGCGCTTACCGAGAATTCCGCGTACGACGAGATTTCGTCAAAGCTCGGAATTGATGTTACAGTTTCGCTGCGCGAGTCGGTCGTTGACGGTATTTTGAGTTGCTTGAGAGGAGGGAATGTAAGTTCCGTCCATTCGGTTTGCAACCGCAGGTATGAAATTGTTGAGGGAGATATTTCCGCTTCAAGCGACGTGGCAGGGAAAAAGCTTTCTGAAATAGGGGCGAGCGGTGCGGAGTGCCTTGTGCTACTTGTCACCGAGCCGGGGAGTGAGGTTGCGCTTGTGCCTGACGGCAATACAGTCCTAGAAGAAGGCGCCCGCATAGTCATTATTGCGCCTGCCGGCAACTCGCAACTGCTGCAACGCTTTTTCGGGGAAGGGTAAGTAAGTGGCGTTTTCCTTTTTTCGCATGCTTTCTTATCTGCTCGGATTGGTGGGCTTTTCTATGATGCTGCCCGTCGCCGTTGCGCTGTTGTATGGGGAGAGGTCTTTTATTCCAGCTTTTCTTGTTCCCGCTTTAGTTGGGCTTGCGGCCGCCGCTTACTTTCGCTTTGCTTCCGGCGAGAAGAAACGCTTTTTCAATGCCGCTGATGCCGTTGTCGCCGTAGGCGGAATTTGGGTGGGCGTAAGTCTCTTCGGAGCAATTCCGCTTTATTTCAGCGGTGCTTTCGCCTCCCTGACAGATGCCGTTTTTGAGAGTGTGAGCGGCTTTACAACGACAGGCGCTTCTATTGTCGCTGATGTAGAGGCTTTGCCGCACTGCGTGAATTTTTGGCGTTGTCAGATGCATTGGATGGGAGGTATGGGCGTAATTGCTCTTGCCGTTGCGATTATGCCGTTTATGGGCGAAGGCGGGTTTTGTATCGTGAAGGCCGAATCGACCGGCCCTGAAAGGGAGAAAATAACTGCTTTTGTCGCCTCCACCGCAAAGTCTCTTTGGCTAATATATATCGCTCTTACGGCAATAAACGCAGCGCTTTTGTATATGGCTGGCGTCAATCTTTTCGATTCCGTCGCTCACGCGTTTTCCACGATGTCCTCGGGCGGGTTCTCCACAAGGAACGAGAGCGTAGGTGCGTTCAAAAATCCCGCGGCTGAATGGATATCGGCCGTATTTATGTTTCTTTCCGCAGTCAATTTCGTGCTTTATTTTCGCTTACTCTCGGGGCGCGCCCTTGATGTTTGGCGTAGCACCGAGTTCAAGGTCTATTTGCTGATTGTGATTCTTTCCACATTTCTTATTTTTCTTTTCTCGCCTGGCTCGTCAGTATCATTGCGTTCCGCATTCTTCAATGTAACGACCATAATTTCCACAACTGGTTTTATGACGGAGGATTATCTGCAATGGGCGCCTGCGGCTCAAATGATTCTGCTCGTTTTGTTTTTCGTTGGCGGGTGCTCAGGGTCCACTTCTGGCGGAGTGAAAGTGGCGAGATGGATTTTCCTTCTCAAGCAGACTGTTCTTGATATACGGCGGATTGTACACCCTTACCGAGTCTTGACGATGCGGATTGACGGGATGTCGGGGCGTGAAAAATTCGTGCCTGTGGCCGCCGGGTTCGTAACGTGTTATCTCGCGCTCGTTTTTTTAACGGCGCTTTTCGGCACCCTTTCGGGGTTAGATCTTCTTACCGCCTTCACGGCGGGGGCGAGCATGGTGGGCAATATCGGCCCTGCTTTCGGGAAGCTTGGGCCCACCTGCAATTATTCATTTCTGGCGGCGCCTTTGAAATGGTGGTATTCGTTTGCTATGCTCGCCGGCAGGCTTGAGATATACACGATTCTCATTCTTTGTGCAAGAATGCTTTTCCCCGGGCGCAGAGGTGATTCTCGCCAGGTCGAATAAATCTCGCTGCGTCAAACTGTTTGCGCGAAGCGCCGCAAAATTCCGTCGCATTATGATATAACCCGAGTTTGCCAGTTGAGTAGTCGGTGCGCCTTGCTTTTATGCTGACTAATCCGTCCGTTTGTTTGAACGGGCGGATTTTCTTTTAATTTTCCCTTTCAATTCACCGATGGATATGATATAATACGTCAGTAATCCTATAAATGGTATAAAAGGCAGAAAAATCATGCATATCGAAGTAGCGAACAACAACGGGACGAAATACCTGAAGCTTGCGAGGTGCCATCGCGGCACGAACTCGAAGGGAAAGAAGACGATCCTCAAGCAAACCGTCCTGAACATCGGCCCCCTGTCCCGCTATGACGACGGACAGCCGGACTACCTCGTACGTCTGCGCGAATCGTTCAAGGCCGGAAAGCCCCTCATCAAGGCGCTCGAGCCCTACATCGAGGGCGCGACGAAGAGCAGGGTCACGATCACATTCGAGGAAGGCGACGCGAAGTGCCTCGGCGAGCCGAAGCGCATGGCGGCGACGATCCTCGACCCCGTCTTCAGGGCGCTCGGCCTCGACGAGCTCTTCGCGAGCATCAAGTTCTCGTCGAAGATCGGCTACGACCTCACGGGGATTGTCAGGCTCCTCACGTACGGACGGCTTCTCGAACCGGCGTCCAAGTCGGCCACGATGGAGCAGAACGGAAAGTACTTCCGCCCGCTCGTCTCCAGCACGAACGACGACAACGTCTACGACGCGCTCGACGTCATCCAGAAACATGCGAAGCAGATCGTCCAGCGCATGAACACCTGTCTGACGCGGGGCGCGGGACGCAGCTCGAAGGTCGTCTTCTACGACGTGACGAACTTCTTCTTCGAGATCCCGCGTCCCGATCCGGATGAGACGGACGCCGATGGGAATGTCGTTGAGAAAGGTCTTCGAAAGAACGGCGTCAGCAAGGAGAACCGCAAGCAGCCCATCGTCCAGCTCGGGCTTTTCCTTGACGATAACGGCATCCCGATCTCGTTCGGCATGTTCCCCGGCAATACGCTCGACCACCACACGCTCAGACCCGCGATAAAAGAGACGGTCGACGCGCTCGGGCTGGAGCGGTTCGTCCTCGTCGCGGATCGCGGCATGTACTCGGGGACGAACATGTGTCATGTCACGGATGCAGGCAACGGCTACATCGTCGCGAAAAGCCTGCGGAAAAGCACGAGGAAGGAGATCGATTGGGCAATCAACCCGCAGGGATACGACTCCCCAGACGCGGACTTCCGCTGCAAGTCCAGGATCGTGGAGCGGACGGTGAAGCTTGTCGAAAAGGACAAGGACGGGAAGGACGTTACGGTGACGCGGAAGTTCAAGGAGAAGGTCGTCGTCTACTGGAGCAGGTCGTTCTACGAACGCGAACTGCGCGAGAACGCATCCTTCCTCGCGTTCGTCGAGAAGCTCAAGGCCAATCCTGGCGGCTTCCGCATCACGGCGGCGCAGAGCCAGAGCCTGCGGCGCTTCCTGAAGACAGACGTCCTCGACAGGAAGACGGGAAACGTCCTCGACGGCACGAAGCTCGCGGCGATGATCGACGACGAGAAGCTCAGCGCGTTCAACGACCTCTTCGGCTACTACCAGATCGTCACGTCGGAGCTCGACATGCCGGACCGCGAGGTCATCGACAAGTACCACGGCCTCACGCAGATCGAGGACCAGTTCCGCGAGATGAAGTCAACACTCGAGACCCGTCCGATCTACGTCAGAACGCGCGAGCACATCGAGGCGCACCTCATGGTCTGCTTCATCGCGCTGACGATGATGCGGCTCATCCAGCGCAAGACGAAGGCTTCGCTCGGCGCGGAGTTCGGCAAGGACCTCGACTGGACGTACGGCCTTCCTGGCGCAAGGGTTGCGAAGGCGCTCGCGGACTGGCAGGTCGACGAGCTGCCAGGCGACTACTACCGGATGCAGAACATCGACGGTGACGACATCGGTCTGCTGCTCAAGGCGTTCGGCCTCGAGATTCCAGCGAAAATCTACACAAACGGAGACATCAGGGAGTTGAAGTCGTCAGTGAACCCGTTCTGAGTAAGCACATAATTATTATGAAGCCCGCAAGCGAAAAACGCATGCGGGCTTGGTCGAGAACACGATTTTGGAATTTTCAACTGGCAAACTCGGGAAGCGCCGCAAAATTCCGTCGCATTATGATATAATGTCACTAACTAAAAATTAGGAGGAAGTATGAAAGTAAAAGTATTCGCAGTTTCAGCTGTAGCTTCATTCGCAGCTCTTTTTCTGTCTGCCGCGGATAATACGAATAAACAAGTCTCTTGTGAAGGCGGTGTCTGCAAGATAGACGTAAAATGTGAAAAGGTTTGCAAAGAAAAGCAATGCCTTTCGAAAGACTCGTGCATGAACCAGGTTGCCCGCAAGGGTGTCTCGAGAAACCGCTTGGCAAATCTTTCCGCGGAAGAGAAAGCCATAATGCAGAAGCGTTGGGAGAAAACGAGAGCGGAGCGCGAAGCGAAAATGGCGGCGGAAAGAGAGGCTCGTGAAAAGGCCGCGGCAAAGGCGCAGGGGATTACGGTTGAAGAGCTCCGCCGTGGGCGGGAGGAACGAAAGGCGAAGATGGCAGGAATGACTCTTGACCAGTGGAATAAACTCGATTCGAAAGCGCGCCGTGAGAAGATGATCGAAGCGATGAGGAAAAGGCATGCAGAGGTAGAGAAGGAGCGTGCCAAGAAGGAAGGAATTTCTGTTGAAGAATACCGCCGCAGGCGCAGGGCTATGCGTTCCGGGAAACAGGTGATGGCGCCAGAGAAACCTCGTCCTGGAGCTGTAGAGGTTAAACCTCCCGCGGCAGCGAAATAAGAGGGGGCTTTTATGTCTATCGAATACAAAATCGGGCGGACAATAATCGGTAGCGAAGCTTCTATTCGTGCGGCGTACGAAATGTTCCACAAGCAGCCGATTGATGAGACGCGCCTTGCGCCTTCACGGGAATGCCCCTTTGGCGGAAAGCGCCTTACCATAGCAAATGAAGCTTCCGTTTCTGGCATAGGAACTTTCGAGGGAAGCGCAAAGCAGACGCTGACTTTCGCCCCTTCCGCGAAAAAAGGTTGGTGGATCCGCAGGATGGATAAGCCTGAGCAGCTTGATACGCAAGTTGATATATCCAATCTCTGGACGAGCGCGCAGAATCTTGTTTTAAGGTCTGGCTCGCCGCATAATTATTTGAGAATGGTCGAGCATATTATCGCTCTTCGAGCAGGTCTCGGCATAGATGATGTGCTTCTTAAAGTGAATTCTGGCGATCCGCCTCTTTTCAACGATTCGTCGGTGCCGCTTATCAAAGCGGTCGATCATGCGAAAATCGTCGAGACGCAGGAGGATGCGACTTATGTTACCGTAAAAGAGCCTGTGGCGTTCGGTGGCGCGCGCGGTGATTTCCTTCTCTTTCTTCCTGCGGAGGACGGCGAGAGGAATCTCAGGGTGGATTGCGCCATCCGCTGGAATACTGTCATAGGTTGCCAGAGAGTGCTTTTTGACGCGACGCCGGAAACATTCCGCTATGCGGCTCTCGCTCGCACAAATGCCACTCGCAAGCAGTATGTCCTGGCGAAGACCGTGGGTAAACTTTTCGCCTCAACAAGAAATTGGGGCTACAATGATAAGAATATTCTAATACACGGCAAAAACCGTTTTTACACAGAACCTCGTTTTAAAGTCGGTGAGAAATATCTTGAGCCTGTCTGGCATAGAGCAACGCTTGATCTTATGGCTGCGCTTTCCCTTACGGGTTCCGATCGTTTTGTCGGAACTGTAGTGAGCTTCCGTGCCGGGCATACGCTTGATTGCGATGCGGTGCGCGCTCTTTACAGAAACGATCTTATCGTAAGACTTTAATCGCCTTCTTTGAAAATGTTGAAACGTCCGCTTTTTTTAGGAGTGGCAGGCGTAATATTATTTACCTCTGTGTTCGCATCCGGGGACGATGTCGCCGCGTATGTCTCGTCTGCATGCCAGATAGAGAAGATTCCGGCAGAGAAAAAAGCCTCTCAACATAAATCTCCCGTCATTGACATTGCTGCCGTGGCGGAGTTCGCGCCTCTTGCGATGGAAGCGGCGCAGATTTATATGAGAGCCGCAGAGAGGGAAGAGGCGCACAAGGCGAAACTCAAGGCGAAGGGAATTGCGGAATTGCCGCCGAGCATAGGCGAGCGCTATGTGATAGATCCAGGTGGCATGTTCGCCTCTCTTGGCATGAGTTCGCTTGTTCTTGACCGTGTCGGCTGCCTCTATATCGACAAGCGTTTTGTGTCGGACGAGGAAATGAAGACGATTGTCGCCATTGAAAAGTGGCTTCGCCGATACCTCTCAGAAGATGTTGTGGAGAAAATCGAAATTGCCAAGCGCAAGCCTTCCGTCCTGCCTGTGTTTCGCGGTTTTGAGAATGATCGCTATCAAAAGCACGATTCTCTCATTAAAAAAGTGACTGCCGAGTTCAATGCCGATAAGGCCGCCTTCTGCGGAGGCACGGCCGCTCAGGCGTCTTTGATACCCGATCTTTCTCCCGCCATCGTGAAATCTCACATGATAGAAGAGTCGGGCGGAAACGACGCGCGTTCCCGCTCTGCGTGGGACGTTGATCCTCTTCAGGTGAATGTTCCGGGGGATTGGGGCGATGAGAAGAATCTTGTTGGGCTTAAAAAGCCTCTCAAGAGGAACGAAGGTGATGTTGAGACGAATGTCCGCGCCGCGATCAAGTATCTTTCGCGCAAAGGGTTTTCGACATCCGCTAAGCCCGCTTCAACGCGAAAGGAATGGCGTTTCGTAGGCTGGACTGATGCTCTGCGCCGTTATAACGGCCGCCGCGACCGCGCGGATACTAATCGGTATTATTCTGAGGAATATGCCGACAAGGTGATGAACAGAGCATCAAATCCGTCTCAATTTGTTCCGATTGAAATAAAGCTCGCCAAGTAGCGTCTTGGCGCTTTTGGTCAAGGAGATAATTAAGTATCTTTCTTCCTTTGTTTTAAACCTATACTCGTCAGTTGAATGTCTCACGCAGAGACGAGATGCGCCCGCGACGAAGTCGTCGGGTTGCCTGAGCGAAGCGAACCCGAAGGGCCGCAAGGG
>JAHBAE010000041.1 GCA_018384485.1 Kiritimatiellia bacterium
GCTCGTCTGAGCGGAGGAGTTATGTGAGTGAGGAGCGAGGGCAGGAGTCGCCGTAAGAGAGGTAATATGCGAAACCAGAGATACGAATCGCGGTGGCGTGCATAAGCGTGCTTTATTGTCGAAGTGCTATAGGCGACGCCCGAGCGACGAGACCGAACATAAGCTCCGCAGCGAAGACGTGCTTAGTAGTTAGTACTTAGTGGTTAGTGCTTAGTGGTTAGCGGTAGAGAGGATAAAACTCTAAACTCTAAACTTTCTAAACCTCCTAAACCTTCTAAACCCTTATACAAAAGGGTCTTTTGCCGATTACACATCTCGGGCAATCTGTCAACTTTCTCGCCAGAACTCCCTTAAATACTCAGCGTAATCCCAGGACAGCACCGTCCGCTCTCCTTCCGCGGCGGAATAAAGCACCACATCGGGATGACGGATTCCGTTGAACCAGCTCTGCTGCGCGAACGAATAGCACCCGAGCCCTCCGAATACCACCGTATCGCCGATCTCAAGCGGCCGCTTGAACCGGTATTCGCCGATTACGTCTCCGGCAAGACACGAGACGCACCCGAGAATCGTCGTGCGTCCCGATTCCGATTGCGCCGGCTCCAGCACGTCGGCCCGCATATCGAAAAGCAGCAAATCGGTCGCATGGCACGACGCCGACACGTCCAATACCGCGATATCCTTCTCCTTGCGGCGGATCACATCGAGAACATGCGCGACGAGCGACCCCGAATATCTCACCATGTATTCGCTCGGCTCGATCATCACCTCAAAATCCCCGAGCGCCTTGAGCGCCTTCACTGCGGCGACCGCCCGCGGCGTCGCGAACGCAGGATCGTTCACAACCTCTCCACCGCCGAGGTTGATCCAGCGAAGATGGGGGCAGAGAGCCGAGAGTTTAGATCCGGAGATGAGCCCCGTCAGTTTTTCGACCATCCCAGCGAAATCGTCGGCATATCCTTCGCAGAGCGCATGGACGTGGATTCCGTCGATCTCCACGCCCGCGGCATCGAACGCTTCAAGCTCTTCCGCCATCACTCCGAAACGGGAGTCGGGGCAGCACGGATCGTACTTGAGACAATCTGCCGAGGAAAAACCGGGGTTGATTCTCAGCCCTACGCTGAGACCCTTCTCCCTGGCTCTTTTCCCGAACCTGGCAAGCTGGCCGAGCGAATTGAAAACGATATGCGAACACGTTTCGCAGATTTCATCGATTTCGTCTTCGGCGTACGCCGGAGCGTGGACATGCACCGCTTTTCCGAGAAGCCGACCGAGTTTCGACTCGAAAAGCCCTGATGCCGTCACGCCTTCGATATACGGCTTTAACGTCGGAAACGCCGCGGGCAACGGAAAACTTTTGAGCGCCATCAGCAGGCTTACGCCGAGCTTATCGGCGTTCGCCTTCGCGATCGCGGCGGTCTCGGCGAGCTTATCGAGATCGATTCTGTACTGCGGCTTCACCTTAAGGCACCTTGACTGGATCGAACGTCTCCTTCCAGGGGAGCCCCTGAACGTTGAGCTCGGCCATGAACGGATCGGGGTCGAACTCCTCGCACGTATGAACGCCCTTCTCGGTCCATTTGCCCTCGAGGAACATTTTCGCGCCGATCATCGCGGGGACGCCGGTCGTATAGCTGATCGCCTGCGAACCTACTTCCGCGTAGCACTCCTGATGGTCGCACACATTGTAAACGTAGTAGTCGACCATCTTGCCGTCCTTCATGCCGTGGAATATGCAGCCGATGTTCGTCTTGCCCTTCGTGCGCGGTCCGAGCGACGCGGGGTCGGGCAGCAAGGCCTTGAGAAATTCGATTGGGACGATCTTCTGCCCTTTGAAATCGATCGGATCGATCCGCGTAAGCCCCACGTTCTCAAGGCACTTCAGGTGCGTCAGATAACTCTGACCGAAAGTCATAAAAAAGCGGATGCGCCTGATGCCCTTGAGGTTGCAGCCGAGCGACTCAAGCTCTTCATGGTGCAGAAGGTACATATCCTTCCTTCCGACCTGATTGAAGTCGTACTCGCGCTTGATCGCCATCGGCGCGGTTTCGACCCACCAGCCCTTGTCATAGGCCTTCTTGTACTCGACCGCAACGCCATGCTCGTCAAGGACAGGAGACGACCGCTCTTCACCTCCACCTCTTTTCTCCACCTTCTCGTCCGCCACCCAGTAGCTGCCTTTCGCCGCCACCTCACGGATGTTGATCTCGGGATTGAAGTTGGTCGCGAACGGATATCCGTGATCGCCGCCGTTGCAGTCGAGGATGTCGAGCGTTTCGATCGTGTCGAAATAATGCTTCTGCGCGTAGGCGGAGAAAACCTGGGTGACGCCTGGATCGAACCCGCAGCCGAGAATCGCGGTAAGACCTGCCTTCTCGAACTTCTCGCGGTACGCCCACTGCCAGGAATATTCGAAGTGCGCCTCGTCCGGCGGCTCGTAATTGGCAGTATCGAGATAGCTCACGCCAGCTTCCAGACACGCGTCCATGATTGCGAGATCCTGATACGGCAGCGCTATATTCATGACGAGATCAGGCTTGAAATCCCTGATGAGCGCGACCAGCCGCGGCACATCCATCGCGTCGATCTGGGCGGTGGTGATGAGGGTTTGCCGTTCGGAAAGTTGAGAGGTTGAGAGGTTGCGAAGTTGAGAATTCCAGTTGTTTGCGACGCGGCGCTCAATATCCGCCTTGATCGCCTTGCAGCGGGATTCCGTCCTTGAAGCGATGAGAATTTCACCGAAGGTTTCAGGGTTCTGCGCCATCTTGGCGGCGGCAACTCCGGCTACCCCGCCGGCTCCGATCAGAAGAACTTTTTTGCTCATTTTATTTTTCCTTTCAAAGTTAATGAATTGAAGATTTATCCGAGGACCGAAACGAGCTCCTCGCGGAGGAATTTGCACGCAAGCGCCGTCGACCGCCCCGACGGGTCGAGCCCCGGCGAAAGCTCCACGTTGTCGAGAGCGACGATATTCAGTTTCGAACAGATAAGTCTCATATCGGCGACAAGCTGCGGATATGAGAATCCGCCGGCTTCCTGCGTTCCCGTCCCGGGAAATTCCGCAGGATCGAGAACGTCCATGTCTATGGTGAGGTAGACTGGAGTTTCCGGACCGATTTTCTCCACCACGCCGGGCAGCGTCGAATCGGAAAAGAGTTCCGTCGTGACGTGCCCGTCCAACATAAACCCGCGCTCATCGCGAGTTCCTGAGCGGATGCCGAACTGGAAGATGCGCCCATCGCCGAGAATGTCGTGACAGCGGCGGAGCACGCACGCGTGCGAAAGCTGAACGCCGAGATAATCCTCCCGCAGGTCGGCATGCGCGTCGAAATGGATGATGACGAGTCCGGGATGGCGCTTCGCGGCGGCGCGGACGGCGCCAAGCGTGACGAGGTGCTCGCCGCCAAGCAGAAACGGAATCTTGCCCGCGTCAAAAATCTCCGCCGCGCGCTCTTCGATCATATCGAGCGCACGGTCGGGCGCGCCGAAAGGAAGTTCAAGATCGCCGGAATCGTAAACGTTCGCGTCCTCTTCGAGATCGCGGTCGGCGAGCATTGAATACGTTTCGATGCCGAAGCTCTCTGTGCGCATGGCGGACGGCCCGAAACGCGTTCCCGGACGGAACGACGTCGTCGAATCGTACGGCGCGCCAAAAAGGACGATGTCGGCCGTTTCAAAGTCGTCTTTCGTTCCAATGAATTTTCCCATCTAACCTTCTCCTCTTCCCTATTCACTAATCACTAATTACTAATCACTAATTACTAATCACTAATTACTAATTACTAACCACTAACCCCTCACCCTTCACCCTCTTTGAGGATATCCAGCACGTAGTTGGGAAGCGCGAACGCCCCGCGGTGCAGCGCCGTGTTGTAGTACCGGGTGTTGATTCGCAGCTTGTTCCATCGCGCTTCGTCGAGATTGCCGATTGGATGATATTTCCTCGAGGCGAAACCGAAAAGCCAATGCCCAGACGGATAGCTCGGAATGTGGCACTGGTAGACGGTGGAAACTGGAAACTCAATTGCGATATGCCGGTGGGCGTCGCGCACCGACTTCTTGTGCGCCGCATAGAACGGAGATTCGTGCTGGTTGATGAGAATGCCGTCCGCCCGCAGCGCCTTGAAGCAGGTACCGTAGAACTCGCGGGTGAAAAGCCCTTCGGCGGGACCATACGGATCGGACGAGTCGACTATTATAAGGTCGTATTCCGCCTTCTTCCCGCGGACATAGCGCAAGCCCTCTTCAAACCAGACTTTGACGCGCTTGTCCTTGAGCTTCGACGACGTGAACGGAAGATACTTCTTCGCGAGCAGCACCACCTGCCGGTCGACTTCGACGAGATCGATCGATTCAATAGTCCTGTATTTAACGAGCTCGCGCACGGTGCCGCCGTCGCCGCCGCCGATGACGAGAACGTTCTTGACGTTGGGATGGACCGCCATCGGCACGTGGGTGATCATCTCGTGGTAGATGAACTCGTCCTTCTCGGTGATCATAAGCCCACCGTCAAGCACGAGCACGCGTCCGAAAGCAGGCGTGTCGAGAATATCGATCTGCTGAACGGCGCTTTTCTTGGACGCGAGCTGTTCCGCCGCCTTAATCGAAAAACGCACATCATCCGTATGTTCGTCGGTATACCAAAGGTCTGGTTGCATGGTGTTGATACGTTGAGGGGTTGAGATGGTTGAGCAGTTGAGATGGTTGAGGGGTTGAGATGGTTGAGGGGTTGAGATGGTTGAGGAGTTGAGTTAATTTACTCTTCTATCGATGAGGATGACGATGATTGCTCCAATGACTTCTGCCGTGATGAATCGATTGTCAAGGTCTTGATGAGATGGAATATGCGAATCTGAATTTTCTCGAGCCTTTCATACAACAATTCAAATGAGGCCTGATCCATATAGGAAAGATCCAAGGCATGATAAAGATGCGATTGAACCTCTGCAGCGGATCCTTTAGATATCCAGAGGAACTTGATCATTTCCCTGTTGCCTCTTCGCGCATAGCCTTCCGCAATATTAGCGCAAATGCTGACAGCTGCCCGTCGGATCTGATCTTTCAGGCCCTTGTCGGCCGAGAACGGAATGCGAGACGTCAGGTCATATACTTTCTTTACAACCTCACGTCCATCTTTCCATATCTCAATGTCTTCAAATTTTCTGAACGTCATTTCTCAACCCTCTCCTCGCAACGCTCGCCATGCGAGCTACCTCAACTTTCTCAACCCTCAACAACACACAGATAATCAAGACTCATATCCTCAGGACCGGTCATGAAGCAACCTTTGTTTTTGGCAAAGAGAATATGCTCGAGAATGTCCGGAGTGATCCGCTCGCCCGGAGCGACGATCGGGATTCCCGGCGGATAGCTCATCACAAATTCGCCAGCTACGAGACCGACGCTCTTTTCCATGGGCACCCTGCGCTTCGGCGCGTAGAACGCCTCCTGCGGCGCCAGCGCGATCTCCGGGTCGATATATTCGTGATCGAAAAGCCCGGCCGGATTGCGTTCATGCAAGCGCTTGATTTCCGCGAGCGCGGAAATAAGCCGCTCGACATCCATCATGCGGTCGCCGGCGGAAAGAATCGCCAGCAGGTTGCCGACATCACCGAATTCTATTTGTATTCCGTAATCGTCGCGGAGATGGTCATAGACCTCGATTCCCGCAAGTCCAATGTTGCGGGTGTGGACGGAAAGTTTCGTCCGGTCGAACGCGAAAACCGCGTCGCCGTCGACAAGCTCCGGACCGAACGCGAGATATCCGCCGAGATCGTTGATCTCGTCGCGCGCGTAATCGGCGAAGTCCATCGTCTTCTGGAATGCGGCGCGCCCCTTGAAATAAAGGTTTCTGCGGGCGATATCGAGCGAGGAGAGCAGCAGATAGTTTGCGCTCGTCGACTGCGTCAGGGTGATTACCTGGCGGACGTAGTCGGGATTGACAGGTTTGCGCGTAAGCAGTATCGAACTCTGCGTCAACGAACCGCCCGTCTTGTGGATCGAGCATGCGGCCATATCCGCTCCCGCAGCCATCGCGGATACGGGAAGCTCTTCATGGAACGTGAAATGCGTCCCGTGCGCCTCGTCGGCAAGCACGAGCATGCCTGCGCTGTGCGCAAGCTTCACGATGGTGGCGAGATCGGAGCATATTCCGTAATACGTCGGATTGTTCACGAGAATCGCCTTTGCGTCGGGATGTTCGGCGATCGCCCTTCTGATGTCGGCGATGCGCATTCCGAGCGGGATGCCAAGCTTACGGTCGCGGCCGGGATTGATATAGACGGGCACGGCGCCGTTCACGACGAGCGCGTTGATGGCGCTGCGGTGGACGTTGCGGGGAAGGATGATCTTGTCTCCCCTGCCGGCGGCAGCCCAGATCATCGTCTGCACCGCGGACGTGGTGCCGTTCACCATGAAAAAAGCGTTATCCGCGCCGAACGCGGCGGCGGCGAGTTCCTGCGCGTCTTTTATCACGGAGACCGGATGACCGAGATTGTCCAGCGGCTTCATGGAATTCACGTCGAGTTCCATGCAAAGCTTGCCGAAATACTCTGAAAGTTCCGAATTCATCCGGCCACCTTTATGTGCCGGCACGTCAAAATGCGCCAAACGGTTTATCCGCTGCGCGTTCAGTGCCTCTGCGAGAGGCAAAGCATTCTGTTCAAGATCCAATTCATGCAACTCCTGAGCAGGTTTTTCCACAGGGGCGTAGCTTCCAGTCGTGCACCCGCACGGAGAGAGACACCTATTATGGAACGAACGGGCGGGGATTGTACCACATACATCCGTTCAAGTCAATGCGCTTTTCCCCTGATGCTTGTCAGGGGGTGCGATTTTATTTCGTTGAAAAATCGACTACAGATTCTGCTCCATGTCGAAGCATAATAGAGCGACATGTTTTGTATTCCCCGCCTTCCGGTAGCCAACGCAACACTCGTTGTGTAGCATAGTCAACGAAAAGAATGTATTTTTACGCTTGCATTACTTTTCATTGTAGGAGCCCAAGAACTCAAAGCGTTCAATCTCAGGATCCTGCGAAAGCTCTGATAGAAGCTCACGAACTGATGGATTTGAAACTGACGACTCAAAATCAAAAACGAAATTGAATTCGAAATCCATCCCCGGAACAGGGCGCGACTCAAGTTTTGTAAGATTGACGTCAATCGCGGCAAACTTTGAAATAATTGCAGAAAGCGCTCCTGGCCTATGCGGGAGCGACATCATCACCGAAATGCGGTTGGCGTCGGGACGAATTTCCAAATCCTTCGAAATGCAAATAAAGCGCGTATAATTGTACGCGGCATCCTGCACGCGGTCGGCCAATATCTCAAGGCCATAAAGCTCGGCGCAAGCGCGAGAAGCGATTACAGCGGCATCCCGCCTTGATGACATCGCCAATTCCTTCGCAGCCACTGCCGTATTGCTCGCGGGGGAGATTTTGAAAGATGAATGTTCCTTCAGGAATATGCGACACTGCGAAAACGCATGCGGATGGCTTATCACCTCGCGGACGTCTTCCATCTTGACTCCTTGAGGCGCGAGAAGCGCGTGATCAACTTTAAGTTTTAGCGCTTTTACAATATGAAAGCGATGCTTCTGCATCAAATCGTAAACTGCAGAAACTGAACCTGCCGCTGAATTCTCGACTGGCAGAACTCCGTACGGGCAGAACCCCTTCTCAACTGCTTCGAAAACTTTCTCAAATTCGGAAAAATAAACGATCGTGGGAACCTTGACCATCAGCGAGACGGCCTGCTGGGCGTACGAGCCTTCAGTTCCGCAGCAAGCGACGAATGCGCGCGAAGGGAAAGGCTGCGTTTGAGAGGAAGCTTTATCAATCTCTGCAAGGAGCGAAGACGGGCCTTTCAGAATGCTTCTTTGACACGCTTTTGAAATTGAAAAAAGATTTGTAAAAAACATCCTCGCAGCATTTTCGTTTTCCGCGCCAGCAGCCTCGGAAACTTTCGCGAGAATCTCACGCTCGCGCATCGGATCTGTCACCGCCCCTTTTGCATCTTTTTTTGCAAGGGCAACCTCGCGGGAAACGGCGAGTCTTTTGAGGAAAAGCTTTATAAGCTCTTCGTCGATTGCATCGATTTTCCGCCTCGCATTTTCAAGATTGTTTTTCATAGCTGTAGATTTTAACAAATAAACCGTATCAATTATGTAACACGAGATTACGTTTTTGCTCGACCCATTGATGATACCTGTCTATCTGAGTGTGAGTTGAAAATGATTTTATGTGATATAATATTCAAAAACAAAATCATCATGCGACCTTAGTTTAAGGAGAAATAACAATGGACAGAAGAAATTTCATTTCCGCTACAGCGTCTATTTTCGCGGCGCAAGCTTTTGCCGCGCAATGGAAAGCCCCTGAAAAGAACGTCGTGAAAGGCGGTTTTGACGAAGTCGCTTCCGACCTTGACGGAGCTCTCCCGTGGAAACCTTATTCGGAGAAAAAAGTCCGTGTGGGCATTGCAGGCGAAGGTGTATGCTCTTTCGGATCGGCATTCGGCTATCAGAACCACCCCAATGCTGATGTTATCGCATGTACAGATTTAAACCCAGAAAGATGCAAACTCCTGCAAAAAAGAACTGGTGCCAAAAAAACGTATTCAAGCTGCGAGGACATGATCAAACACGCAGCCGACGACAAACTCGATATGGTCTATATCGCGACAGATGCGCCCAGCCATGCCAGACTTTCAATCATGGCTCTTGAACATGGCCTTCACGTTGTTTGCGCCGTTCCTGCCTTTTTAGGCAAAGAGCAGCTTGAACTCGTGCCAAAAATTATGGATGCGGTAAAGCGTAGCGGCAAGCTTTACCAAATGAACGAGACGACCGCATTCAGACAGTCGTGTTATGAGATGCGCAAATTATACGAAGCGGGGGCTATGGGCGAAATTGTCTATGCCGAAGGAGAATATTTTCACTGTTGCGACCTTAAAAACGGTCTTAGCGTAGGCTCCTACAACGGCTGGCGAGACGGCATACCGCCAATGTACTATCCGACACATTCAACTGGCTTCTACACCTGTGTAACAGGCAAACGCTTTATTGAGACAACATGCATAGCAACACCAAGCCTTATTAAGAGCTACACAAATGGCAACCGCTACAACAACCCATTTGGAAGTGAATTTGCATTCATGAAAATGGAAACGGGTGGATCTACCAGAATGTTAGTCTCATACGATGTGCCGTGCGTCAATGGAGAGCGCGGGCGCGTATGGGGGCAGAAAGGCGGATATGATGATGCGGCGATGACCTTTCTTGGAGATACATCTCAATTAAAGAGCATTGATTTCAAGCGTCATGCTCTTCCTAAAGGAATGCCGCCAGGTGGTCATGGAGGCTCTCACGGGTATCTGACTGAGGATTTTCTCAAGGCGATTCTTGATCCTAATCATCACCATGTGGTGAATGAGAGAATCGCACTTGATACAACCATTTGCGGAGTTTATTCGCACATGTCTGCAATGCGCGGCGGAGAGACATTAAAAATACCTGCTGTAAGTTAGCGCCCCGCCTGCGCAAGCGCATGAATGTTCATAGAGAAAACTTGAATTAAGCTATTTTTAATGGAATGAAAAACAATATCATCCATATCGCGTTGGCGGCGAATCATAGATACCAACCAGGCTTGCTCGTCACGATGGTGAGCATGATACGCTCTACCGCACATAAAGAACGCCTGCGTTTTCACATACTCTCAGAAGGTCTGACGGAAGAGGACAAAGCTATTGTTACTTCCATGGCGGAAGAATACGGCGCTCAAAAGCCAGAGTTTCACGAGCCTGACATGAATTTTATCAAATCCCGTTTCGCTGCATACAAAAATTCTCACGCGACTTTTCTGCGGCTTTTTCTCTGTGATATTTTTAATTTTGACTGGATTCTTTATGCGGATGTAGACACTCTTTGGCTTCGTGATATTTCGGAATTGTGGTCCTTGCGGGATGATTCAGTTTCATTGCTGTGGTGCAAAGATATCCCTTCCATTACTCACGGAGTGCATCTGTACTCAAAGTGGAATCCTGATTTTGACGAAAGCAAATATGCATGTGCGGGTGTTGCACTGATGAATCTGAAGAGACTTCGCGAAATAAATCTCCCTAAAAAAGCGGCATCATTTGTGGCGAAATGGGGAACGCCGTTTTTCGTTGATCAAGATATCCTCAACTACCTCTGCCGTGATGATGCAAGGCTTATTCCGGAATATTGGGATTGCATGATGCCGACTAAAGAAGCTGCGAACGGCCTGGTGTATCATTTTAACGGAATCGGGTCAATGTTCAATTCGAATTTTCCCGGATGGAGACCACTATATTATGTGTGGTTTAGGTATTATTACGATTTCATTCTAAAAAAACCGAATAAAAAAGTCTGCGGCGCTTACAAACGGTTGCTGTTCTGGCTCATCGGTTCGCTTTATCCGTCATACAATCTTATACGCCTTATTTTTCACAGGAAAGATTTCCTTATCGACAACATATATCGTCAAATCTTTTTTGCATGGCTCTGGCGCCACGCGAAATGGAGATGGTGAATAGAAAAGCCAAAATCAAGAGTTTCTAAGGCCAAACGCATCAAGCGCATCGGGAATTTCGCTGAAAGCACTAAGGCGCAAGTCGAACGGCGAATCATTAAGTTTGCCGAAACCAAAATCGCAAAACGCGCCGCGCACGCCCGATGCCTCTGCGCAACGCATATCGTTCCAACTGTCTCCAATCATCCAGTCGCACAAGGAAAGTGTGTGCCCTCCCATTCTCGCTGCGCATTCGCGGATAGATTGTGGATCGGGCTTGAGAGCAATTCCCTCTCCGCCCGCGACAACAGCCTCGCCGAAAAACTTGCCGAAAGAAAACTTCTTTAAAATCAAGTCAACGGCAAAACGCGGCTTATTTGTGTTTACTCCTAATTTCCAACCGCGCCGCACAAGCTCCTCAAGCGTCTCTTCAACGGCAGGATAAGGAAGTAATTTATCACAGCAATGTTCACGATAGCGGACTGAAAACTTCTCCCATAACTCTTCAAATGGCGCATCAACTTCGCGAATAGTTTCTTTAAGAAGAAAGCGCGCACCGTTTCCAACATTTGAAATAACGCTCTCTACGCTTATCGGCTCGAGCCCTAAATCGGCTCTAAGATGATTTACCGCACCAGCAAGATCATCTCGCGTATCAAAAAGCGTTCCATCTAAATCGAAAAAAATCGCACCCTTCTTCATATCAATCCTCTTTTATATCTTATTTTTCCCGTCAACGCATTTGCCCGTTATGAGATTCACCGCCTGAAAAGCGAGGCACATTCCGAATGTTGCCGTTACTACCATAGAGCTACCCTTACATTCGTCTTTATGAGGAGCGCGGCATAACGGCTGCGTCGACCATACGCAGAAAAACTTCTTTTCAGGGAAACGCCCGAGACGTTTAAATCTGCCGCGAAGAGCTTTTGCAAGACCATCCCCTTCAACTTTCTCAAAGCGCGAAACAGTTACTTTAGTTGGGTCAGTACGAAATGCCGCGCCCATTGATGAAATAAGCGAAGAACAGGAAGATGTAACTGAAAGAATAAGCTCAGCCTTGCAGTCAACGCTATCTATCGCATCAACAACAACATCGCACCCATCAAAAGGGAAGCCTCCAGTATAACGCTCATTACGGGCTTCGACCTCGCAATCGGGGTTGATTGAAAGCAATCGCTCTTTCATCGCCTCTACCTTTACTCTTCCGAGAGTCAAGGCTGTAGCTGGAGCTTGCCTGTTCACATTTGAAGGATCGACGATATCATCATCAATTATCAAAATGCGGCCAAGCCCCGTCCGCACAAGCGCTTCAGCGCACCAACCGCCGACTCCCCCAACGCCAACAACGGCAACTTTCGCCGCTGCAAGGCGATTAAACTCCTCAGCGCCCAAAAGAGATTGCGATCTGTCGAAGAAACTGCTCACGGCTTCATGTACAGCCTGCAATGGCAAAATCCCTTAAACGAAGGGTCTAAAAGCTGAGATTTAAATTCTTCACACGGGCAGAAAAACTCAGGCAATTTCTGAAGCCTGCACGGGCAGTAGGCATTTTTTCTCAAAACTCCCTTTTCAACGGCTGCTGCGATTTTTGCATCAGGATTTAGAACAACTCCTGCAGAAGAGAAAATCTCGCGTATTTCCGTAGACGATTCTTTCGTTCGAGGGAATGAGACGAATTTAACGAGAGTTTTAAGTTTTGAGTAATCTTTCCAACGCTCAAGGCCAGAAACGGAATCTTCACCTATTATGTAATAAAGAGTGCTCCCGGGAGACTCCTTTTCCACTTCCTCGGCAATTTGAGAAACGGTGTCAATCGTATAGGAGACGCCGCCGCGCTCAATCTCGCGAAGATCAACGTGCGCCTTTTCAACATCAGCAAATGCCGCTTTGACGCGCCCTACCCGGTCCCACAAGCCTGAGGGAAAATTTTCACCCGTCTTAAAAGGACTTACAGATGCAGGCACGACAAGAAGTTTATCGAGCGAAAGCTCCTCTATCGCACGCCGTGCAAGCGAGACGTGACCGAAATGAACAGGATTAAAACTGCCGCCGTAAATTCCGATTTTCACTTTTTACGCCCTCAAAAAATCAGCAAAGCTCTTTTGAGCGCTTTGCGGCCGCCGCAAGAGTTTTCTGAACGGCAGCACCAAAAGGCGGTTTGGAAAGATGCTCCATTCCAGCCGCTGTCGTTCCGCCCTTCGTACAGACGCCTTGAATAAACTTATCGAGATCCATCTCGCTTTCACGGAGGAATTTCGCCGTGCCGTACATCGTCTGCTCCGCCAAAAGGCGCGCAACTTGCTTTTTAAGCCCAAGCGCCTCGCCGCCCTCGGCCATCATTTTCATCATGTATGCGAAATATGCAGGCCCGGAGCCTGAAAGCGCCGTAACGGCATCAAAACATTTTTCAGGAAGAATCACTGTGCGCCCGGCACCTGAAAGAATTTTTTCAACAGCAGCGAGAACATCTTTCGAAACTCCGCGTGCTGGAGCAATTGCGCACATGCCTGCATTTGCTTTAAGAGCGAGATTAGGCATCACGCGAATGAGCGCGACTTTCGGCCCGAAAGCGCGGCGCAAAACGGCAAGCGATTTCCCCGCCGCGATCGAAACGATCGTTGCGCCCTCTTTGATGGAGCCTTTTACGGCCTCTGCCACATCAGCAACTTGCGCAGGGCGAACGGCGAGGAAAATCAAATCTGCCTTTTTAGCAACTTCGGCAACGGAGGGAGTCGTCGATACGCCGTATTTTTTCTTAAGCTCCGCGGCTCTTTCCTCCCTTGTCTCGGCCATAATGACACTCTTCTTCGAAGGAATGGCGGAAAGAATCCCTTCAGCCATTTCACCTGCACCCCAAAAACCAATTTTCATATTTTTAACCTTTCTTTTTAAGAATCATAATGACCTTGCCTCATAAGAAACCTTCTCGCCGTTAAAGCGAACATCAGCTTTGAGATTCTTGCGGCTTCGCACCACCACTCGCACAGGTTTGCCGTCAGCCCAATCACAATCGACCTCAAATGCACCGCGAGCGCAAAGGCCGCGGAATGAACCTTTCTTCTTCCATGCCGCAGGGAGCGCAGGAAGCAAATCAATAAACCCTGCATGGCTTTGAATAAGCATTTCGGCAATGCCCGCCGTCGCGCCGAAATTCCCGTCGATCTGGAATGGAGGATGCGCATCCCAGAGATTGTTGTATGTGCGCGTAGATATGAGGTTCCCAATAAGCTTGTGCGCCCTGTTCCCGTCGCCCGCACGCGCGCGGGCACAAATTCTGTGGGCGAGAGCCCAGCCAGTCGACTGATCACCTCTTAAATCAAGCGTCTTGCGAGCGGCGGCAAGATACTCAGGAGTGCTTCTATTAATGATTGTGCCCGGCATAAGGCCTACGAGCTGCGAAATATGGCGGTGATGGCGTTGACCTATATCGGCGTAGTGCACCTCTTCGCGAAACTCTTTTATCTGCCCGTCTGCACCTATTTCAACTGGGCAGTATTTATCAATCTGCGCGCGAACTTTCTTCACAACAGGATCATCTTCACGACTTAGAATTTTGGCAAAGCGGAGAAGATCGCGCCCATTCTCGTAAATCATCTGCTGGTCGAACGCGCAGCCGGTAGTCGTGTAATACTGAGCCTTGTCCACCCCCCAGCGGAAATTATCTTCAAGTTTGCCTACCATCTGCTCGGGAGAAGCGGAAAACTTTGAAAGATACAATCCGTTAGTCTCAATAACTGAGCGCACAAAGAAATCGCTCATTCCATGCACAACAGGCCATACGTACTTTTCAAGCGCCTTGCGATCAAGAGTATAATCATACCAATCTGCAAAAAGTTTCGTCGTCAAACCTCCAGTTCCCGGACCTGAATGCCCTCCTGGGCCGCCCTCGACCACATAAGGATAAACGGCAGTTCCCACACACCAGATGTTCGGAGCTTCCCCTTCAGCCGGAATCGGCCCAAGGTTATGCTGATTAAGATACGCTATTGCAAGTTTTCTCGTACCAGGACGAAAGGCAGCATTAAACTCGGCATACGGCTCAAAACATTCTGCAAGATTTGTGATAAACGCCGGCCAATAATTCATCTGAACATTGATATTATGCCAATAGCCAGAGCCCCATGGCGAATTTTTATGAACAGTCCAGACGCCTTGGAGATTGGCAGGCAAGGAACCGGGGCGAGAAGATGAAACTAAAAGATAGCGGCCGAAGAGCCAATAAGTCTCTTCGAGATAGCGGCTCTTCTTCCCCTTCTTATATTGTGAAAGAAGCAAGTCTGTCGTTTTTTGAGCATCTTCTATAGCCGGATTCAAATCAATCGACGCTCTTCCCATAAGACGGGAGATATCAGTTTCGTGCTCGGCAAGAAGCGCCTTCCACCCCTTCTTGACTGCCGCTGCGAGAATCGCCTCCGCGCGCACGGACGGCTTATCGTTGGGATCAAGCTTTTTGCTGTCGGGAGAAGTAAACACTTCAGGCGAAAGGCGGTAGTTTGTATCGCAAGCAAAAAGAATGACGGCTGAATCTGCGCCTGCAACGGAAAGTGTATTTGAAGAACTTGTAATACTGCCACCGTCATGAATAACTGCAAAGCGACCTGCAAACTTAACTCTAAAGCGTTCAAGCTCTTGATCAACCGCAATTCCATCGCGATAGGCGACAACTATGCCTCTGCGGCCAAAATCGCCATCGCCCTTCTTGTTCCAAGGCTTTAAGAATGGAATTTCAGGACGAAGCACAAAAGAGACGGCGCCTTTTGCGTTTGCCGTAAGGCGAATTGCAAGAACACGAGCGGGATACGAAGTAAAATACTCTCTCTTGTACGAAACACCGCCGCAATCATATTTCGTCCATGCCGACGCGCGGTCGAGAGAAAGGCCTCTTTCGTAATTGAAATATTCTCCTGCGTTGAAATCAAGATTTATCTCAAGCGCATTAGTGAGATTCGCCGCGCCATGACTCTTTTCGCGCCCCGAAAGAACGGCATTGTGCGTAACTTGAATTCTATCATGTTCAACACCGCCGAAAACGGAAACTCCGAAATGAGCGCAACCAAGCGGAAGCGACTCTTTTTCCCAGCCGGAATCCGTGGAAGGAGCAGGCTTGTTATAACGCAACACATGTTCGATTGGAGAAGCTGAAAGCGAGAAAAACGAAAGCATCGCGGCGGTGGAAACCGCGATGCCCAACACCTTATGGATGTTGTTAATCATTTTAGAACTCCAAGGCCGTATACATCATTGCGAGAAATTCATTATACGTCATACGAGTCTGCTTCATAGAATCACGTTCGCGGACAGTGAACGTGCCGTCCTCGACGGACTGCGCGTCAACCGTAATGCACCATGGAGTGCCGGCCTCGTCCTGGCGGCGATAACGCCTGCCGATTGCACCGGAAACATCCCACATAACATTGACCTTCTTCTGAAGTTTCGTGAAAATTTCACGAGCAAGTTTATCCTGCGCTTCGTCCTTTTTGATAAGCGGGAAAATCGCAACCTTAATCGGCGCCACCTTAGGGCTGAACTTAAGAACGGTGCGGATATCTTCCTTGCCCTTTTCATCGACGAGCTTCTCTTCCTCATAAGCCTCGCAAAGAAGCGCGAGCATAAGACGGTCAACACCGGCAGAAGGCTCGATGACATGAGGGATATACTTGCCGTCGAAAAGATTGAGGCAGAACTTTTCCGCTTCGGCCGCATCCTTGCCGCGGGCAACCCAGTCGGCTGAGACTTTCTCGATGAACGCCTTACGCGCCGCATCGTCCATCTTCTTTGCAGCCTGCTTCAAGGGGTCGTCAAAAACCATCTGCGACTCACCAGAATGTTTCTGATGCTGCGAGAGGTCGAAATCGCTTCTTGCCGCTATGCCTTCAAGCTCCTGACGACCAAACGGGAAATCATACTCAATATCCACGCATGCGCGGGCGTAGTGGGCAAGCTCATCGCTCTTCTGCCAGTATTCCACAAAGTGCTCGGTAGGAAGACCGACGGCATTTAAGAATTTCTTGCGCTGCTCTACCCAATACTTATGCCAAACTTCCCAGCCCCAGTCATCCTGAACAGGTCCGTCGAGATTGGGATTGTCAGCAAGAGTTACGACCTTGCCATGCAAAATCTCAACCGCCTCATCGGGACGGATGAAAAACTCAAGCTCCATCTGCTCGAATTCACGGCTACGAAAGATATAGTTGCGCGGAGTAACCTCGTTGCGGAAGCTCTTACCCATCTGCGCAATGCCGTAGGGAATGCTCTGGCGCGAAGTCGACGTGATGTTCTGAAACTGAGCAAAAATCGCCTGAGCCGTTTCAGGCCTGAGATACGCGGTGTTGGCGGCATCGTCAATCGGCCCGACAACGGTTTTGAACATGAGGTTGAAAGGCTTAGGCTCAGTAAGCTCACCGCCGCAATACGGGCAGAAGAAATCGCTTCCGGCAATCTTCGGCTGAGGCTTCTTCTTCTGATCGGCATAAATATCATTTATCTGATCGGCACGCATGAGTTTCTTGCAATCCTTGCACATCGTCATTGGATCTGCAAAAGTATCGAGATGGCCTGACGCCTTCCAGATTTTAGGATGCATGATGATCGTCGCATCTAAGCCAGCCACATCTTCGCGCCCGCGGACGGTGAATTGCCACCACGCCTGCTTGACGTTATTTTTAAGCTCGCAACCTAAAGGACCATAATCCCAAAAGCCTGGAATGCCGCCGTATATTTCCGACGAATGATAAATAAACCCACGACGTTTGCAAAGCGCTGTAAGCGCGTCAAGACTCGACTTATTATCTTCAGCCATTTTCAATTCCTTTGATTTAAAAATTTATTTTACCAGCCTTATGCTTCTTACGCAAAGAAGTTGCCCATGCTTCTTATCTTCTGATAGCGTTCTTCAAGAAGCGTCTCCACGGGCTTCTTCATAAGCTCTTTAAGAGCCTTTACAACAGCCTTCTTAACGAACTGAGCAGCTGCAGCATGATCCTTCTGCGCGCCGCCTTCAGGCTCTTCAATAACCTCGTCAATCGCTTTGAGTTTAAGAAGATCCTTCGCCGTAATCTTAAGCGCCTTCGCCGCATCAGGGGCTTTAGAGCCATCGCGCCAGAGAATACCTGCGCACCCTTCCGGCGAAATAACGGAGTAAACGGCGTTTTCCATCATAAGGACCTTGTCGCCTACGGCGATTGCAAGAGCGCCGCCCGAACCGCCCTCACCGGTGATGACGACAACGACGGGAGTAGCCAAACGCGAGAAAACTTCAAGCGATTTTGCAATCGCCTCAGCCTGACCGCGCTCCTCCGCCTCGCGCCCTGGATATGCGCCGGGAGTATCTACGAAAGTGACAACCGGAACATGGAACTTCTCGGCGAGAGAGGCAAGGCGCATTGCCTTGCGGTAGCCGTCGGGAGTGGCCATACCGAAATTAGCCTCCATATTTTCTTCGACCGAAGAACCCTTGTTATGCCCAAGGACGAGGCACTTAATGCCGTCTATAACGCCGAAGCCGCCAATAAGCGCTCTATCGTCGCTGACAAGACGATCGCCATGAAGCTCCTCGAAATCGGAGCAGACGTGCGCAATAAATTCCTTGAAATGCGGGCGTTTGGGATCGCGCGCGATTTTGACTCTGTCAAAAGCTGTCATTTTTTATTTCCTGTTTATTAAAGTGAACGGCTCTCGCGCATTAGAATCCCCAGAACCAAAGCATCTTGGCGATGAAGGCTTTCAAATTTTTGCGCTCTACAATCTTGTCGATGAAGCCGTGCTTCTCAAGATATTCAGCGCTTTGAAAATCATCAGGCAGTTTCTGGCGAATGGTGTTTTCTATGACGCGGCGACCAGCGAAACCGATTAAAGAACGCGGCTCGGTTATGTTGATATCTCCGAGCATGGCGTACGATGCAGAAACGCCGCCCGTTGTTGGATCGGTAAGAACTGAAATATAAGGCAGCGCCGCCTCTTTAAGCCGCGCAATCGCCGCTGACGTTTTCGACATCTGCATAAGAGAAAGAATCCCCTCGTGCATGCGCGCACCGCCTGAGGCGCTGAAAAGAACGAGTGGCCGCTTTTCGGCGATCGCCTGCTCGCAAGCGCGGGCGATGCGTTCGCCAGTGCCGGTGCCGAGAGAGCCGCCCATGAATGAAAAGTCCATAACGCCCAGCATCACGGGATGGGAGTCGATAAGGCACTTGCCCATAACGATCGACTCCGTCTCGCCGATTTTTGCGATAGTCGCTTCAACTTTATCTTTATATGCGCCCGTTGCGTCTTTAAATGAAAGGTGATCGGAATATGTAACCTCACGAAAGACTTCTTCAAAAGTCCCCTTATCGGCTATTTGCGCGATGCGTTCACGTGCAGAAAGACGCCCATGATAATTGCACTTAGGGCAAATACCGGAATTTTGCTTCCAGACACTCTTTTCGAAATGACTTTTGCATTTTGGGCAGACAGCCCAAAGCGCCTTGGTGGGCGGAATAGGATTTTTTTCTGTTTTCGGTTTGAACCAGGCCATTTCTATCTCCTTGATTTGTCGTATTATACCATATTTTGCTGCACATGAGGGGTGTTTAGTAGTTAGTACTTAGTAGTTAGTACTTAGTAGTTAGTGCTTAGTAGTTAGTGCTTAGTAGTTAGTGCTTAGTGGTTAGTGCTTAGTAGTTAGTGCTTAGTGGTTAGCGGTAGAGAGGATAAAACTCTAAACTCCCAACTCTAAATTCTAAACTCTAAACTCCAACCTCCCAACTCCAAACTCTAAACCTTCTAAACCTCCTAAAC
>JAHBAE010000046.1 GCA_018384485.1 Kiritimatiellia bacterium
GGAAGAATTAATCGATATAATGACTTATAGTGTTATTTGTCTCATGGCAGAGTTAATGCAACCCCCTACAGATAAGGCAGATTCAATGCAACTAGACAGAACGACAAAGTAAATGCAACTGCCCGCGAAGTAGGGAGTCGCATTTACTTTGTCTTTTCACCCCGCTAACAAGAATCTTCCCTTGCGCCCACAAAGCGCCCGTTTTTTGGTAAAATTCACAGTATGAAGAGAATAATTTTGCCTTTTTTGTGCCTTTCGTCAGTTGCGATGGCTATTGACGTAACGGAAGTTAAAGTTAAAACGCTCGATGGCTTTGGAGGAGACTCCGGTTCTGTTGTGAGCCGCTGCCAAACTAAAGCGGGGGCGAAGTACGATGAAACAATCGTAACGCGTGACGTGACGCAACTTAAAAGTTCTGGCGAATTTGAGGAAATCGCCGCGGATGCCGTTAAAAATGCTCACGGTGGAGTTGATGTCGTGTTCTACGTTAAGCGCAAAGTGCGTTATAACGCACCGCTCGTTTTGGAAGGCAACGAGTTTTTCTCTGAATCTAAAATAGCTAAAGAAGCGGGGCTTCAGGATGGCTCGCTCTATGGCGAGTCTGATCTTGCGGAGGCTGCGTCAAGGATTCGCCTCGCATATCGTAAGAAAAATTTCGCAGATGCGAAAGTCGTCCCGCGAGTTGAAATCATTTCCGGTAATAACGCCAAGATTTCATTTTTGATTGATGAAGGGCAGCGGCGTAAAATCAGGAATTTTGTTTTTTCAGGAGCAACTTATGCCGAGAAGCGCGGCATAAGTTATGCAATGATGCCGTTCAGAGAGGAAAAGGAAGGCGCTTTTGACGAAAAGGAGCTGCGCGATGCCATTGGCGATCATCCGTGGTGGAACCCTATAGGCTGGTTTTCCGACTCTCCCTCTTCAAAGGATGCGCTTGCTCAATGCTGCGATAAGATAGCTGAGGTCTTCCGCAATCACGGTTTTCTCGATGTTGTGGTTACGGGCCCGGAGGAAGTTGAAGTGGGCGACGATGAAAAGGATATTGTCTTCAACATTCAAGAAGGGCCGCTTTACAAGATTGGCAATATGTCGATTCAAGGGCTTAAGCAGTACCCTGAGCAGGCCGTGCGCGACAGGAGCGAGCTTCCTGAAACGGGCGCCATTGCCGGCGGAAAGGTGCTTGATGAGGCAGCTCACCGCATAAAAGTTACTGTAGGATCAGGCGATCGCGGTCTTGCCGATACACGCGTGGATGTCCTTTGCATTCCTGCGGCATCGCCTGGAGTGGTGGATGTCGTATTCAAGGTTACCGAGGGCGTTCCCGTCAGGATAAATGAAGTTAAAATTCGCGGAAACGATTTTACGAAAGATCGTGTAATCCGCCGCGAAATACGTCTTTCTCCCGGCGACCGCATGCTTGAAGATCAGGCGGACCGCTCAAAAAAGCGTCTGGAGAATCTCGGTTATTTTGCGCGCGTAGGGTATAATCTTGAAAAGACGAATCTCGGCAAGGATGAAAACGGCGCCGAATACCGCGATCTTGTCTATGAGGTTGAAGAGAAAAATACAGGCGCGTTCATGGTTGGCATCGGCGCAAGTTCGGTTGATTCCGTTTATCTTTCAGCGGAAGTAAGTCAAAACAACTTTGATCTGTTCGCGCCCAGCAAACTTTTCCGCGGCGGCGGCCAGAAGGCTCGCGCGTACGTGGCGTGGGGCCCGCGTTATCAGAGTGCCGAAATCGGGCTTGTCGAGCCGTATTTCCTCGACCGCATGCTTGAGCTTTCCGTGGATGCCTATCGCCGTATGCGCTGGTATGATGAGTATGATCTTTACCGCAGTGGGGCGTCGGCGTCTATTTCCTACCCAGTGAAGTTTATGCCGCATTGGGAGCCGTTCGGCCGTTTCGGCGTGGGGTTTTCAGGAGAGTTTATTGAGTTTGACGATGTTGAAAAAGGAGCGTATTACGACCACTCCGGCAAAGAAGTTTCCTTTGAGGAGGAAAAGCGCCGCTACGACGAGGCCATCGAGCCGGTGCTGCATATCTTCTGGGCGCGCGATACGCGTGATAATTTCCGTATGCCCACAACAGGTTACCGCACAAAAATCTTTGCGGACATCGCCCCCGGCGGAGATAATGAATACTGGAGGTTCGGGTTCAACCACCGCAATTATTTCACAGTATCGAAGCGCTACGGACATGTGTTTATGCTCGGTCTTCGCGCTGAGACGATCGATGCTATCAGCGGTGAAGTGCCCATCTACAACCGCATGTTCCTCGGCGGGCCCAAGTCGATCCGCGGCATTGAATACCGCAATGTCGCGCCTCTCGTCTCTCGCGATGCGGACGGCCGCGGCGATGTCGCGCCGTGGGGCGGTCAGACGCTCTTCTGCCTTAATGCGGAATATACAATCCCAATCGTTAAGATGCTTCGTTTCGCCGTCTTTTCCGATGTCGGCGGCGTTGGCGTCGACGATTTCGATTTCGATTTCTCCGATACGTTCGCATGGACGGTGGGCGTAGGTCTTAGGATTGACCTTCCCATGTTCCCCATCCGTCTTGATGTGGCAACGCCCATCGAAGAGCCTGATATGGCCGAGAAGGAGGCGTTCTCGTTTACGGTTGGGTATGATTTCTGATTTTAATTGTGCCGCATAAAAGAGTGCTAACGAAATTTATTAAAAAGAGAAAGGTTAATTGAGAATATGAAAACAGTAATTTTCGCGCTTGTCCTCGCTGCATGCGCCTCTGCCAGTGCCGCAATGAAGTTCGGTACGGTTGATTTGATGCTTCTTGTGAGGAACCATCCTGATTACGATAGGAATAAAACATTCCTTTCGGAGAAGGATAAGGACGGGCAGAAGAAACTTGCCGAGATGAAAAAGGAGGGCGATGCTCTCCAAGCTCAGGGGCGTAAGCTCGCCGAGCAGTTCCGCAATCCTATGTTGGCAGACAAGGCGAAGGCTGATCTCGAAAAACAGCTGATGGAGCTTCAGCAGCAGCTTATGAAAATTGAGCAGGGCTATCGCGCCGAGGCACTGCGCATCCGCCAAGAGCTGCAGGAGGATGAAGGAAGGCTTCTCAAGGCTACGACTGACGATCTGCGCAAGCGCATTACGAAATTTGCCAAGGATAACGAGTATGATATCATTCTCGACAAGAATGCGGCTCCGTATTCTGTTACTTCACTTGATGTGACTGACAATCTTCTTAAAGACATGGGAGTCGATCCCAAGAAAGCGAGAGGGCGTGATGAAAGCAAGTGAACTGGCAAAAATAATTGGTGGCTCGCTTATCGGTGATGATGTTGAAATCATCGCCTGCGCAGGGCTTGAAGAGGCTCGCAAGGGAGATGTGAGTTTTTGTAAAGATCCCAAGCATGTGGCGATGGTCCGCAGGACTGCCGCTTCCGTCGTGATCCTTCCCGTCGATTGGGATAACGAGTGTCCCTGCGCTTCGATACGAGTTGCAGATCCCGACAAAGCATGTATGGCGGCGGCAAAGTTGCTGGCTCCGCCAGAGCCTGTGCGCAAGAGCGGAGTGCATCCGTCTGCCATAGTCGATCCATCCGTGAAAATCGGCGAGGGCGTTCATATCGGGCCTTTTACAGTCATTGAGAAGGGCGTTGAAATCGGCGACGGCGCCATCATTGAGGCCCAGGTTTTCATCGGGGAAGGCTGCCGCATCGGAAGCGGCACCCACATTTATCCGCAAGTTACTCTTCGTGAAGGGACGGTTGTCGGCAAAGACTGCATTTTCCATTGCGGCGTCAGGCTCGGCGGCGACGGTTACGGCTTTACAAATTCGCGCAAGAGCGACGGGACGATCGTCATCGAGAAGATTCCGCAGCTTGGAATCGTCGAAATTGGAGATGGCGTTGAAATCGGCTCGAACACGACAATCGACCGCGCCCGCATCGGCAGAACTTACATTGGCCCGATGACGAAAATCGACAATCTCGTGCAGATTGGCCACAATGTGAAGGTGAAGGGCTACTCCGGGCTTATCGCCCAGTCGGGCGTGGCGGGCTCCACGGAAATCGGCTATGGCTGCCTTATCTGGGCGCAGGCCGGCATTTCGGGGCATATAAAAATTGCAGATGGAGTGCAGGTAGGTCCGCAGACGGGTGTGCCGCAGTCGCTTGACGGGTCGATTAAATATGTGATCGGGACGCCGGCGATGTCCATGAAAGATCTTGCGGCAATTACGCTTGCGCCTAAGATGATTCAAAAGCTTAAGGCGGAATTAAAGGCACTTAAGGCGACAGTAGCGGCCAAGTAATGTCGGAAATCCTTCTCGCTGAAGATGAGCGCCTCGTGCGCAAACAGTATGCGGCGCTTTTTGAAAGCGAAGGGTTTTCTGTGCGTGCCGTAAGAGATGGGCTCGAGGCTCTGAAGGCTTTTTCCGAGGAGAGGCCTGATGTAATCATTCTCGATCTCGATATGCCGAAGGCGTCGGGGTATCGCGTCTGTGAAGAGATACGCAAGAGCGATTCTCTCGTGCCTATCATAATTCTCACGGCTGTAAATACGCCTGACAATGAAGTGCGCGCGCTCGGCTGCGGGGCGGATGATTTCTGTTCAAAGACTGAGTCGGCTAGTGTTTTGCTTTCTCATGTCAGGCGCGCCCTTCAAAGGGCAGAGGCGGTTTCGGCGGAGGGTGGCGCGACAAAAGGCGCGGCGGAGCTTAAGCTTGGGCGCATTAAAGTCGATGTCGCTTCTCTCGTGGTGACGGACGGCGAAAATTTTGCCGAAAGGTTAACGCGCGGCGAAATGGATGCGCTCTTGTCGCTTTACGAGGCGGCCGGCAAATATCTCTCTTCCGAGGAGCTTCTTGAGGCAATGCGCGGCAAGGGGACTGCGTGCGATATTCAGATGCTATATCAGCATATCTCGAATTTAAGGAAAAAACTCGGCCCGGCTGGGGAGCTGCTCACGCATCAGCGCCGCGTCGGATACAGGCTTTTGAAATAGTAGGGGAGAAATATGTTCTTTATCCTGGCTACAGCGCTTGCGTTTGTCGATCCAATGATAGGCACGGAAGGAACCGGCAGTGAATATGGCGGGATGACTCCGATGACGGGAGTGCCGTTTGGCTCGATGCATATAATACCTGCGACGCGTACGAACGCCGTGGGGAGAACGTGGTTTAACGCGCTTGATGAAAAGGTTTTCGGTTTTGTCATTTCGCGCCAGCCAGCAATATGGATGGGTGAATTCGGCCCTGTGCTGATACCTTTGGCGCAGCCGCTTAAAATAGAGAAGATTGACGCCCATCCGTGGATGAGCGAGGTGAAGGCAGGCGGCTTTACGTATGCTCTTGCCGCGTCCTCTCATTCAGTCGCAATTGAAACTGACGACCCTCGCCTAGGCGAAGCTCTTGCCTCCGAAGGAGTTACGACAGCGCGAACATGCCGCGTTTCAATGAAGAGCATGAAACATTTCGGATGCTATTGGAAGAAGATAGAGCAACCTCTTGGGAAAGGGCGGCGGCGCGTCGCTGTGGGGGTCTCTCTCGTAAGCGCCGCGAACGCAGAAGCGGAGGCGCGCGCAGCTCTTGAAGGCGGCGTAAGTTTGCTTTCGTCTTCCGCGCATAGATTATGGCATGAGTATTTTTCGCGGATCAAGATAGAGGCGGAGGATGATGTTAAGAAGATTTTCTACACTGGGCTTTATCATTCTCTTTTGTATCCTCGAAAACTTTCGGAACGTTGCGGCACGTATTATAGCGCGGTTGATGATTCGTTCCGCAAAGGCCCGGGGTACAGCTGCTTTTCGCTTTGGGATACTTATCGTAGCGAACATCCGCTTTTAACCATTCTCGTGCCGGACAGAGTAGATGAGATGATGCAGTCGTTGGTCGATATGTACCGCTATGGTGGCTGGCTGCCCATTTGGCCGAACCCTGGGTATACAGGCGTTATGATTGGCGACCCTGCGGCGGTGGTCCTTGCCGAGGCGTATGTAAAAGGGTTTCGCGGGTTTGACGCGGAGGCGGCGTTCAGGGCGGTGCTAAAAAATGCCGATGTTCCGCAGGCTGATGACATGAAGCGCGATTGGGACGATAACGGAGGCGACATCCCCGGCTGTCCCGAGACGCGCGGCGGGCTTACGTGGTATCTTTCGCACGGTTATGTCGCGCACGACCAGACTCGCGAATCTGTTTCGAGGACGCTTGATTATTCTCTTGCCGATTTTTCCGTTGCCGCATTCGCCGCTGCGCTCGGAAAGGAGAGCGAGAAAAAGAGGTTCCTCTCCCGCGCCGCCAATTTTACGAATCTCTGGAATGCTTCTGAGGGGGCGTTCTTGCCGCGCAATCGCGATGGTTCGTGGGTAGATCCCGATAAGCTCAACTGGAATACTCGTGCGTACGTTGAGACGAATAAGCGCTCGGCCCGCTGGTGTGTGCCGCACGATGTTGAGCGTCTTGTTTCTTTGATGGGCGGCGAAGCGGCGTTTGAGCGTGAGCTTGACTACTTCTTTGAGAAAGAGTTTTACCGCACGGATACGGTCGGCAATCTTTCCGTCCACGGCAACGAGACTTGTCATCATGTGGCATATCTTTACAACAGAATCGGCAAGTATGATAAGACTTGCCGGCGTGTCAGAGACATTCTCAGGAGGTGCTATTCGTCGTCGCGCAGAGGCTTTGACGGAAATGAGGATTGCGGTGCGATGAGCGCCTGGTACATTCTGTCCGCGCTCGGTTTTTATCCACTCAATCCCGCCTCCGGCGAATACGAGATCGGTGCGCCTCTTGTGGATTCCGCTGATATAAAAGTCGCAGGGGGCGTTTTAAATATCACTGTAGAAAAGAAAAGTAAGGACGCCTGGCGCACGGTAAGCGTCAAGTTGAACGGAAGGGAATTATCCTCGCGCAGGATCTCCCATTCTCAACTTGTTTCCGGCGGCACACTTCATTTTGTTCTTGATTGAGGGAGGTTAATATGACTGCGCTAGATAAAATTGCAGAAAATCCGGAGATGTACTCCTGCAATGTCGACACTCTCGGCGAATGTAAAATCTCTTCGCCCGTGCGATATCATGAGTTTATATGCGAGGGCGAGCGGATATTTGTTTCCGAAGAACAATCGTACATGAGGAGGATTGAGAAAAAGCTCGGTCATCTTCCCACGTTTGAGCGGGCAGGCCCGCTGTCAAAAATCTTTCACGACCCTAACTGGACGCGCGTCGGCATCGTGACGGCTGGCGGCCTCTGTCCGGGGCTTAACAATGTCATCAAGGGGCTTGTTGAGATTCTCTCGTATGATTACGGGGTTAAGAATATTTTCGGCATCCGCTTCGGCTATGCGGGGCTTAACCCGTCGTTCGGCTATCAGCCTATGATGCTAAACCCTGATGCCGTTGATACGATTCATGAGCTGGGAGGCACCATCTTAGGCTCAAGCCGCGGCCAGCAGCCGACGGATATTATCGTCGACACGCTTGTAAGAATGAACATCAACATTCTATTCTGCGTGGGCGGCGACGGCTCTCTGAGGTGTGCGCGCGAAATTGCGGAAGAGTGCATGAAGCGCAATCTTAAGATTTCAGTCATCGGCATCCCGAAGACGATTGACAACGATCTTCAGTTCGTCGGCCGCTCGTTCGGCTTTGAGACGGCCGTTGCGGAAGCTGCGAATGTCATCCGGAATGCGCATGTCGAGGCGAAGGGTACGGCTGGCGGCATCGGTCTCGTTAAGCTTATGGGGCGTGATTCCGGTTTTATCGCCGCGTATGCCTCCACCGCCAATCCGGTTGTCAATTTCTGTCTTGTGCCTGAGATGGAGTTTGAACTTGAAGGCAAAGGAGGGCTCCTTTCGGCGCTTGAGAACCGCTTCTCGGCTGGCAAGACGCACGCGGTGATTGTAGTTGCCGAAGGGGCGGGGCAGAATTTCTTCGCTGGCACGCCTGAGCGCCGCGACGCAAGCGGCAATGTCCTTAAAAATGATATCGGCGAATATTTGAAGCGGAAGATTTCCGCACACTTCAAAGAGAAGGGCGTTGAAAGTTCCGTTAAATATTTTGATCCGAGTTATACGATCCGCTCCGTTCCGGCGCGCGGCACGGATGCTATTCGCTGCTATATGCTTGCGCGCAATGCTGTTCATGCCGCGATGGCGGGGCGGACTAATTGTGTTATCGGCAATCTTGGCGAGAGTTACGCTCTCGTGCCGATTAAACTTGCTACGATAGAACGGCAGAAAATCTCGTTGAAGAGCGATTTGTGGCGTACGGTCATGGATGCGACAGGTCAGGAGTTTTATTTCTCTCCGAACAAACGCGCGTCAAATCTCCCTTCCTACATGGCTCCTTAGAAAGCGTATAAAAGCAGCGTAGATCGTTTATGAAATAAGAACGTAGACGACTTCAAAATCTGACGCGGCAATAAAAAACGCGTTTCGCCTTTGATTTTACAGGCTGAAACGCATTTTTGACTTGGTGGAGAAGAAGAGATTCGAACTCTCGACCCCCACGTTGCGAACGTGATGCTCTACCAACTGAGCTACTTCCCCATGCTTTTAGCAATGCGCGTATTATATCATAATCACCAACTCAGGCGCAAGGGGCTAATGGGTGCACCGAGAAATTTATGCAAGCGCCATTGATTTTCCGCTTGCTTTTTACATACGCATATACTATAATATATGCCATGAAAAACAAAAACTCTAAAA
>JAHBAE010000078.1 GCA_018384485.1 Kiritimatiellia bacterium
TCGGACTCGACGACTCGAAAAGCTCAGATGCACTTTTGCTCAGATGCTCAGATGCCGAGGTCGGTCAAGACCGCGATAGCGGTGTTGACCGACCGAGTACAGTGCCTGCGCTTCCGATTCCAGAGGTCACGACGCGGATGCCGCAGTAAAAACAATACGGACGAAAAAATCACAGCCCCTTGAGCATTCCGCGTATCGAACGCTCGCGCGCCTCGATGGATTCGCAAAGCCTGAACTGCACGCGGGCGCGGTTCAGATTCTGCCCGGGCACCTTCGTTTTGAAATACACGTCGCCGGCAAGATAATCGTTGAAGAACCTAAGCCCAAGCTCAAACGGCAAGAGCCTGATGGAATCGAAGAAGTATTCGCGATCGGCCTCTGTAAGGAAGGAGCCCGCCTCGCGCATATAGCCTTTGCAGAAAGCCATCGCCAGATCTTCATCGAAAACGACCTTTGAAAGCGATATTTCCTCTTCACCCGCGGGGTTGCAGATCGAACGGAGCGCGTCTCCGAAGTCCATGTGTACAAGCCCGGGAGAGACTGTATCCAAATCAATCATCGCAGTGCCCTTGCCGGTGACATCATCGATCATTATGTTATTCACCTTCGGGTCGCCATGAAACATACGCTTTTTAAGTTCGCCGCGCTGAAGAGCATTTTCAAGACACGATGCAAGAGACCTTCTCTCTTCAATGAACTTGGCCATGCGGCGCGCTTCCATGGAAGAGGAGAGAAGCTCTTTCGCGTAATCGGACTGAAGAGTCTCATCATAGGAATTTAAGTACGCCGAAGTTACATGAAAGCCAGGAAGAGGATCTGTGATTGAACGAGGATCCATATCGGAAATGAGATAATGGAAATGCCCAAGAGCCGCGCCGCACTCGAGAGCATGCTCCGGCCCCTGCGCAACATCAAACGCATGAGCCGACATAATGCGAGTTATAACGCGCCAGATATCGCCAGAATCATCAACGACATAATCGCGAGAATCTTTCGCTTTGACTATGCGAGGCATCTGCCAGACGCGGTCATCGCGCCCTGCGGCGGAATCGGCTTCAAGCTTCTCGTGACAATGGCGCGTAATCTCATGCATATTCGCCATTATCGCCTTAGGTTTGGGGAAGACGTTTTTATTGACGCGCTGAAGAATAAGCTGAGACTCTGTGAACGTGTTGCGGTATATCGCAAGGTACGTATCGTTGATGTTGCCACAGCCGAAAGGCTGAAGCGCAACAAGACGCCCCTTCACATTGAACTTGCCTATAAGAACAGACAGGTCTGTCATATGAACCTCCTATTGTAAAAAACCTTCCACAGGAAAAGCCCGCGCGATGGAGCCGTCTCGACACGGGCCGTGCGCGGAGAGGCGCTTTCCAAAAGCTCCATCACTGCCTCGGGCTTCTCGTTGCCTTTGCCGACTGAAATTAGAAAGCCGACCATCGAGCGCACTTGCTTGTAAAGGAAGCCGTCTCCCCTCACGATGAATACATATTTAGGGCCTGCTTTGCGCACCGTGAAAGAAAATATGTTGCGCACCGTCGTTTCAAGCTCACGGTTGGGATTGGCGGCAAAAGAAATAAAATCATGCCGGCCAACGAAATACGATGCCGCCTTCTGCATAGCCTCAAGGTTGAGAGGCCTATGGCAATACGTCCAGTACGGAGCTAAATGAGGAGGAAGAATATCTGCCTGATAAAGCTGATACCTATACTCCTTGCCTTTTGCGCTGAGCCTGGCGTCGAATTTTTCATCGGCGTACGCAACTTTCATCATCCGCACAGACGGAGGCAAGCGAGAGTTGGCCGCGCGCATCAAATTATGCGGAGGAATCGGTTTGGAAAGCGAAAAATGACAGACAAAGCCGCGGGCGTGCACACCTGCATCAGTTCGTGAAGAGCCGTAGACGCGGACGCTTGAAAGCTCAAGCGCGGCAAGGACTTCCTCTACCACCTGCTGAATGCCAAGGGCATTATCCTGATACTGCCAGCCTGAAAAGTTTGTGCCATCATACGCGATAACGGCCTTGTACTTCCTGAAAACGACGGGCGCATCTTTCTGGGAGGAGCTCTTCATTTTACGGCGCCGACAAGCTTCTTCATCTCCGATACGCGCGACTTATCGACAACTAAAACGGCATCGGGCGTTGTTACGACAACGAGATTTTTGACGCCGAGAAGAGAGATGCGCGCCGAGCGCGAAATGCAGATATTCCCTTCAGATTCAACGAGCGTGCACGGCCCCTCTCTCACGTTGCCGGCCCTGTCATGCGGGAAATAACGGTCAAACGCGCCGTAGCTGCCTACATCATCCCATCCGAAATCGCCAGGGACAACCTTGACGTTGCTCAGCTTTTCCATAACCGCATAATCAAAGGAAATCCTTTCAAGCTTTTCATAGAAGCGCTTAAGGCTCTTGGGCGACAAAACTTTCTCGGAAAGCGGAGAGAGCGAAGGCGCGTAAAGAGAAAAAGCCTCTTTGAAAACCGAGGCCTTCGCAATGAACATGCCTGCGTTCCAAAGATACCCTTTCTTTACGTATTTCGCCGCCACCGCCGGAGTCGGCTTTTCGACAAACTCTCCCGTATTAGGATTTATGTAGCCGAACGAAGGAGACGGAAAATACGGGCGGATGCCTATCGTCACAACTGAAGAGGATTTCGAAGCGAGCAAGACGGCTTTTCTGAGAGTTTTCTCGAAGCACGCAGAATCCATCACGAGCTGATCGCTTGAAAAAAAGCCTATTACCGGATCTTCCCCAGCGCGAGAATTGCTGAGCGCGCTTGAAACTCCAAGCGCGATGGCCGCCGCCGTATCGCGGCGCATAGGCTCGCCAATTATGTTTTCAGGAGACAACTCCGAAAGCTCACGGCGAGTCGTTTTCAAAAGTTCTTTCGAAGTTACCACATAAACATCTTCGGGGGCGGAAAGCGCCTCAAGCCTCTTGGCACATTGGCGAATGAGGCTCTCGCCGCCGAAAACGCGGAGAAACTGCTTGGGCCTCTTCGCAGTAGAGAGCGGCCAAAAGCGTTCCCCGCTTCCGCCCGCCAAAATCACTGCTTTAAAAGGAGGCGCCTTGCGTTTCATGACTTCACAGCAAACTGATACGCGTTTCTGAACAGGCGCATCCACGGGCCGTCCTTCTTGAACGAGCCGTCGTTGTAGCTAAGCTGGCAGGCGCGGAATGCGCGCTCGGGATGAGGCATCATAATAGTCGCCCTGCCGTCTTCGCTGGTGAATGCCGTCTGCCCGCCGATAGAACCGTTGGGATTCCACGGATAACGCATCGTCGCCTCGCCGAAGCCGTCAACGTAATGCGCGGCGGAAATGCCGGGTTCCGATCCGTCGGTCCAGACGCGCCCTTCGCCATGCGCCACCGGCACAGGAATTCGCGAGCCTTCCATACCCTTGAAAAGAATGGAGGGTGAAGGTTCAATCTCGACCATCGCGAGACGCGCTTCAAACTGTTCAGAGACGTTCTTCACGAACGAAGGCCAATGCTGAGCGCCGGGAATAATATCCTTAAGCTGCGAAAGCATCTGACAGCCGTTGCATACGCCGAAGGAGAACGTATCGGGACGATGGAAGAATTTGCGGAACATTTCGCGGAGCGAATCGTTGAAAAGAATTGAACGCGCCCAGCCGGAGCCTGCCCCAAGAACATCGCCGTAGCTGAAACCGCCGCATGCAACAAGGCCCTTGAATTCGCTCAGATCCTTCTTTCCGGAAATGAGGTCCGACATGTGCACGTCGACGCAATCAAAACCGGCAAGCGCAAACGCCGCGGCCATTTCTATATGGCCGTTCACGCCCTGCTCGCGCAATATCGCCATCTTAGGCCTCTTATCCTTTGAAGGCGCCACAAGCTTGTCGTCAGGATTGTACGTAAGAGAATAGTTAAGCCCAGGGTCGTTCTCATTGAGCGCATTGTCGTACTCTTCACGCGCACAAATGGGATTGTCGCGAAGGGCTTGCATGCGATATGTCGTTTCAGACCAGCAGCGCCTCAAGTACGTAATATCGGTGTCGAGGGAAAGACGGTATCCCACCGAAATCTGGAAGGAGCGCGACGAATGAAGGACTTCTCCGATATCTGCCGCGCGCACGCGGGCGGCGCGGAAAATGCCGAGCACTTTCTCGAGATTCTTCTCGGAAACCTGCAGCACAGCGCCTGGCTGCTCGTTGAAAAGAACTTCAAGCGCATCACCCTCGGGAAGAGTCACCTTGACTCCGCAGCCGCCGGTAATGGCCATCTCGGCAAGCGTTACGACAACGCCGCCGTCGGAACGGTCGTGATACGCCATCGCAAGCGATTCACCGACAACCTTCTGCATAGCGTTGAAGAAACGCTTAAGCGTCGCCGCATCGGCATCGGC
Organism: Kiritimatiellia bacterium; assembly: GCA_018384485.1. GTDB lineage: Bacteria > Verrucomicrobiota > Kiritimatiellia > RFP12 > UBA1067 > UBA1067. Next base: position 4,373 of record JAHBAE010000078.1, read on the forward strand.
ATGATTATCGCCAAGCTGACCGTAAACTTGCGCGAGCGCAGTAGCTCCAAGGGGAGATGAACCATCCTTAGAAAGATCAACAAGAACAAGGCGCGACTTCTCGCCCTTAACGGCTGGCTTGAAATCAGGCGTCAACGTAAGGCGCACATCTTTTACAGGCGCGAAGGCGGAGATCACGAGCGAGAGCGGAGCTACCTGTTTCTGCTCCGTGCCGTCGGGATCGTTCCAAACGGAATGCATCGAGCAGGAATCTTTTCCAACAGGGATAGACACTCCAATTTTCGGGCAGAACTTTAGCCCCACCTCTTCAACGGTATCGTAAAGCTTTGCATCTTCACCCTTATCTCCGCAAGGAGCCATCCAGTTGGCGGAAAGACGAATCTGCGAAATATCGCCGACATCGGCGCAAGCGAGGTTTGTTATCGCCTCGGTAATCGCCATGCGGCCAGAGGCAGGCGCATTGAGAAGCGCGATTGGCGAACGCTCGCCCGTCGACATCGCCTGACCGGCGAAAGTCTTATACCCCATTGCCGAAACTGCGGCGTCGGCGGCGGGAAGCTGGAAACGCCCAACCATCTGATCGCGCGCGACAAGCCCTGTGACGGAACGGTCGGCGATGGTGACGAGAAACGTCTTATCGGCAACGGCCGGAAGATGAAGGACGCGAGTAAGCGCATCAATCGGAGTGACGCCGGTGAAATCGACAGGCGTATGCTTCTCTTTCGTGCGGCGAACGCGGCGCACCATGCGAGGGGGTTTGCCGAGAAGGACTTTGATATCCATGTCGATTGGCTTATCGCCGAAATACTCGTCGTCAAGAACGAGCCTGCCGTCGCCGGTGGCAACGCCGATAAACGCAACGGGGCAACGCTCGCGCTTGCAGAGAGCCGTGAAGAAATCCTTAGCTTCGCTCTTGAGCGCGAGAACGTACCTTTCCTGCGCCTCGCAGCACCAAATCTCCATCGGATTCATCGAACGCTCTTCATTGTGAATTTCACGGAGCTTAAATTCGCCGCCAGTCGCTTCAACGAGCTCAGGGCAACCGTTGGAAAGGCCGCCTGCACCGATATCGTGAATCGAGAGAATCGGGTTGGCCTTGCCGAGGTGCGAGCAAGCTTCAATCACACCTTGCGCACGGCGCTGCATTTCAGCATTGCCGCGCTGGACGGAGTTGAAATCAAGCGCTTCCGCGTTCGTGCCTGTCATCATCGAAGATGCGGCGCCGCCGCCAAGACCGATGCGCATGGCAGGCCCGCCGATCTGCACGATAAGCGCGCCCACCTCGACAGGCTTTTTCTCGACTTGACTGCGACGGATAACGCCCATTCCGCCTGCAAGCATGATCGGCTTATGATAGCCGCGCAAATCGCCGGCGATTTTCCCTTCGTACGTGCGGAAGAAACCGCAAAGCTGAGGCCTCCCGAACTCGTTGCCGAACGCCGCGCCGCCGATAGGGCCTTCCGTCATAATCTCAAGAGGCGTTGCAAGGCGCTTGGGGAAGCTTGCAAATTCGCGCTCCCAAGGCTGAGGGAAGCCGGGGATGCGGAGGTTGGAAACCATAAAACCGCAGATGCCTGCCACGGAGCGCGAACCGCAGCCTGTAGCAGATTCATCGCGGATTTCACCGCCAACGCCGGTAGCCGCACCGGGATAAGGCGAAATCGCCGTCGGGTGATTGTGAGTCTCAACCTTCATCAGTTGATCAAGACTATCGCGGCCGAACGAATATTCATTGCTCGTGGGATCGGCAAAGAAGATATCAGTCTTTACGCCTTCAATCACGGAAGAGTTGTCTTTATACGCCGAAAGCGTCCCCTGCGGGCGCTTCTTGTGCGTATTTTTAATCATCCCGAAAAGCGAGTTGGGCATTTTCTTGCCGTTGATTATAAATTCGGCTCCGAAAATCTTGTGCCTGCAATGCTCGGAATTGACCTGGCCGAACATGGTAAGCTCGGTGTCGGTGGGGTTCCTGCCGGCCTTGCGGAAGCTTTCCGCCAGATACTTCATTTCTTCGTCGCTAATGGCAAGACCCATTTCCTTGTCGGCCTCGCGAATTGCATCAACGCCGCGCGTAAGAACATCGTACGAACGGCCGGGACGAGGCTCGTCGACATCAAAAAGATCAGCTATTTCAGTATAGACGCCCTCTGTCATTTTATCGTAAAGAACGCCTGTCCATGCGCCAATTTCAGCGTCTGAGATGCGATACCTTATGCCGCGCTCAACACGGCGGATTGAATTTAATGAGCAGTTGCGAAAAATATCAGTGGCCTTTGAGCTCCACGGCGAGATTGTTCCCTTGCGTGGGAAAACGAAGAAATCGGCCTTGTCAAGCTTCCCGCTCGCGTTCAGAAGAGTAGACGCTCTTTCAAGATCTTTCGCATCCACCTCATCGGCATCTATGGCGTAAACCCATTTTGCATCAATCTTGACGCCTGCGGCGTTAGGATCGGCCTTGGCGACGGCATCCTTGATCGCGTCCATTCTGAACGGCGAAAAAGCCTTTGTTCCCAGCAAAAGTATCATTTTGTTTCTCTCCCCGTTTTATCGGTTCGTCGGTCCTTAAAAACCTTGTTGTTATCAGTAAGTTTTATGTATTATATCAAAAATAAGCCTATCAAAAACCGGGAAGGTTCATCTGCCCGGAAACGCACACTTTCCTTCCCTTTGAAAGAGACCTGTCGGAAGTGTCGTAAACGACGAACTTTATGCCCTCGAAACGTTTAGAAAGCTCGCTTCTTATGTAGCGTGAAACGGTCTTGACGTTTCCTTTATCGTCATCGGAAAAGCCTATGGATACAGAGCGGTTTAAATTGCCGCTCCTGCGAAGCATGTGAAAGATATGCTCAACGAAATCGCGGATGGCAAACTCCTTTGCAAGCTCCGGCTTCGATGAATTACCTGCAACGGCGAGTTTTTCCTGATAGATGGGATCTTCCGCCATGCGTTTTTTAAAGCCCTCATATGTGACGGCGCAATAGCGGCACATTGAAAGATAATAGTCTATCTCCTCCTCGTCGGTGCCGAACTCGCCATCGCCCACTCCGTCGAGCCATTGGCGATACCCGCGCAAATTGCTCAACATTTCAGACCTCTCCTCGGCTGTAAGAACGGAATCGACAAAAAGCTTCACCGCACGCTTCAGCGCGTCAGGAGAATGGCCGCGAGCCGTTACGATGGAAAAAAGCCGCCCCTCGCGCAAAGTTTTTCTAAGCGCATTAAAGCTCGGAGCGGGCTTCTCGCCCTCCGCCATGCGCGTCAATGCAACGCGTGTGTCTTCAAGGAAATTATCTCGCCGCGGAGAATCTTCGAAATTGCGGAAAGCATCCTCCCACTTGCCTCCTGGCGGCCTATAGTTCACGCTGTCGGTCCTAATAAGGGCGAATGTCGCCGTGGAGACTTCGACCTCCTGCCATGACCCATCCGCCTGAAGCCTTTCCATACGTATCTTCGTGGGCATGTGGAGAATATTATCGTCCCAATCGAAGATATAATATTTGAAATCGCGCGAGGCGACTGCCGAATTAATGTATGGAGGAAGTTTTTTCACGTGGATTTTCCCGTTACATAAGCGGGTCTTGATCGTAATGTTCCCCACCTTCTGGCGGCACTTCGGAAGACTGGGCGTTCGTAACTCCCTTGGGAGTAATCTCGCGAGTGAAGAAGCGCGTAATCTCGCGAACGAAATTGACTCTCACCTCACCAGTCTCGCCATTGCGGTTTTTAGCTACATCGATAATAGCCAGCGTCTGGTCGTTCGCTTCAGGGTCGTTCTTGTTGCGCGATGGACGGCGAAGAAGAAAGACCACATCCGCATCCTGTTCGATAGCTCCAGAGTCTCTCAAATCTGAAAGTTTCGGCTTTTCAAGCTTGTCTCCGCGCTGCTCATTGGCGCGGGAAAGCTGCGAGAGGACGATTACTGGAATTCTAAGCTCTTTCGCCATCGCCTTTATCTGCTGTGAAATCATCGACACTTCAATCTGGCGGCCCTGGCGAGAAGCTTCGCGACATGTGCAAAGCTGGAGATAGTCGATTACGATAAGCTCAATACCGAAGCGCTTTTTCATACGCCTCGCCCTTGCCCTTAAATCCATCACATCAAGAGACGCCGTGTCATCTACGTAGATCGGCGCATGTTTAAGCTCGTCAGCCGCTGCAACGAGCCTTGCGGTAAGATCTCCCCTTTCGCGGGCAGGAACAAAGCCGCGCGCCAAGCTCCACATATTAATCCCCGCGCGCCCTGCGATCATACGTTTGGAAAGCGCCTCCACAGGCATTTCGAGCGAAAAGACGCCTACGGGATGGCGCTTGCCGCCGTCGCCGCGCAGAGGGATGTTGTTCGTATCGGTGCCCATCGCACAACACTCGGCGATATTCATCGCAAGCGAAGTTTTGCCGACTGAAGGACGGGCCGCAATAACGATCATTTCAGCAGGTTTAAGGCCTTGGAGAGTCTCATCAAGATGTTGAAGGCCTGTGGAAAGCCCTTCCATCGACTGCCCGCGGCTCTCGAAAAGCTTATCGATCTGCTTAAAGCCGACATTGACGGCCTCTCCCCACGGCATCGTGGATGAATCATCGCCGCCGACTTCGAGAAATGATTTTTCCGCTTCACCGAGAACGACGCGCGGATCCGGGAACTTGCCCTCGTCGTAACATTTGCCGATCACCTCGGAGGCGCGGTCAATAAGCGTGCGACGCAAATGCTTCGATTTCACAATGTTGATATAATGCTCGGCGTGCGCCGCCACAGGAACTTTATCAATAAGCCCCATCACGTAACCTTCACCGCCTATCGACTCAAGCTTGCCGGTATTCGTAAGCTCTTCAATGAGAGTGAGCGGATCGAGCGGCTTCGACTGCCGATTCATCGTCAGCATAGTCGAATATAGGGATTTGTTGCGCGGATCGAAAAAGCTTTCTGGTTCAATTCTGGAAGTGAGGCATAAATCCATAACGCGGTCGCCGGCACCGCTTGTGGTATCAAGCAAAATCGCACCAAGAACGGCGCGTTCTGCTTCCGTGTTCGACGGCGGAGTTTTCATATCATTCATATATGCGAATTATAACAAAACAAATACGCCGCGCATCACGCGGCGTATCTACAACTGGCTACCTGTTGTCTACAAGATGCCTACAAAAGCCGCTTTTCACTTTATCAGAGAGAGGAACTCCTGCCTTACTTTCTCGTCAGAACGGAAAGAGCCTAACACCGCACTTGTGGTCATCTCGGAATTCTGCTTCTCAACTCCGCGCATCATCATGCAGAGATGGCGTGCTTTAATCACTACGCCTACGCCTTCCGCGCCTGACTCTCGCATGATCGCATCGGCAATCTCTTCCGTCAGATTCTCCTGTATCTGCAGCCTGCGCGCATACATGTCGACAATGCGGGCGAGCTTGGAAACCCCAAGCACCTTGCCTTTAGAAATGTATCCTATCGCGCATTTGCCGTAGAACGGCAGCATGTGGTGCTCGCAAAGGGAATAAAGCTCAATATCCTTGAGAATCACCATGTGATTCGTTCCGCTCGTAAACTTCGCCCCGTTGACTACGGAACGGAGATTCTGACGGTAACCCCTCGTGAGAAAAGCATACGCCTTCGCTACGCGAGCAGGAGTTTTTACGAGCCCTTCACGATCAGGATCTTCACCAAGCTCAATAAGAAGGCTTCTGACGAGAGACTCAATTTTCTTAAGATTTGGTTCTTTTTTCGTTGTCATTTCGAATCTTTTTTCTCTGGAACAAGCTCCACCTTCCCAGTATCGCATGCGCCGCGTTTATAACTTGTTGTAGGACATGTTACCCCGTAATATATGCCGTGCCCCGCATTCTGGAGCGCCTTGAGCGTGACGGGGCCGCGGAAAAGCCTGTAGAGAATCATCTGGCCAGAAGGCGGGCAGACATAGTCGCTAAGCCCGATGAGCATATCCACGGGACAGGTGATGCGAGGGGCGAAGTGAACGGCGTCGATATAATCAAGCTCAACCGTCCAGCGGGGAAGCCACCCTTCAAGGCGTTTATATTTCGTGTACCCTGCAAGATCGGTCATCCATGAATAATGCGCGGAGCATGAAGTGACATCCTTGTCAAAAGCCGCAAGTCCCATCGAGCGGTATCCGCCCATCGAGCCGCCGCCAACGTAAATGCGCTTGCCGTCCCATTGAGGGAGAGTCTTTGCGAATTGAAGAGCGCGGAGATCTCTCATCACCATCTTGAACTGATCGTTCGCGTTAGTAGATGTCATATTGTGCCAGCAGAATGCAAAGCATACATTCGTCCAGAGATTCATGTGGTATTCTTCCGAACCGAGAGGATCTTCTCCGTAGCGCGTAATTGCAAGTACGATGCTTCCGCCTTTTCTAAGAACGTTGTCCTTCGATATATAAGTGCGGCCATAGCCGTAGCCGGGAGTCTCGACTTTTATCGGAAGAGTGCCGTCGGCTGCCGCGGCAGGCCACGCGACACACCCCGTGGCGGGGCCTTCACCAGGGACGAGATTTACCGAGAACTCCGACATAACGACAGCAGGATCGGGGGAGGCGACGCGCTCGAGCCTCACCTTCATCGGCACCGATTTCATCTTTGCTATCGCCGTATCCCACACTTCATCGAAATTGGCGGGGCGGGGAGATGGCTCAATGTTCATAACATCGGCGCCGGCATTTCCGTCAAACTGCGCAAACGCGCCAGGAACCTTCTTTCCCTTTTCGTCGAGAACGTTCACTATGACTCGCACGAAACCTGGAATATCGATTTTCGTTTTAACGACGAGCGGCTCATCGGAAAGAGCTTCGCCTTTCTCTTTCTTGCCATCATCGCCCGTTCTCTCCCAAACGAGTTTTCTCCCTTTGACAGGCGCGCTCTTCTTTGCTTTATCGACAAGCGTCACGCGAAAAACAATCTCTTCTCCAAGTTTATAAAGCAAAGGGTCTTTATCCGTCTGCCCCCTAAACGAGAGATCCTCCGCGCTGAGGCAAAGCGATGTGAGCGCAAGCGCAAATGACGTAATTATTTTTTTCATTTTGTCTTTCCTCTTTTTTAGAAACGTTTTCTTCTTTCAACCGGAGCGAGTTTTGCCGAGCGTTCAACTATCGTCATGCGAAAGGCAATCTCCTCGCCATTTCCATAAAGAAGCGGTTCTTTATTCGTAATGACGCCTGTAATACTGATTGAAAGCGTAGAACATCACATTGACACCAAGCTTATACGCCTGATCGGCAACCTCTGCAGATGCGCCGGAATGATCATCGCGCCAAGCGTCATTGATGTCTCCAGGGTGGTAGAAGACAACAAGCCGCCCTTCATCGCGCACGCCCTTGGCGCGGTAGCCGGCATGATGCCAGAACGGAGGCGCACCATCGGGGAAAACGTACGGACGCTGGAAAATCGGGTCATCGTTGGGAATATCGACAAGAGGCTTGCCAGGGAATACGCGGCGAAGCATATTCCTAACGGCTCCGTCAAAATGGCCGCCACCATTATCGATGAAAAGCATCCCGCCTTCCTTAAGGCAGTAGTCTCGAAGTGCCTTAACTTCACTTTCCTTGAGTGAAATGCCGCGCATCCCTGTCATAAAGACAAAAGGTGGAGCGCGTTTTTTCGGGAAGAATTTCAACCTCTCGATCTCACGGAACTCGGTATCCTTGGCAATCTTCATACCGGTCCATTCATTAAACTTCAAAAGAAGGTTGTAGTCGGCACCCTTGCCCATATCCTGATCCCAGTCGCCGCCGTTGTATTTAAGCCTTATGAAGCGGATAGCCGAACCATCCATTCCATTCGGCCAGCCGCCGGAACCCTTGCCCTTGCCGCCTTTTTGTGCGGAATTTTGCGCAGCGTACGTATCCTTTGTCTCTTCCTCAAGCTCCTTGAGAGTTACGACATCATCAATATCCATACGCTCGAGAATGTACGGGCTCCAAGGATTAACCGTAAGCTTTTTAGGCTTTTTCTTCTTAATCTTCTTTACCTTGACCTGCTCAAAAACTTGCTGACCGCCGCCCTTAGGAAGCCCGTACGGCTCTTCCCAGCCCCACATAAACATAAGATAGGGCCCAAAGAGAATGAAGAAAAACGCAGTGATTGCGTAGTAGATGGAGCTTTTCCACCTGCGGTCGCCCACCGTGGTTTTCATGGTCTCAACGACCTTCTCGCCGGCATCGCGTGTTACAGGCTCAGAATAAAGCTTAAACTCCCTGCGCAAAGAACGCTGCAATAGCGCAATAAGAACACCTACCGCCCAAAGCGCGATAATAAGCCCCCAGAAAAGAATCCCCGTCCACTGCTCGTTGCGCATACTGGAGGGAAAAGCTTTGTGATCGGCAGAAAGGAGAATTGGCCCAACCTTCATGAGCCATATAAACGAAATCGAACCGACTGCCGCGAAGAAAGCCCACGCCGCCTGCATGATGCGGAATGTAAAGGCCTTGCGCATAACGGCGCAAATCATGGCAAGCACAGAAAGAACGGACGAAAATGCGCAAAGCCAGCTCAAACGAATGCCGGACTGCGTGTGACCCGCAAGCTGGAGATAACGCAAAAACGCATCGTCAAACTCGCGATCCGCCACATACCCGCCAGAAACGAGATAAGCGCACCAGGCCGCAATCACTGCAAGCGGGAAAAATGCAATTGCAAACCTGAGAGAAAGAGAAAGCCTTGCCTGAGCACGCCAGACCCACTCTACCGCGCCCAACAAACGGCGGGATAGCCACTTATGCGCCTTCTCAATCGAATTGAGAACTATCTCAATATATTTCATCTACCTAAAGTAAGGTGCTGCGGCTTAATCAAGAGAGAGATCGTCGCCAAGCTGAAATTCCTTTTTAGGCGGAAGAGGTTCAATTTCAGGCGGAGTGACCGTTTCTTCCTTTGAAGAAGCCTTGGCTGCCTTCGCCGCATCGCCCTTGGCGTCAGCCTTGCTGACGGCCTTGGCGTTTTCGGCAATCTTTGCAGCATCCTTCTTTTCCTTTTCCTCTGCGGCCGCCGTTGCCTTTGCCTCAAGCTCTGCTTTACGGCGGGCATCTTCCGCCTCCTTATTCTCTTTGCTCTTGATGGCATTGATGTATGAAGGAGAATGGACACCGTATTTGGCCCAATCCGCAAAAAGAGACGTAGAAGTGGAAGCTAAAAGCACTATGTGCGCAATGATGGAAATAACGAGTGCCTTGGCGAATATGGAGCGTTCAATCTCCGTAAGAAGCATATCTGGTTTTTTCATTTTTAATCCTCCGGTTCTCCTGTGAGCACCATTTTAGCGCCTGATTCGCTGATAGCCTCAATCAGGGGCATGAAATCTTTTTTGACTAATTCCTTATCAATTGATACATGAACGATGAAATTGCGGTCTTTGGCGGTCTGCTCTTTAAGAGCGCTTGTGATTTCTTCTTTCGAAGACTGCATACCCTCATACCAGATAACGCCTTGATTATCCATCAGCACGGAACACTTCGGCGCTTCCTGCTGCTCAAGCGCGGGAGAGAGCGGCTTTTCAAGCTCGACATTTCCAGTCTTCATAAAGTTGGATGCGAGCATGAAAAAGATAATGAGGAGGAACGCAATGTCACCCATTGAAGAGAGCGGCAAAACGAGAGATGGTTTTTTGCGCCTTCTTATAGCCATAGTCTTATTCCTCCATTAGGGCTATAATTCCGCCGGAGGCCGCCACGGCCGCCGCAACCTGATAGTACCGCTCGTACTTGACATCGGGAGTAATTTCAACAACTACTGCGCGTTTGTCGGGCTTGAGTGCCGGGAAGTTGCGCTTCCAAAGCTCAGAACGAAGCTGATCCATCGTAAGCTCGCGCTCTTTCTTTTCGCCTTCTGAAAAGAGGATTTTATCAGGCGAAAGACGCACTGTCGGCGTGTCGGTAGTCTTCTGCTGCTCCGGCGGCTTCGCACTGGAGGGCATATCCATCTGACGGCCAAAGGGCCTGACGAGCGATGTCGTCAAGATGAAGAAGATAATAAGCAGATTGGCGATATCCGAAAAGGATGTCAAATCGGGACTTATATCACCCTGCTTCTTAGCCCCAAGCCTCTTCATGCCTTCTAATCAGAAAACGAGAAACAAAGATTCTTACGCACCAACGACCTGACCGATTTCAGCAATCGAGCCTTCAAGATGCATATTCCACTCTTCAACTCTCTTCTGGAACATGTTGTAAGCCACGACGCCAGGGATGGCGATAATAAGACCTGCCGCGGTAGTGATAAGCGCTTCTGAAATACCGCCCGCAACAGCCCCCGGATCGAGACCTGCCGCTTCGGCCATTACGGAGAAGGAGTTAATCATACCCGTAACAGTTCCGCACATTCCAATAAGAGGAGCGATTGAGGCGATGAGCACTAAAGAGCCGAGACGCTTCTCAAGCCCGTTCATCGACCGAGGCGCATAATCCTCCATAGCCTTGGTGACGCCTGCGCCGATTTCAATTTCAGCGCGCCCCTTTTCGCGCATGGTTTTGAGCCTCTCCAAACCTGTAAGGAGAACTGCCGCAACGGGACCTTCAGAATTTCTGCAAATCTCAAAAGCTTTATCTAAATCGCCGTCGGCGACAGATGCGCAAACTTGCGAACGAAGTTGAGCAGGATCAACCTTCGCCGCACAGCGGAAAGCGCGGATGCGGTCTATTATGACTGCAGCCATGGCGATCGAGCAAACAAGCAAAGGCAGCATCATCCACCCGCCGTCCATCAGATATCCTAACATTCCAGATTCTCTCCTTACTTGAGTTATTAAATTTTTGTTATTATATCAAATCCAACATGGCGTTTCAATGGCGAAATTTAAGAAGCTTGTTTGGGCAGTTGGATGTGACCGTATCGGCTCCGCGCGAAGCAGCCAGATGTGCCTCCTCGGGAGAATCAATGGTCCATACATTTACGGCGTAGCCCGCATTCTTAAGAGTTTTTATGTAATCGGCTGTGATAAGAACTGAATCAAACTGCAGAGCTACCCCGTTCGCCTTTGAAGCGCGGACAATCCTTAGCGCATCCTCTACAGGACGCGGCGGATCTTGACGAGACCACCCCTTGCGGCACGTTACGCCCATCCAAGCGGTAAAATCGCTCATCTGCTCGCGCAGCGCCTTGATTGTATCTTCACGAGCGGAGGCAAAAACGATATTCTTTGGCGTTGCATTAGTCTGCTGAGAGACGGCTTTTTTGATGTGAGGGACTATCTCTGGACCCATTTTAACATCAATTTCTATAATCCGCCCGTCGCGGGCAAGAGAAAGAATCTGCTCGAATGTAACAGGCCGCTCATCCTTCCACTTCTTATCCATCCATGAACCAACATCGAGATTTTTCACCTCGTCCCAAGTGCAGTCGGCGCATCTCTTGTCAATGCCGGCGATGCGTTTAAGGTCAGGATCGTGGAAGCTGAATATCCGAGCGTCCTTCGTCATGTAAACATCGCACTCGAAACTGAAACCATTCTCGACCGCCGCTTTATAGGCGGCGAGAGTGTTCTCGGGATACATCTCGCTCATTCCTCTATGCGCGATAAGTATCTCCTTTTTAAGGCAACTCTCTTCAAAAGCAAAAAGGCAAGAAGAAGATGATGCCAGCAATATCGACGAGACAAAAGAAAAAGCAAAAAGACGTATGCTTTTGGCCCTTGTAGTGAGAGTATTTTTCATTTCGTTTTTTTTTAATTTTCAAGCTCGCTCTGTTTTTTCAGAGCGAGCGAGGAAGTTCCTCAAGTGAATAGCACTCGATTACATCGTCGACTGCAAACTCCTCAAACCCGGCGAAGCAGACGCCGCATTCCTGCTGGCCCACCACTTCCTTCACTTCGTCCTTGAAGTGCCTGAGAGTCTGAACCTTGCCGTCCCAGATGCATTCCTTGGCGCGGAAGATACGGTAACTCTCCTTCGCGACAAGTTTTCCGTCGAGCATCTGAGAGCCTGCGATCTTGCCAAGCTTGCCGATATCGTAAATCGCCTTAATCTGCGCGTGCCCGAGAACGACCTCCTTGTATTCGGGAGGAAGAAGGTCAAGCATGCAGTTCTTGACGTGATCGAGAAGCTCGTAAATGATGCGGAACGAATTGATGCGGACGGAATCGTGCCTTGCCTGGCTCTGAACGCCAGAATCGTTGCCGATGTTAAAGCCGACTATGACAGCCTTGCCGGCCGCGGCGGTTTTGACATCCGTCAGCGAAACATTGCCCGTGCCCGTGCCGATTACGCTGAGCGAAACCTTATCAGACTTAATGTCGTTCAAGGCCTGGACGATAGCTTCAAGCGAACCTTGCGTATCAGACTTGACGATGACATTGAGCTCGCGGCGGCCTTCGGCGGCCATAGCGTTCATGAGCGCGTCGAGAGTTGCCGCCTTCGAATTGGCGAGAGCCTCCTCCTTACGCTCACGCGCCGTCTGCTCCGCAAGAGTGCGGGCGCGCTTTTCATCGAGCATGACGCGGAACTCCGCACCAGCCTCGGGAACGCCTGAAAGGCCCGTGCACTTAACGGGAGTTGCGGGAGGCGCTTCTTTAATCCTGCGTCCATGATCGTCAATAAGAGCTCTGACCTTGCCGAAATGCTCACCGATCAAAATGGCATCGCCGACTCTGAGCGTTCCGCCGTTGACGAGCAGCGTGGCGCAAGGACCGAAGCCCTGCTGCAACTCAGACTCGATCACGAAACCGTTGGCGCGGCGATCGGGATTGGCCTGAAGCTCGAGAACTTCCGCCTGAACGAGAATATTCTCAAGGAGTGAATCAACGCCCTCGCCCGTAACGCCGGAGACGGGACAGCAAATAATATCGCCACCCCAATCTTCAGGCGTAAGGCCGAGCTTCTGAAGCTGCTGCTTTACACGGTCGACATTCGCAGTGGGCTTATCGCACTTGGTGATCGCCACCATTATCTGAACGCCTGTCTGACGGCAGACTTTGATGCACTCTTCCGTCTGAGGCATAATTCCGTCATCGGCGGCGATTATGAGAACCGCGATATCGGTAATCTGCGCACCGCGCGAACGCATTGCGCCGAACGCCGCGTGGCCGGGAGTATCGAGGAATGTAATCTTCTTCCCCGCGACATCAACTTGATAGGCTGAAATCTGCTGAGTAATTCCGCCTGCCTCGCCCTTGGCGACATGCTCCTTACGGATAAAGTCCATAAGCGTCGTCTTGCCGTGGTCGACGTGACCCAAGAACGTAATGACGGGCGCGCGCGGACGAAGAGACTCGATGGGATCTTCAGGAATGAGATCGTCCGCATCGATCGCCTTGAGAACAGGCTTTGCAGCGGCCTTGTCGCGAGCATGCTCAATAGCAACCTTAAAGCCGTATTTTTCCGCCACCTTCATCGCCACATCAGGCTCGATACGCTGGTTGATAGAGGCGAGAATCTTCATGCCCATGAGATCGGCGATGAGGCGATTAGGCTTTATATTAAGCTTCATCGCGAAATCCTTAACCACCACCGCGCCGCGAATGGAGATTTCTTTGCTTGACTCATCGATGGAAATGCGACCGCCGCCGACCGCCGCTCCCGGAGGAAGACGGCTCTGCCCCTTGGAAGCTGCTTTCTGCTCGTTCTTGCGCCCTTCGCCAGCCTTCTTCTGGTTGCGGTTGGAACGATCAAATTCATCGCCTCCGTTCTTATGCCCCTTCTGAGGCTTGGCAGCTGCAGGAGAAGCTACTGTAATTGAAATTGAAGGCGCCGGCCTTGCCTTTTGCAAAGGCTTAAAACCTGTGCGTGTAAGGCCGGTCTTAGCAAATTCAGGAGCTGGACCTGCCGGCTTCTTGACGCCAGGGGCCATACGAAGAGGCGCTTTGGCATTTTCTTGAGCCGCTTTCGGCTCGCTGGGAACTTTTGCAACCTCCTTAGCGGGAGCTGCCTTGTTTTCCTTCGAGACACTATTTGCGGCAAGCTTGGAAGGCTTTTCGGATTTTGCCGCGTCACTTGCGATCTTCAGATGTTCATCGAGCCTTGCGCGCTGCTTGGCGAAAAACTCGGCATTGAGAACTGAGGCCTTGCGAAGCTTTTCTTCACGCTTCTTTTTCGTCGCTCCAGAATCAATCGACGCAAGAGCTTCCTTAATCTTCTGGGCTTCGACCCCATCCACCATGCTGATGGCGCTTGCGGCTCCAACCCCAACATTCTTGGCGGCGGCAAGAACATCATAGCTTGTCACGCCCACTTCTTTTGCTATCTCGTATACTCTCATAAATAGAAGCCTTGCAAATTGGCTGTTTTAGGAAGATCCCGCTTAAGTTGAAGTGTGTTAGTCCTCAGAATCTTCAGCGGACGCATCGGATGTGAACGCGGCAACGGCCTTCGCCGCGGCATACACGCCCTTAGCCTGGACCTCATCAAGCCCAGTCGCGGCGATGAAGCTCGCCTCGTCTTCATCTGCGATACCTTCAACATTGAGGTAACCTGCATTCGCAATCTCAGTCGCCACGGAAATCGGCACAGAGAACATGTCGGCAAGCTCCTTGATAGCTTCCGCCTTCTGCACCTCGAACGACGCCGTAGCTATCGATTTCTTTATTTCGATATGCCAACCGGTAAGTTTAGTCGTAAGGCGGACGTTCTGGCCGCGCTTGCCGATCGCAAGAGAATACTGATCGGCGGCGACGACAACATGAACTGTATTAGGCTCATCAGGATCAACCTCGATCGATTCAAGCTTTGCCGGCGAAAGCGCGCCTGCGACATACTGGCGGATATCCTCGTTCCAACGGACGATATCGATTTTCTCGCCGCCGAGCTCATCAACGATTGTTCTGACGCGGCTGCCGCGCTGCCCGACGCACGCGCCGACAGGATCGACATTCTCATTGGCCGTGCGCACCGCAATCTTTGCCCTATAGCCAGGGTCGCGGCTGACTCCCATAATCTCGACAATGCCGTCGGCAATTTCACTGACCTCGAGACGGAAGAGAGCTTCGACGAACTTGGGATCGGAGCGGCTGAGCGTAACACCAGGCCCCTTTGCCTGCTTCTCGACGCGCTTGATGATGGCTTTAATGGCGTCGCCGACATGGAAGTTTTCAGTAGGGATGCGCTCTTTCGCAGGAAGGAACATTTCTGTCTTGCCGACAGTCACATACATATCGCGGTGAGAAATGGCGCTTACCGTGCCAGAGACGATATCGCCTACGCGGTCTTTATATTCAGTGAATGTGTTGGTCTTTTCGGCATCGCGAATCTTCTGCATTATCAACTGGCGCGACATCGATGCTGCGATACGGCCGAGTTTTGACGCAGGAAGCTCAATTTCAATCGTTTCGCCATCTGGCACTGGAATGCCCTTGTTAAAGCGAGCGGCCATCCTCGAAGAAATAAAGCCGGGCCCAACATCGGAATCAGAGCAAACGAGCTTATCATACACATGCACCGACAGATCCTTGCGGTCGATAACGACGCGCACATCCTTCGTTACATTGATGTTCTTTTCTGCTGCCGATTTGACAGCTCCTTCAATTGCCGTAAGAACAACTTCGCGGCTCACACCGCGTTCGTTTTCCATCTGCTGAACTACAGCCAGCATCTGATCGTTCATAGCCATCATCAGCTCCTTACCCTATGATTCCAGTTAATAAAAGATCCTCGGATCGGCCTCTTCAGACCGCCGTATGTTGCGTATAATACCAAAAACCCCTCTATAGGTCAAATACAGCAGGCAAAGAAAAAGGCTGCATCACGCGATGCAGCCCTTTTTTCAGCAAATGTTTTTTTGCTCAGTTGAGCTCGAGACGCCCACGGCGCGAGCGATTGCGGATGCGAGCGCGCTGTGATTTTTTGCGCGCCTTCACGCAAGGCTTCTCGAAGTAACGATCGTCACGGAGCTTCTTGATGAGGCCCTCTTTATCGAGAACTCTCTTCAGACGCTTCAAACCGCGCTCGACGGACTCGCCCTTCTTGAGCTTGAGAACGATTGCCATTATTTCACCTCCTTCGCCGGCTCTTCAGCAGCGGGAGAAGCGACTTCCGCCGCCGAAACCCACTGAAGGATGCACATCTCAGCCGCGTCGCCCTTGCGGGTGCCGAGCTTGATGATGCGTGTATAGCCGCCCTTGCGATCCTTCATCGCGGGAGCGACCTTGTCAAACAACTTCTGAACAGCCTTCGGGTCAAGAAGGCGGGAAGCTGCGAGACGACGAGCGGAGAGATCACCCTTCTTGGCGATCGTAACCATCTTATCGGCATCCTTGCGGGCTTCCTTGGCTTTAGGCAGAGTCGTCTTGATGGACTCTGCGAGAATGAGGTTGGTGACGAGGCTCTTCATAAGCATCTTGCGGTGCTTAGTGGAGCGCCCGAACTTTTTCATTACTCTCTGGTGACGCATAACTTAAACTTCCTTATTTTTTCTGTTCGAGCAGACTCGTGTCAAACTTGTATCCAAGAGACAGACCGAGCGAAACGAGCTTGTTCTTGATTTCATCGAGTGATTTGCGGCCGAAATTGCGATACTTGAGCATATCAGCCTCCGTCTTGATAACCAACTCGCCGACAGTCGCGATGTTCGCGTTGTTGAGGCAGTTGGCCGCACGGACGGACAACTCAATTTCATTAACCGACATATTGAGAAGCTTCCTGAGCCTCTCGCGTTCGCCGGCATCCTTATCGCTGAGGTCTTCAAACTCAAGCGTCTGTTCACCGGCGTAATCGACGAACACGTCGATGTGGCGGCGGAGAACGGCACCTGCAGTCTTAAGAGCATCCTCAGGAGAGATACGGCCGTCGGTCCAGATATCGAGAACGAGTTTCTCGTAGTCTGTACGATCGTCAACACGAGTGTTCTCAACGAGGAAGTTCACGCGCGTGACGGGGGAGAAGATCGAATCAATGGCGATGCGGCCGATTTCCTGGCCAGGACGCTTGTTGGCGTCGGCAAGGCAAAAGCCGCGGCCCGTCTTCACTTCGCACTCCATTTCGATGGAGCCGTCGATGTCAAGCGTGCAGATAACCTGCTTCGGGTTGAGAACCTCAACGTTATTCTCCTTCGCGAAATCAGCTGCAGTAACCTCGCAAGGCCCCTTGGCCTTGAGCGTGAACGTCTGATTCTCCCTCGTGCGGGTCTTAATCAGAGTGCGCTTGAGGTTGAGAATGATGTCGGTGACATCTTCCGCGCAGCCGGGAATGCAGGAGAACTCGTGGTTAACGCCTTTGATCTTGACGGACGAAATGGCAGCCCCCTCAATCGAACTCAAAAGAACTCGACGGAGAGAGTTTCCGATTGTCCGCGCATACCCGATTTCGAAAGGCTCGGCAACGAACCTGGTGTAAGTGTCGGTTTTGGTCGACTCGTCCACCTGGACGTTCTTAGGCATCTCAAACGGGCTCAAACGGATAGGCATATTTTTCCTCCCTGTGAAAGACTGGGAAACTTATTAACGCGAGAAGAATTCGACGATGAGCTGCATCTCGATATTCTCAGGAATGTCAGTGCGAGAAGGAACTGCCAAAAGAGTTCCCTGCATCGTCGCGGCATCCCAGCTGAGCCAGTTGACGAGAGCCGCCGTCTGGCGCTTAAGAGAATCAATGACGGCAATCATGTCACGATCCTTTTCACGCATCGAAACGACGTCGCCAGGACGGATGATTGCGCTAGGCACATTGCACACGCGGCCGTTTACTGTGACGTGGCGGTGTGTAACGAGCTGACGGGCGCCTGCACGCGTCGGGGAGAGACCCAAACGGTAGACGATGTTATCGAGACGGCACTCGCAGAGCGCGAGCATCACATCACCGGTAACGCCTTCTTTTGCTTTGGCGCGCTTGAAGAAAAGACGGAACTGCTTTTCGCGCATGCCGTAAATGGCCTTTGCCTTCTGCTTTTCACGCAGCTGGATGCCGTATTCCGACATCTTCTTGCCGCGGCGCTTGTTGGCACCATGCTGACCCGGAGGATTCGGACGATTTGCCAAAACCTTGTCGGGACCGAAAATCGGCTCGCCGAAGCGGCGCGAAATCTTGCTTCTTGGACCTGTGTAACGACCCATAATCAAACCCTCCTGCGCTTGCGGGCGCGGCAACCGTTGTGAGGAACGGGAGTCGTGTCCGTAATCTGTGTGACGCGAATACCAGCTGCCTGAATAGCCCTAACCGCACTCTCGCGGCCAGCGCCGGCACCCTGCATCCTCACTTCGCACTCATGCATACCCTTGGCAACGGCAACGCGAGCCGCATCCTGAGCCACCATCGTGGCGGCAAATGCGGTAGACTTGCGCGAGCCCTTGAACCCAGCCTTACCGGCAGAGCTCCAGCTGATAACACCACCGCGGGCGTCAGCAATGGAAACTTGCGTGTTATTGAACGTTGAACGGATGAAAGCGATGCCCGCAGGAATCGACTTTCCGCTCTTTTTCTTTGCAACCTCGCCTTCCGCGGCAGGAACTGCGACTTCGGCGGGCGCTTCGGCCTTAGTAATTTCTTCGCTCATTTTAAGAACCCTCTCTTAATTAGCGCCCGGCCTGCTTGGGCATCGCAATGGAAATGCGCTTGCCACCCTTACGAGTGCGAGCGTTGGTCTTCGTGCGCTGGCCACGGACGGGAAGCCCCTTCTTGTGGCGGAGACCGCGATAGGAACCAATCTGGATGAGACGGCGAATATTCTGCGAAACTTCACGGCGAAGATCACCCTCGACCCTGTAATGGTCCTGAATGAAAGTCGTGATCGCGTGGATCTCATCTTGTGTTACGTCGTCCGCTTTCTTCATCGGATCGACATTGACCGCCGCAAGCACGTCATCGGCGCGCTTGGGCCCAATACCATGGATATACCTAAGGGCGAAGCGGATATGCTTCTTCCCTGGAATGTCCACACCCATCATTCTAGGCATAGTTTTTTATTACCTTTCTTAACCCTGGCACTGCTTGTGACGCGGGTTGGTGCAGATCACGCGCACTACGCCTTTGCGGCGGATGATGCGGCAGTTCTCGCAGATGCGACGAACGGAGCTACGTACTTTCATGTTGTTATTACTCTCTTAGAGTGGTCGAATAAATGTGTAGTATACCAAAAATCCCCGCAATCGCGCAAGTGGGGTTTTTTAACGAATTTTTGACGAATCTGAATACGAGAATATTTGATGCACCATTGAGGCGTATATGAGAACTCAAAAATAGATGCAAACGTATCAAGTTTTCGCCACGCGGTCAAATTCATCAAGCATTTCAGACGAAGGCTTCTTTGAAAGAAGCGAAAAGACTACTGTAGCGATAAACGAGAAAAGAAAGCCTGGAGCGAGCTCATACATCCCAAGAACGGGATAAGAAGCGACAAGATTGCTGTCGGCGGCAAGCACAAACTTCCATACAAAACATGTAAATGCGCCGACAACCATACCTGCTACAGCTCCCGCAAGCGTTGTGCGCCTCCAGAAAAGCGCAAGAAGAATCAACGGACCGAACGCCGCGCCAAAGCCAGCCCACGCGAACGAAACCATCTTCATTACAACCTTGAAGAAATCAGAAGTCGTATCCATCGCCATTACAAGAGCCGTGAGAGCCACTGCGCCGACTGCGAGCCTTGAGACTGCAATCAATTCACGGTTCGACGCTTTCTTGCGCAGGATAACCTTATAAAGATCGTTTGAGAAGGAAGACGCGGAAACGAGGAGCTGACTGTCGGCAGTGGACATGATTGCCGCCATGATCGCCGAAAGAAGAATGCCTGCAAACACCCTCGCGAAGAAGCCTGTGCTGAAAATGCCGTTTATCATAACCATAAACAATTTCTCAGGATCGTTCCCGACATCAGCGAGAGTAAGCCCTCGCCCCTTCAGATAGAGATGGGAAACAAGCCCGATTACAGTGGCCGCCAGAAGAGAAATCGTAACCCATGTTATGGCAATGCGACGCGAGGCTTTTATCTCCTCATGGTTATTGATGGACATAAAGCGCACGAGAATATGCGGCATTCCAAAATAGCCTAACCCCCACGCCATGCAAGAGATAAGCCCAATAAACCCTGCCGCCTTGCCAGTTGAGGCATTTGCGAAAAGCGACTGCAGATAAGGATTTATCTGATTGAGCTGATCAACCGCGGAAGCGAACCCTCCAACATTGCAGACGACTATCGCAGGCACAAGAACGATTGCAAAGAACATAAGAGAGCCTTGGATAAAGTCTGTCCAGCATACTGCCATATAGCCGCCGAGAAGCGTGTATGAAACAACGACACACGCGGCAACCCAGAGGCACAACTGATACCCGCTCATCGAGAACCCGCAGATCAAAAGCGATTCGGGAACCCCGAAAGTCGAAGTGAAAAGTTTTGCCGCGCTCACAAAACCTGATGCTGTGTAAAAAGTGAAAAACACTAAAATGATGACGGCCGCCACAACGCGTGAGATTCCAGTTTTATCACGGAAACGGTTGCAGATGAAATCGGGAATAGTAATCGCATCACCGCACTCCTGAGAATAGCGGCGAAGACGCTGGGCGACAATCTTCCAGTTAAGATAGGTACCGATAAGAAGCCCGATACCAATCCACGCCTCGGAAAAGCCCCCCACATAAATTGCGCCCGGAAGCCCCATCAACAGCCAGCCAGACATATCGGACGCCTGAGCGGAAAGGGCCACAACCCATTTATTCATTTTGCGCCCACCAAGATAGTAGTCGCCGAGCGACTCCTGACGCTTTGAAAAGAAAAACCCGATTATGAGCATCAATGAGAGATACCCGACGAACGAACAGAAAATATACCAATCGAACATAGGAGTTTGGAGTTGGGAGTTGGGAGTTTGGAGTTAGATGGACCAGCCGCCGATTTTAAGCGCGCGGCAAACTTCAGAAATAAGCAGAGCCACCATCAGCGCCGGAGCGAGATAGCGCACCATGAACGAATAAAACGCTTTGGCTTTCATCGTCGTTCCGCCCGCCTCGCACTCGTCTATAATAGCGCGGGGTTTGATGACCCAACCGACAAAAATACAAGTAATGCCAGCAACGATAGGCATAAGAACGGAGTTGGTGATAAAGTCAAAGAAATCAAGAAACTGCATGCCGAAAAGCGTCACCTTCGACCATGCTCCGTAGCCAAGAGCTGAGAACGTCGAAAGTGAAAGAATCAAAGCCCCGGTAAAAAACGTCGCCGCCTTGCGTTCGAGCTTCAAAAGATCGCAGACGGAAGCGACGCACGCTTCATAAAGCGAAATCGCGGAAGTTGCCGCCGCAAAGATTACAAGAAGGAAAAACGCCATCCCCACATACGCTCCGCTCGAACCGAGGCTTGCAAACACTTTTGGAAGAGTGATGAACATAAGCCCTGGACCGGCCTTCATAGCCTCGTCAACGGGAGTGCCTGTTTTAACGGCAAACAAATACACAACGGGGATGATCATCAAGCCCGCAAGAAGCGCGACGAGCGTATCGAAAATCTCAATCCTGCGGACGCATTTTTCAATCGAATCGCCCTTCTTCATATAACTGCCGTATGTAATCATAATTCCCATGGCGAGCGAAAGAGAATAGAACATCTGCCCAGTCGCGCCAAGGAGAGTCTTCCCAAGAAGAGCTATCGAGAAGTTTCCATCCGCCGTAGTCAAACAACGCATATTCGGAACAAGATAATACTTTATTCCATCCCCAGATCCAGGCATCGTAATGACATATACCGAAATTAAAATCGCCATAAGAAAGAGTATCGGCATCATTACGAGATTAGATTTCTCAATACCGTTTTTCACACCGAGCATAATGACGGCGGAACTTGCAAATATAAATATCACGCCGTAACCGAAAGGTGCAAACGGAGAAGATATAAACGAGGAGAAAAATTCTCCCGAAAGATTCGCCGATTCCCCCATTAAATTCACACCCGTAAACGCCATCTGGCAATATGCCTTGAAATAATAAATCACCCATCCACCGATGACACAGTAATACGGCACTATCAAAAGCGGAATCACCGTCCCTAAAAACCCTAAAAAGCCCCATCCCCTGCTAAGGCAGGTGTACGCCGTAAGTTGCGATTGCTGCGTTTTACGACCAACTGAAATCTCAGTGAGCATTAGAGTAAAGCCTAACGTCATAACGAGCGCAAGGTAGATTACTATAAATGTACCGCCGCCGTACTGCGCGGCAAGATACGGGAAGCGCCAGAGATTCCCTAAACCGATTGCCGAGGCTGCCGCCGCCAATATAAACGCCACCTGCCCAGACCAACTTGCTCGTTTGACTTTTTCCATCTTATCACTCCATTAAAAATTATACCAAGCCGAAAACTGGACTCGGTCGTCGCTGACATTATCCTCGTTGTCATCTTCCTTGTCGCCGTAAATCGTCGTCAACCTCGCATATTCAAGGCCCAGCTTGAAATTCGATGTAATACTGTAAAACACATCAATATATGCGCGGTCGTTGTCCAATATGCCAGAGGCGTAGCGCGCTTCAGAATCTGTCGGATTATCAAACCCGTAACCTACAGCAAAGCTCCACGCGTCGTTGAGCTGGTAGTTAAGATCCATAAACCCGCCGATTGTCGAAACCTCGCGCCCTTTGCCTGGATGCTTATATGCGACGCGTTGAGCGCAACCAGCCAGAATGCCGCCTAAATTATCGCCAGCGAAAATCTGACCCGTAAGAGTGAACTGCGAAAAGAGCGGCACAGAAGAGGCAATCATAATCATCTTTGAATCATATTCATCATCCTTCCCGCCGTACGACCCATCGTCAAGGAGGCGATGCGAACGATCACGCCCGTACATTCCGCCGATGCCGACGAGCCAACGGCGCTCTTCTTCCCATGGGGCGACGCGGTCGTAAAGAAGCGCGCCTTGAATAAGAGCCCATGTCGAGGCGGAATTATCCTGAATGCCGTCGGCATCTCTGTCGCTGCCCATGCCGGGACCGCCCTTTACAATACCGACGCGGGCTTCAAGAGAGCTATTTTCCCAATCCCATTTCCTCGTTACGCGCAACTGCGGACTGCGGCGGTACGGATGGCCGGTATTCTCAAGCCACGCGCCGTCAATCTCACTTGGAGAGACCATTTTCCAAAGATGCCATGTTTGGCCAAAGAGAATCGACCATCCGCTCTCATGCTGCGCATCCACATACAGGTGCCGCCAATGAAACGCATAGTCGTTCTGATCTCCACCTGCAAGATCAAACTCAGCTTTGCCCGAGAACGTCCATCCGTTTAAAGATTCTGGAGTGCTATAATTAACGCCGAGAAGCGAATCCTGCATGGAAAGCGTCGTTCCACCTTTGCCGCGCCGCTTGACGAAGTCGGTAAGCGCGTCGGCATCAACTGCATGCGTGTTATAAACGCCTTCAAAGGCGAGATAACCATGAGGCACAATCCGCAAGCCGGATTCGCTCAGCGGTTCAAAAATATTGGCAAACTTATCGGCTAAGAAATACTTCCGCCCGGACTGTGCAGTATAAACGCGGCCAGTTTCATTTTTGGAAGTTCCCTTCTCCATTTCGGGAGCCTTCCCTTCTTTCTCAACGACAACCTTTTCGGAAACGGCTGCAAGCGAGCGGTTCTTCGCCTCAAGCTCGGCGATTCTCTCCGCCTGAGCTTTATTTTCCTTTTCGAGTTTGGCCAGACGCTCGATAATAGCCTTAAGATCGGCTTTTGTTACGACATCTGTCGGCGCAGCCCCAATGCTGGCGACGCAACTAATAATCACAACTGCTGAAACTATCCAACTTCGCATGTTTTAACTTTTCGTCCAGTTATTTTTTTGGCAATTAAATTCCCTGCGGATGATGCCGCGTCAACAGCCCAAGTCTATCTATTGATATTTAACCCTTTCTTATTGTATGGAACAGGATTTTGAAAAATTTTGTGCATAGTATCATTTTATCTCACAAAATGTCAATCCCACACACTACTTTATTACGGCCAACGCATTAAAAGCCGATTCTTCCCCTTTTGGGCCCCTGAATCGTTTTTAATGCGTTGGAAGTGTCTCAGCAACCAACAACCAGCAGCGCAG
>JAHBAE010000080.1 GCA_018384485.1 Kiritimatiellia bacterium
GAACGCTGGCTGCTGGCTGCTGGAACACTTCCAACGCATCAAAAATTCGTTCTACCTCGCGTCAGCGGGGAGAAGGAATTTTTGATGCGTTGGCCGTAGCAAAATGAAGATCCGTGAATTTCTCAATTTTCAGAATCATGCGATGGTTTTTCTTTCGATATGCCATTGTCCGCAAGAAGTTTTTCCGCCGCCCTGCGCGAGCGCGTATACATCGCCTCAAGTACATCAAGGCATTTTTTCTCACCGCGCCAGAAAGGGATAGGCCCAAGCCTTCTTAATATGGGAGTTTCAACTTTCATCGCAAATATCCTCAAGCGTTATGCCGCGCAGAGTAAGCAACGTCGACGGGCGACGCGCTATCTCTTCGCCGAGAATGAGCAAAACGGCCGAAACGTGCTTGCACGGGTTCGCGTAATCGGGGCAGCTGCAATCAGTTGTCATATCATACTTGCCGGGAGAGAGCTTTCCTCCGGGGAAAAGATAAAACGACTCCTCTCTAAAAAACATTTCGACCTCAACAGGCAGATCATCGGCAAGAATTCGCGCAATCGTCATAGGCTCAGCCTTGATCTTTGACAGAATTCTTCTTTTTGCCTCCCCTTCCACCGCTCTGAAATCAATTGTGACATCATACGGCTCTTCTCGCGCTCCAAGAACGCGCGAATAAATACGATTGCCCGATATTTCCATTGAAAGCACCTGGCCGCTCATGGCATAATTCTTTCCTCTGCCAAGCCTCGCGCCGAGCCCCATTCCTTCGATAATATCCTGCCAACGCTTCGCCCACCAGTTCCTACCGGAGCCGAAACGCGATTCCTGCGCGCGTATTCCTGTGGCGTAGCGCGGAATCCTCACTGGATATTTCTTTTTACTCATAAAGCTTTACCGCATCCCAGAACTCCGCGCCTCCTTTGAGAATTCCTGCAAGAGTCTCCTTGCGTTCGAGAATCTCATCTATCCGCTCCTCAAGAGTTCCTTCCGTTATAAATGTATGGACAAAAACAGTTTTATCCTGACCGATGCGGTGAGCACGGTCCGTCGCCTGATTTTCCACTGCAGGATTCCACCACCTGTCAAAATGAATCACGTGAGACGCCTTTGTAAGATTAAGCCCAAAGCCTCCGGCTCTCAGCGAAAGAATAAAAGCATCAGGCCTTGAGGGATCTTCCAAAAACTTGCTTATCTGAACTTCTCGCTCCTTTACGGAAAGCCCACCGTGCAGAAAAGGGAATTTGCGGGAAAATCTCATTCTAAGCTGCTCGGCAAGCCAGCGCCCCGTTTTTACGTACTGAGTAAAAACAAGCGCCGATTCACCATTTTCGAAAATCGTCTCAAGAAGCTCCACGAGACGCGCAAGCTTGCCCTCACCATCACAAATAAGTTTAAGGCGCGTAAGGAGCGCGAACACATCACCTTGGCGGCGGTTGCCGTCTCTGTATTCTGCAAGCGCGTTTTCATATTCAAGCCGCTGCGCGGGAGAAAGATGGCAGTATTCGCGGATTTCCTCTTTAACCGAAAGCTCTACTGCAATTTCAGGATCGCTTTTCAGGCGGCGCATGACAAAAGGCTCAAGCGCGTGAGCAAGCTTTTCCGAACGGCGCGATGATGCACCTTGAAGAGAAAGAGGCTTTTCAAAACGCTCTCGAAACGTCTTTCTATCTCCAAGAAAATCTGGATTTAGAAACTCCTCTATGCTCCATATATCCATCACGGAGTTTTCTATCGGAGTTCCCGTCAGCGCAACTCTTCTCCTTACGCCAAGTGCGCGGATCGCCTTGGCCGCACGCGTATCAGGATTCTTTATCGCCTGAGCCTCGTCTATTACGGCAGCGTACCAGTGAGTCTCCGATATGGCGGCGTAATCGCGCACAAGAAGCGAATAAGAAGTTATCACCACATCCGCTGCGGCCGCCTCGCGTTTGAAGCCGCTCGATAAATGCCGACCCTCGCCGTAATGGACAAACACTTTCAACGATGGCGCAATCTTTTCAAACTCATGCCTCCAGTTGCTCAAAAGCGTAATTGGGGAAACGATTAAAACCGGCCGAGCGCCTTTGGGCCTGCTTGCAAGAATCCACGCAATCGTTTGCACAGTTTTACCAAGCCCCATTTCATCGGCAAGAAGCGCTCCAAACCCGTTATCGGTTAAGAAGCGCATCCATTCGACACCTTGACGCTGATAGCCTCTCAACCTGGTTTTCAGCCCAACGATTCTGCTTTTACGGGAAATATCAGGCGCGTTGCGCGCTTGACGCAAACTGTTTATGAGACCTCTTATATAACCGCGGCTCTTTGCCTCTTGAAACTCGATTTTACCGACCGCCCCAATGCCGAGAGCGAATGCAAGCGGGGAGGATTGCTTCTTTCTCTCCCCTTCCAGAACTTTTAAAGCCTCTTTAAGAATCGACCGATCGACCTCAATCCACCTGTCGCGGAAAAAGACTACCGTCGAGCCTTGCTCGAGAAGGAAACGGATTTCTTCCGCCGTCACCTTCTCTCCTGCGACTTTTATCTCAAGTTTCACATCAAGCGGCGAATCCTCGGTGCCGCCGCCTGCGACTTCCGCCTCGGCGGAAACGAAAGCTTTTACATCAACGCCCTCCACCACATAACCTGCCGCGACAAGCGAACGCGCGCCGAAGCGGATGAAATCTTCCGCATTTTTCCTATCAAGAGAAAGCTCAAGGCGCCCGCCGCCGCCCTTCGCCTTGCTACGCCTCAGCCCGCGCAAAGCCCCCCACACATACGTCGACTGCCCGAGAGCCTTGTATTCCGAGCGGTTTTTAGGAATGGGGCATGAAATAAACGGAGTAGAAGAGATAGAATGAAAAGAGAAAACGATAGCGCTTTTTGCCTTTCCGTCTAAATCAGCCTCGCCGCTCCAATCAGCAAGGTCGCGCTGAAAGGCGGCACATTCGTAATCATCCCAGCGAACGAGACCCGTTCGGCTTCTCAGAGCGAGCGCCCACGCATCGTGGAGCGTCTCATGCCTCTGATCTTCCGCATCCTCGCTAAGCGTTGTGATGCATGCCGAACGCACATATTCGTCAACCCACGGATTTGAACCTTCAGCGGAGCGCCAACGGGCATGCCACCCGTCATTCTCCTTGACAAGCGATGGAAGAACCTTCCCTTCCGCAATCAGCCGGAGAGCCTCAATCTGCTTGGGGCTCGGACGCTTCATCTGATGAAATTTCGCCGTTGCCAGCGGCCTCCTCTTCACTGGCGACCTCTCCAAGTGTTTTTGTGCCGGAAAGAAGCGCCACCACCTGCTGTTGAACTTCTGCCAAATTCTCAAGCCGCAATCTTGGATCGAGAATAACAAACGTATCGCCCTGCTTGCGGTCTTCATATACGCGGCGGATAGAACCGTCATCAAGAGTTTTTGCGTCGCGCTCGACTAAAATCTTCGACCTCTCAAGCATCACCGCCAGAACATAAACCACATTCTTCATTTCAGGGTCGTCCAACGCGACAAGCTGACGAAGGAGCTCACCTGCATCCTCCTTTTTCACAGGCTCTTTCTTCGCCTCCTTGACAGGCGCGAAATAAACGCCATCCCATTGAGAAAAAGGCTCCCAATCGCGTTCACACGTCTTCCAGCATTCAGGATGGCAATCAAGCCTATCGTACCCAGAAGGCGTTTCCTTCAAAACGCTGACTACAGGCGTGCGGTCGACAAGACCTTTCATGCAGACTGAACAGATATGACCTCTGCTTCTAATATTCCATTCTTGACTCATAAACGGTATTATATCATATAAGATGTGAGGGCTTTCTCAAAACTCTGCTTCCAAGAGAGCATATAATGTCGTAAGGGTGAGTTCCTTTTATCGCAGCCCAATCATCGGGCGTTATTAAATCATCACCGCATTTGCCGAGGCATACAACCTCGTCTCCCGCTCTAACATCGTCAACGGCGGAAACATCAACTGTTGTGTAATCCATGGAAACGCGCCCAACGACGGGGCAGCGCTTTCCTCCGATGAACACGAATCCGCGATTGCTGAGCTGAAGCGGCAGCCCATCGGCATAACCGGCTGAAATGACTGCGATTTTGACTTGAGAAGGAGCGCGCCATGTGCGGCCGTAACCAAGCGAAGTTCCAGGCGGCAAATTACGCACCTGAGCGACATACGTTTTAAGGGTAAGAACGCTCTCCACATTAAGCGCCCGAAGACCGTTGGGATCGAACGAGCCGTGCAGATTGATGCCCGTGCGCACACAAGTGAAAGGCGCACAGACGGCTTCTGGGAAGTTATTGATCGCATCTGAGGCTGCGATATGAATATTTCTGAAGCAAACTCCTTTTTTCTGAACTTCAGAAACTATCGCCTTAAAAAGGGAAATCTGATCTCCCGTAAAGGGATCTTCTCTTTCATACGCCATCGCGCAATGAGAAAAAATGCCATTAAATTCAAGATTGGGAAGAGTAAGGATTTTATCAATAATGGAAAGAGCTTTTTCTTTTCCACCTTCTCCCGTTGCGAGAATTCCAAGCCTGCCCATTCCAGTATCAATCTTGAGATTGACGCGCTGAATCTTGTTATATTTCAATGCCGCGTTGGAAATCGCCTTTGCCTCATCAAACCCTGTTACAGGAAGAATAACTCCAGACGAAACCATTTCATCAACTTCCCAAGGAAGAACGCTTGAGAGGATTTGAACATCGGCCTGGGCTCCGACCTCTTTAAGAGTGGACAAAATCTCAAGCGCCTCATGCGCCTCTGCAACGCCGAAAGAACGGCACCCAGCCGCGGCAAGTGCGCGGGCAAAAGCGGAGACACCGAGCCCATACGCATTGGCTTTAAGAACAGCAAGAACATCAAGCGGTTTTACATGCTCTGCAATCCTGCGGTAGTTACGCACAAGCGCATCTAAATCAATCTCGACAACAACCCTTCTTTTCATGTTAGTATTATACCAAAAGAAAGGTGGCTCAAGAGAGACAACTATAAATATCGCAACTCGCCGCCGCTACCGCTTATAAAAAAAGACGCGTCGGCTTTTCGAACCGACGCGCCAGAATCGATCTTGTGATCGAGTTAGATTACTTCTTAGCAGTCTTCTTTGCAGGAGCCTTCTTGGCCTCAGCCTTCTTGCAGCACGCCTTCTTGCAGCACTCCTTCTTAGCGGGAGCCTTCTTCTCTGCGACAACCTTTTTAGCGCACGCCTTCTTAGCAGGAGCCTTTTTTTCACACGCCTTCTTGCAGCATGCTTTCTTCACGGGAGCCTTCGTAGCAGCAACCTTTTTGGTAGCCATAGTATTGATCCTTTTCAGTTTTAACACCGTCGGCACATTCAATTCGAACGCAACATCCGCAGTGTCTAAGTGAATAATAACATAAAGAATGTTAAAAACGCAAGTGTATAAATTCAATTATTCGAAAAAAGGGCTCTACTGCAAATTGTAGACACATCGCTTCCGAGCGTCGCAGCAACCCTTCACCTGCACAACTCAAGCGCAATCATCGCAAACGATGTGCAAAGAACAGGATCCGCCTCCCAAAAGCGGTTGTTCGCATTGCTCCAACTTCCGTCTTCTTTTTGAAGCGAAATAAGACGCGCCGAAAGTTCCTTTTTCCAGAAATGCCCTCCGACATCTTCAACTCCTGCGGCAGAAAGCGCCCTTGCCATAATGTCGTAGAAATAATAAAGCCCTTGCGAACCCATCCCTGGATTTTCATCAACCGTCCAATGCCTTTTGAGATAATCAAGCGCCTGACGAACGCGAGGATCACCACGATCAAGCTTGGCGGAGCACATTGAAAGAACTGCAGCATAAGTCATAGATCCGTATGCACGAAGAGAAACTTTGCCGTCTTTTCCAACGCTTTTACCTGCCTGCGGCGTTCTATCATTGTACGCCGCACCTCCAGCGTCAGGCCCTTCCTTCTTCATGAGATTATCAACAAAATCAAGCGCCTTCGCCCAATCGATATCGACCTTTTTGCCAGATGTGCGAAATTCTTCAAGCGACTGGGTTTTAGCCATTGCACTCATTGCATAGGAAGTGTTGGACAAATCTGCATATCTGCGGCGCGAAACTTTGTCGTAGCCGAAGCCTCCCGCAAGCGTGTCATCGCCTGTAAGCTGAGATGAGGCAATATATTCACGCGCCTTGAGCATCGCATCCTTCGGCGCTAAGGCTGAATCATAAAGCGCGGAAAGGCAAACGGCCGTGTTGTAGTTGCCAAGCCCAGAGCCACCGCGACCAGGTTTGGGAACATAAAAACCGCCATCGGCACGCTGCGTGGAAAGAACAAAGTCCGCCGCCTTTTTAAGGCGCGATGATTCCACTCCGCCAGCGCCTGAAAGCGCCCAAAGAGGAAGCGCTGTAAGAGCCGGCATCTGAGGGTCGGAGAAATGCCCGTCCTCAGCCTGACGCGAAAGAAGGAAACTTGCGCCCTTCGCAATCGACGATTCGAGCGGAGACTTCTCCTTTTGCTGCTGCGCGGCGAACGCCGTACATACGGCAGAAAGAATTGCTGTTGCCAACATTGCCTTTTGTTTCATGTGTTTTCTCCTTTCTTTCAATTAAAACTTGAGTGCTTTTCATCACGCGATTTCACGCGTGAAAGAAAGCGTATCTGCATAAGAATAGGCGGAATGGTCGCCAAATTGCATAAAACATCTGAAACTGGCATTGAAAGCCATATCGCAAGCGGCTTATCATCAAGAAGATACGGCATAAGCCAAACGACTGGCAAAAGGCAAAGCCCCTGGCGGAGCATTGAAAGAAATATTGCTACCGCAGGCTTGCCCACCGATTGAAAATACGTAGTGGCTACAACATTTATCGAAATGCACCAAACCATGCAATTGGCGATTTGAAGATCGCGCGCGGCGAGACGGATAAGAGGAATGTTCTCGCCGGAAATAAAAAGACGCGCGATAAAATAAGGAAAAGGCGGAATAACTTGTATCACGAAAGCAAAGAATGAAAGCAGGCTCGTAATAATAAGACCAAGCTTGAGAGCTTTCATAACACGCCTGAAATTTCGCGCACCCCAATTGTAGCCGAATATGGGCTGAAGCCCCTGCTGGGCGCCAAGCATCGGCATAAAAACGAGAATTAGCGCACTATGAAACACGCCAAGAGAGGCTATCTGATCAGTCCTTGAAGCGACATCAGGCATCCATTTGGTAAATGCGAGCTGAAGAGAAACTGCGATAAGAGAACTCATCAGCTGCTGAAGAAAAGGCGAAAGGCCTATGCCTGAGGCGCGAAGAGCAAGGTCCTTATAAAAGCCGATGCGGCGGAATTTAAACTTTACTATCGTTTTGCCGCGAAAGTACAAAGCGAAAGCCCAGATGCAACTTGCGAACATGGAAATATTTGTGGCCCACGCCGCCCCTTCCACGCCCATGTTGAACACAAAAATGAAAATTGGATCAAGAATCAAGTTAAGCCCAAAGCCCACCACCATGCAAAACATGGAACGCTTCGCCGCTCCTTCGGCGCGAAGCATAGCAGAAAGGCCAAACGCCAAATGCGCGAAAATATGGGAGAAAATCACGATTTTCAAATAAGTCTTTGCGGCGGCTAAGGCACATGGCGTTACTCGCGAGCCTCCGCACATATCAAGAACGGCGTCAAGATTGAAAAAGACAAGCGTAGGTATTGTAAGAAAGAACAAAAACTTAAATGCGATTAATTGACCAAGAAGTTTTTCACATGCGACTCTATCGCCTTCACCTAATTTTATCGACAAAACTGCAGAATGCCCGGCACCCACAAAAACACCGAAAGCGGCAAAAAGCATCATTATCGGCATGGTAAGCGTAAGCCCAGCTATAGCATCAACGCCGCAACCTTGGCCGATAAACACGCGATCGACCACGGCATAAAGAGCGTTGAGAGTCATCGCAATAAGCGCAGGCCAGGAATAACAAATGAGAAGCTGAAGAATGTTACCCTTCTCCAGCATCTCAAGTTTTCCCCTCGTCTTTCCGCCTAAATTCAGCATATTATGTATTATACCAAATCCAGCCCAACCGAGTGTTTTCTCGCTAAGGATTAGTCGCTAAAGACGTTCACATATTCGCATTCTAACAGTAAAAATGTTTGAACGAGAAAAGCGGCAGGCAGAGTTTATTTACCGCTTTTCTCAGTTGCTAAAGAAAAATTCCAAACGTCAGCCTCCCTGCATGCGTCAATAACAGAAACGAGATTCTCATACCGCGTTTCCCTATCGGCACGGATAATAACAGGTTGGCCTGGATAAAACTTTGAAATCTTCTTCAGCCTGCCCTGAAGATCTTGAAGAGTCATGGCAGAACCGTTAACCAGCACAGAACCGTCTTTCGAAAGATTTACGATAATCTCGCCAGGAAGACGATCTTGCGGATCTGAGCTCTTGGCTTCCGGCAAACGAATTGATATTTCACTCTCCCACTGGGAGAAGACGCTTACCGTTACGAAGAAACAAAGCAGGAGAAAAATAACATCAAGCATTGACGTTAAAGCCAACACCGGTGACTTCGACTTCGCTTCAACGTCAAACTTCATTTCGCAACTCCTGAGAGAATTTCCTCGACGGCCTCTTCAAGCTCTGCAACACGCTTTGCAGCTCGGCGACGCAAAAACGCATGCGCGACAAGAGCGGGAATTGCCACAACCAAACCTAAAATCGTCGTGACAATAGCCTGCGAAACGCCTTGCGCGAGAACAACCGGCTTTGCTCCTGCAGCGACATCGCTCGCAATTCCGCCGAATGCCTTGAACATACCAAGAACAGTACCGAGAAGACCTACAAGAGGCGCTATCGCGGCAATATCAGCAAGCCAATCAACGGCATCATACGCCTTGCGGGCGATGCGCGAACCCTCCGCTTGAGGATCTTTTGATTTAGAAATCTTCTTAAGCGACTGCGGCAAAAACAACCAGCGGGCATGCGCAAGCCAAAGATAAAGAACTACAGCCAACGCAAAAATCGAGAACGCGGCAAGCACCCACATAAGAGGCCCACCGTACGACCATGCCTTTTCAAACGTAATTTCATTCATTTTTTATTTATCCTTTTTAGTGTTTTTCTTATTTCAAATACCATAGCCTCAGGCTCGTCCATATCTTTGACGGCATCTTCCATAGGGCAAAGGCCGCTTTTCGTCCTGTTAAGAATTGTAGGCACAGACAAATCGGCAAAAAGCCTGCCGCCCGAAAGAGAAAGAATTCCGCCCGCGCCCTCAGCAGCAAGAGGAGTATGCACCTCAGATGCGCCAGCATAAGCGCATATAGCGGCTGCGGCGCGCCCGATTACGCGGTCCATAACAATCGATCCGCGTAATTCTCCTGCATCAAACGCCTCAAGAAGAGGAGAAATGCCGCGGCCTTGACGAATGGATTTTATCACTCCGTTTTTGGCAATAACGAGTGAGGCGCCTTCATCGAGACGGCGGCGCATTTCAGAAAGAAGATCTGCTTTGCCAATTGGCCTTACTATCCTCTGGCGCGCGAAACCCTCCACGACGATTGCGCTCTCAGGCCTTACGGGGCAAACATGTTCGCAAGCTCCGCAGCCGATACAAAGCCCATGGGAGACGACGGGAAAACCTGAAATGATTTTTATCGCCTTTACAGGGCATTTTCTTGAGCAAGCCGTACATTCAACGCCCTCCGCCGTGCGCAGACAGAGATCTTTTCTCCATATCGCACGCCCCATGTGAATATCGGTGCGTTTTACGCCCTTTAGCACCGAAATCGCGCCCACGGGACATTCGCGCGCGCACTTCTGAGGACATGCAGGACGGCAAAAACCAACGGAAAAATCCATCCTCGGATGACCGAATGAGGATAGGCTTAACGAAGGCTTTATCACCTCCTCAGGGCAGACTCGCGTGCAGATGCCGCAGCCGATGCACTTCATCGAAAAATCATCATGAGCGCCGGGTGGAAGAACGGGACGAAGAGACGAAGGATGTACCGCTTTCGAAACGGCGGCAAAGCCACCGTCAACAGTTTTTTCCGCCGCATGCGTTGCTGCAAGAGCGGCAACGCCGGAAAGCGCTTCGCGGCGGCTTACATCACACTCGCTCGCCTTTACCTTTGGAGCTTCTGCCGGGAAACACGCCCTGCACGACGCACAGCCTTTTCCTACGACATCTGCTCGCCAGCCCAATTTCGCGACAAAATCAAAAATGACACCAAGGGGACAGACCCAATTGCACCAAAGCCTACCCTTACCGAAAAGAGAAAGAATCAGAATGGCCGCAAAAAACACAATGCCAGGGGCAAAGAGCGAAAGAACACGCCCGAAAACGCCCCACGGATGTATAAGCGAACCTAAAGGCAACGTGAAATAAATCAGAAGGACAGCCACATTTACTGCGAGCCGAGCCTTCGAGCGAGGCAGGCGAGTACAAACGCGGCGCACATTCTTTTTACGGCGAGCAAGCGCGCCGACAAAAGACTGCGAAAGCCCCAGTGGGCAGACATACCTGCAAAATACGCGCCCTGCCCAGAAAGTAATAGGCAGCCACAATACCCAGGAAGAGATGATAAGAGCGTAGTATTTCACTTCCTCGCCACCTCGTCTTTAAGAAGGTCGATCTTCCTGTCGATTGCCGCAATTTCAGAGGCGACATCTATCTGTTGCGGACAGGCGGGACGGCAAATACTGCACCCCGTGCAATGGTCGGCGCGGCGCAGCGGCTCTGGAACTGCTGCGGCGTAGGCCGAAAGGATTTCCGCCGCGCTTTTCCCCGAAGAAGGAATCAGATATTCGTTGCGGAAATTGAGAAGAGACGGGATATCTATCCCGTAAGGGCACGGCATGCAGTAATTACAAGACGTGCAGGGGATCGTATCTAAAGAAAGGTACGCCTTCGCCGCGCGTTCAAGATCGGCAAATTCTGGCATAGAGCAAGGAGTGAACGTATCAAATGTGCGCACATTTTCCTCCATGTGCTCACGGCGCGTCATGCCAGAAAGAATACACATAA
This sequence comes from Kiritimatiellia bacterium, assembly GCA_018384485.1. Lineage (GTDB taxonomy): Bacteria > Verrucomicrobiota > Kiritimatiellia > RFP12 > UBA1067 > UBA1067. The sequence continues at coordinate 10,945 of JAHBAE010000080.1, forward strand.
CTCCCGGATGGCTTGCGCAGAATCTAAACGCCCATTTCGCGCCTGTCGCTTCTGGATCTAACGGCGTGAGAATTTGCGCCATATTATCCTTGAGTTTCGCAAGCGAGCCTCCTAAGAGAGGCTCCATAACTACGACTGGAATGCCGCGCTTGTAAAGCTCAGCATAGAGATAAGAAGCGTTGACATTTCTATCATTCACTTCCTTTGCGTGATTCCAGTCGATATAATTCATCTGGATCATCGCAAAATCCCATTTATACTTTTCGTGGTTCTCCATGCACCACTCAAAGGTTTTTATATCGCCGTGATATGAAAAACCAAGGTGCCTTATCACGCCCTTCTTGCGCTCTTCCACGAGCCAATCTATCGCTCCGTTAGAAATGAAACGCTTTGAAAAGGTTTCAAACCCTCCATTGCCAATTGAATGAAGAAGATAACAATCAATATATTTCGTGCGAAGATTCTTCAAAGATGCCGCGAGCATCTTCTTCGCCTCTGCAAGAGATTGCTGGCTTGAGCTGAAATTTGAAAGCTTTGTTGCTATGATATAAGACTCCCTGTCAAAGCCGCTTTTTGAAAGAGCTTCACCGAGCCTCCGCTCCGATTCACCGCGGCAATAAGCGGGCGATGTATCGAAGTAATTGACGCCGCTACTCAAAAGATATTTAATCTGCGAATCAAGCTCGCGCTGATCGATCGTTTTTTTAGAAGCATCCTTAACCCAGTTGTTGGCATGCCCGCCATCAACCGTCGGCATGCGCATTGCGCCGTACCCGAGGAGGGATACTTTCTTTCCACCTATCGAAAATCTTTTTTTCACCGTTTGTAGTCTACCAATTTAGACATACTGCGTCAACCGGCAACGCGGAACTTCTTGAAGAAAAAGAACGCAGAAAAAGCCATAGCCACAGCCCCAACAGCGTAAGCAGCCCCCATCAGCGCAAAACCGATTTCAAAACCGCGAACACCGTATTTTTCGGAAAGAGCGCCCATGACAACTCCCGAAAGACCTCCGAAAAAGAAGCCGATCATCGTAAGATACCCTTCCGCCGATGACCTTAATTCGGGCGGAACGACATCAAAAAGACTTGCGTGCGTGTTAGATTCGAAGAAGCCCCGGAAAAGCCCGTAGGAAGCCGTCATCGCTATCATTAGCACAAGAGAGTCGCTCATGCCGATCATAAGAAGGCAAGGCGCGCCAAGAAGCATCGCTACAGTCTGGAAGAAGAGACGAAAGCGAGGCATTCTGCGAATGAAGCGATCTGTTATAAATCCGCCGGCCATCACTGCTGCAAACGCGGCAAAATGATGCCAGAACATCGCCTTCTCCGCCGCCTCGCCGACATTTACGGCAAACTTCTCGGCAATGAATTTCGGGGCCCAAAATAAATACGCGTTGTTGACGAAAACAATCGCGACAAAACCGACCGTCACCATGAGCGCGCGGCAGGATTTCCAAAGAACGCTTTAAAGCCTGAAAGAAGAAGACCTTTCCGGGCTGCCTGCAATGGAAAATCCTTCTTACCGCCTTCATCCCTCAAAAGCCAGATGAACGAAATGGCAAGAAGCATGCCTGCTGCGCCAAAGAGAATGAAAATCTGCCTCCAATTCAAAAAATGAAGCGCGGCGGAAACGAGAATGCCCGATGTCATCAAAGCGAAATAAAGCGTCCCCTGATGGACGGAAAACGCTATGGAGCGCGTCTCTTTGTGATGCGAGCCTAAAAGCGCCATTGCACTTGGCGCGTAAAAACTCTCGCCCCCGCCTGTTGCAATGGAACGGAAAAACATAACCACAAAATACGCAGAGATAACAAAGCCAAGCACGCGCCACTCGCCCACGAAGCCCATGCATACCGTCATAAGAGACCAGAAGAAAAGAGAAAGCGTTATGATCCATTTTCTGGAAAACTTATCACCCGCAAAACCTGCCACCATCGTAAGAGTGGCGAGCGTCCAGCTTAAAACTGTATTTATCCAGCCAATCTGAACATCTGTAAGCAGAAGCTCGTCTTGAATGGGTTTCGTCAAAAGGCCGAAAAGAGCCCTGTCGGCCTGATGAAAGAAAAACGCGCAGCTCAGCAGCGCTAAAACGCCCCATTTATAACTTATTTTCATATCGGCTTATCTCCAGAAAGAACGGAAAGTAAATTAACGTGACAAATGGCAAGCCCAAGCGCATCAGCCGCATCATTTTGAGGCTCCGTATCAAGAGAGAGGAGAACTTTCACCATGCGCTGCACCTGACTTTTTTCTGCAAGGGCATTTCCGCAGACAGCCCTTTTCATTCGCCGCGGCTCATACTCGTACACATTGATAGCGGCAGAAGCGGCGGCGGCGAGGACGGCCCCGCGAGCTTCACCGAGAATAAGCATGGTAGAAGCATTTTTCGCGTAGATTACAGACTCAACTGCCACCACATCAGGTTTATGCACTTCGATAAGAGAAGAAATCTTCGCATGAATCTCTCGAATACACGATGTCAGCGGCAAGGCTGGAGGATTGCGGATGCGACCGCATTCAAGCATACGAAAGCGACCATTTTCCGCGACAATCACCCCATACCCTGTTGAACGCAGAGAAGTATCGACGCCGAGAACTTTAAGGGTGCTCACGCGTCCATCCTTCCACGCACGGCGCGGCGAAGTGTGAGAGGATCGGAATACGCGACAGCGCTTCCCGCGGGAAGGCCAAACGCAAGACGAGTTACGCGAGCGCCTGTATCTTTGAGAACCTCAACAATATAACCTGCCGTCGCATCGCCGTCCATATCGGTGGAAACGGCAATAAGAACTTCTTTAACGGCATTTTTCAAAACGCGCTCGCGCATTTCGCGGATGCGCAACTTTTCAGGCCCAACCTTGCGCGCCGGAGAGATTTTCCCGCCGAGGACATGATACCTGCCGCGAAAAGCTCCCGACGACTCGAGAGAGACGACATCAGAGGGCTCTTCGACGACACACAATAAAGACGCGTCTCGCGCGGCATCGCAGCATAGCGCGCAAGGGTCGGCGCCTTGAACGGTAAAACTCCCGCACTCAGAGCAGGTTTTTACCGCGCTGCGGGCGAATGAAAGCGCGGCAACAAGAGGATCAAGCAGCCTCTCCTTCTCTCGAACGAGCGCAAGCGCAGCGCGCAACGCACTACGCCTGCCGAGACCCGGGAGCCTCGCGAGAGACTTCTCAAGCTCTTCTACTGGAGCTATCACTTACCAAAAAGGCCGCCTGAAGCCTGTATCTGTTTGAGCATCATTTCCTGCGTCGCCTCGCGCGCCTTCTTGAGCGCACCGTTGACAACGTTGAAAAGCATTGTCTCAAAGCGGGCAGGCTTACCTTTGATAACTTCCTCGTAAGCTTCAGGGAGGACGCTGATTCTCTCAATCGTCATATCACCCTTGGCCACGACAGTTATTCCGCCGTTGGTATACTCAACCGCGATTTTCTTTACTTCAGCCTCAATACGCTTAGCTTCCGAGCGCATCTGCATAGCGCCCTTGATCTGATCGAACATTCCCATCGTTTTATCCTTGCTTTATAAGTAATTATTCAAATTTCGAACCGCTGAGATCCTCATACGCCTTGATGTATATCTCACGTGTTTTCGAGATGACATCATCGGGAAGAACGGGGCCCGGCGGCTGGCGGTTAAAGTTAATGGAATCGAGCCAATCACGAACGAACTGCTTATCGAGCGACGGCGGATTCGAGCCTACCGCATAAGAACTCTCAGGCCAGAAGCGGGAGCTATCGGGAGTAAGAACCTCGTCGGCAAGAATAAGCGAGCCATCCTCATCTTTACCGAACTCAAATTTGGTATCGGCGATGATAATCCCGTGCTGACGGGCGTAATCGGCGGCCTTGGAATAAAGAGAAATCGTCGTATCCTTAAGAAGGCGGGCCGTTTCGGCTCCTACAAGGGCCTCCGTCTGAGCGTAGTTTATCGCCTCATCGTGATCGCCGATTGCAGCTTTCGTCGTAGGAGTAAAGAGAACCTCGTCAAGCTTAGAGGCGTTCTGATACCCTTCGCGCAGCTTAATAGAGTTGACCGTGCCAGACTTCTGATACTCCTTCCAACCGCTTCCGGTGAGATAGCCGCGGGCGATACATTCAACCTCGACCATATTCACCTTCTTCACGAGCATCGAGCGTCCTTTAAGATCCTCCTTGACGGAAGAAAGAATTTCAGGGTATTCGTTGACGTCGGCGGTAACGAGATGATTCTTCATGCCGAGGAAGTCAAGCCAAAAGAGCGAAATCATATTAAGGACTTTGCCCTTATCCGGCACACCGCACGGCAAAATAACATCAAAAGCGCTGATTCTGTCGGTAACGACCATCAAAAGATTTTCGCCTAAATCGAAAACATCGCGCACCTTACCGCTTTTCGGGGGCGGAAGGCCAGGAATCGACGTTTCGAGAAGCGCATGATTTTTATCGTATGTCATTTTTCCCCTTTCAAATTTGTGTGGGAATTATACCAAATCTCCGCCATACATTCCATATCGACAGAATGTATGGCGGAAAAAGTTCACTTCATCATACATTCGATGACGGGAACTTCCTGATCAGGCTGAACCGTCGGAAAGAAAAGGTGTGCGTCAAAGCCGCTTTCTTTATCGCAGAAAGCACCTTCCTTGCCTGCCAAAGCGACTTTGATTTCGGAAGCGTCATGAAGGAACTGAGCGTACTTAATATCCTTGCCGAACCTAATGCCAAGCTGCCCGGCAGGATAATACAGAAGATGGATGTAAAGCCTCTTCGTCTTAGGATTCCAAGTAAGGATGGTCCCTTCAGGCCTTTCATACTTCTCAGGCGCCTCGGTGCATCCGTAAACGGAGCGGGAGTTGGCGTGCATCCACTTGGCGTAATCGTCCAGACGGCGCTTGGCGCGATAATCAAACTCACCGCGCGCGGTGGGGCCAACATTCATTATGAGATTGCCGCCGTGCGATACTGCCGCAACGAGCGAGTAAATAACCTGCTTTGTCGATTTCCAGTTCAATTCATCGCGATGATATCCCCAACTTCCGGAAAATGTCTGGCAAGTCTCCCACGCATACTTCTTACCGTTAAGCTTGGGCCACGAAGACGGGTTGAACTGCTCAGGCGTAATGAAATCGGTACCGCCGGGAACATCGTTAAGATCAAGCCTGTTATCGATGATGATATGCGGCTGGAGCTTCTTCGCAAGCGAATAAATCGCTGCGGAATCCCAATCGTCGCGCCCCTTGCCGTCAGGGCCGGGATAAGAAAAGTCAAACCACACAATGTCGATCTTTCCGTAGTTTGTGAGAAGTTCAGTAACCTGATTGAGCATATACTTGCGGTAACGCGCCATATCGCGACCCTTGTTAAAATCCTCCTCTTTGACCTTGTCCCAAAGCGGATGGAGTCTGTCGAGGGTGAAATCAGGGTGATGCCAATCGATAAGCGAATAGTAGAAGCCTACCTTAAGCCCTTCTGCGCGGAAAGCATCAACGAACTCCTTTGCGAGATCGCGCTTGAAGGCGGTGTTCGTTATTTTGTAATCGGTGTACTTTGAATCGAAGAGGCAAAAACCTTCGTGATGCTTGGAAGTAAGCACACAGTATTTCATACCGGCCTTCTTCGCGCTTCTCGCCCATTCCTTCGCATCAAATAGATCTGGATTGAAATTGGCGAAATACTTTTCGTATTCTTCGTTGCTTAGTTTCTCAAGATTCTTCATCCACTCGTTACGGGCGGGAGCGGCATAAAGACCGAAATGGATAAACATGCCGAAGCGGTCGTTAATCCACCATGACATCCTCTTCTCGTACTGCTCCTTTGTCTCCTGCGGGATTTTCTTGGCGATATCCTCGCTTTTAGACTGTGTCACGCCATTTGCAAACAGTGAAGCGACTGTAACTGCCGCAAGCACTGATATCGTATATGTTTTTATCGTTTTCATCTGTTTTTCCTTTCTCTATAAAAATGCGCCGCCTTTAATCAAGTTCCGAAAATCATTTTTTACTCTCTGCCCCATAAGGAGCGTTGACAGCATTAACAAAACCGTTGCGCACTTCAAGGCGCTTTACCGAGCCGCCGCGTATCAGCCTTGCGGCCGCCGCCGCTTTAAATCTGATATCGCCTCCCGATACCACGCGCAAAGAATCAAGAACGGCAAGAGCCTCTTTTTTCCTGCCAGCGTTCGAAAGAGCATAGCCGAGATAAAGCTTCGCATGAGAATCGCTATGGGCGCGCTTTGGAACTTTCAATGCGGCAGAGAAAAAACGTATAGCGGAAGCATCGTCACCTTCTGAAAGAGCCGTAATGCCAAGCGCTTCGAGCATAAATCCGGTCTTATCAAGGATAGGATTTTTTCGAACTGCCGCCGTAAGAGTCTTAACCTCCTCGAAATCTCCTTTGGCGCCTCTTAAAGAAAGAACATACGAAAGCGATTCCGCCGTCTTTTGGCTGGGCCTAAGAGAAAGAGAGCGCTTTAACATCTCTATCCCTTCGTCCATGCGGCCAAGACGCGCACAATATTCAAGCCCGACAACGCGCAGAGCTCGCCAATGATCAGGGTCCTTCTCAAGCGTGCGTGAAAACGCCGTAAAATCGTTGCGGTACGAACGGATGGACGAAATGCATACAGGAACAAGCGCAATTGAATAAAGCGAAAATAACGCACATGAGAAATGAAAGACCTTCTCTCGCGACGAGATGTGCGCGAGTGAAAATGCCACAAGTAAAGAAACGGCCAACGAGGGAAAATATGTATATCTGTCGGCATAGGCATGATCGCCGTTTACAGTGCCTAAGACGCCGAGAACAGGCCCGAGAGAAAAAAACGCCCATGCCGCAGAAAGGCAAATGACATTCCTTGAGCGCGATGATGACTTAACGAACGCAAAAATACCAAGAGCGGAGAGAATGGAAAACGCCGAAAGACCGAAAATTCCGTCCACAGGCCAGCCGCCGAACACGGCCCTGTAGTCAAACCTGATTGAAAGGGGCCAAAGCGTATGCCAAGCGTACATGCCGAGCGAGACAAGCGCATTTAGGAGCCTCCAAGAAAAACTCTCCCCAAACACATCGAGTTTTTCATGGTCCATTGGATTAGACTGGCAATAAAGCGTTATAAGCCCTACCGCAACAGATATAACCAGCATCGGCAGGTAGCGCTTAAGCCTACGCGGAAAATGGCAAAGTAGTGCCCACTCAAATGCAAATGCAACGAAAGGAAGAGCTACCGCCGTCGGCTTTGAAAGGCATGCAAAAACCATGCAGAGAAGTGCAGCACAATAACGCGAACGCGAGAAATCGCGAATGTAAGACTCCCAGAAAATCAACGATGATATCGCAAAGAGCGACCAAAGCAGATCTTTGCGCGCTGCGATATACACTACCGTTTCGGCACGCATGGGATGAAGCGCCCAGAAAAGAACTGCAACTGATGAGCATACAGCAATTTTTCCGGCATCTAATGAAGGAAAGAAAGACTTAAGAACTTTTGAAAGAAGCAAATATGCAAGCGCGACATTGATGGCGTGAAGCAGAAGATTTACTGTATGATGAACGACCCATCCGCCGCCTAAAAGCGTAATATCAGCCATATAGGTTATAAATGTAAGCGGCATCCAAAAAGCATCATACCCGAACTGAGTAAAAGAATTTACTATATTATCAAGCGTAAGCCCGCCTTTTACAAACGGGCAGCCGTAAATATAGCCCCAGTCGTCCATGCTTATATGCCCGCGCGTCACCCCGAACGCAAAAACAACGACGGCTAAAAGCGATGAGAAAAGAGCACAGAAAAGATTCAACCTTTTCACACGCCACCTCGCCTGCGGTTGCGCCCCGCATAGGAAGCGATCGCCTTATCAAACTCCTCTTCCGAAAAATCGGGCCATAAAACATCCGTAAAATAATATTCGGAATAAGCCGATTCCCACAGGAGAAAGTTTGACGTTCTGCATTCGCCGCTCGTTCTTATGACAAGATCCGGATCGGGAATATCGCCAGCGTAAAGATATTTGCGGAAAGACTCCTCAGTGACAGGCTCGCCGCGAGATATGGCGGAATTTACGGCATCGACAATCTCCGCCCTGCCGCCGTATGAAATCGCAACAATAAACTGCCTCTCAAATTCCTGCGTCTTCAATTCTAAAGCTTCAATAACTCTAAGGAGACTTTTTGAGAGATCTCCTCTGCGACCGATCATTCTGAATCTCACGCGATTTTTGATAAAGTCGCGTTCCTTCTTCTTAAGCATCGCCGCAAAAAGATTCATAAGCCCCGTAACTTCAGATTTCGGCCTCTTCCAGTTTTCAGTCGAAAAAGCGTAAACAGTAAGGTATTTAACGCCCTTCTTTCCACACCAGTCAAGAACGTCGCCCAAAGTTTTCGCTCCCGCCTTATGCCCTTCGCCGCGCGGTTTGCCGCGAGATGTGGCCCAGCGCCCATTGCCGTCCATTATTATGGCAACGTGCTCTGGGATATGGCGCAAGCGCCTTATCGCTTCGCTGAAAAAGCGTTCCGGCGTTGAAGCTCCGCTCGTAACACCAAGCCGTTTAACACCAGAAAAATCGATATTTTCCAACTCTTCCAAACTGCCGGCAAAAAATGTTTTCAGCCCCGATGCCGCAGCAACCTCGGCAAGACGCTTAGAATTGGCCGAAGTGCGCGAACCGAGCACAAGAACGCCTGTTCCCGGAAGAGCTGTTTCCGCGTAGCGCCGAACTGCCTCCTGCCGTTCATCGGTAGCTCCGCAAACGCGTGCTGCGTTTTTTACTTTGAATTTTTTGCCGAGCGCCTCTATTTCTGCGGCGACTTTTTCGGCATTCATCGTTGTCTGCGCAACAACGGCGATTTTTGAGCCGGCCGGGAGTGAAGCGTTTTCAATCGCGCTTGAAAATCCGCAATACGCCTTTCCTCCAACGCTCTCAATCTCGCCCACAATCCCTTGAACTTCAATGTGCTTTTCGTCTCCGAGGATAACGACCGGGAGCTTCTTCTCCGTAAAATCCTTAGCAACTGAATGAACTTTTGCAACGAACGGACATGTCGTATCAATTACTTTAAGCTTACGCTCCGCCGCCGCTTTTCTTATTTGAGGAGATACTCCATGCGCAGAAAAAACGACCGTTTCCCCCACCGGAATTTGTTCAACGGAATCAACAAAGATAAAACCGAGAGCCTTAAGCTCATCAATAACGATTTCATTATGAACAAGTTCATGAAGGCAATAGAGCGGAACCTCGCTCTTCTTACCCTCCGCAAGCGCCTTCGCAACGGCGGCATGAACGCCGGCGCACATGCCGTGAGGAGAAATAATATCAATTACTGGAGGCTCTTTCATGAAAGCAATAAATCATTCGCTTGCCTGAGCCTGCTCAAAAGCTCTGAATCTTGAAGAGAAGCCGTCAATCGTCTTTTCAAGCGCAGATTCGGCATCTATCCCTTTTGCGGCTATTGAGGAGACTACGCGAAGAAGAAACTCACCGGCATCGCCTTCAATTTCAACAGGCTTAATATCTTCAGAATAACCGTTACGGGCTGCCTTCTCTAACGTGCGGCGAGCCTTTAAAAGCGCAGGAAGCGATTTCGGGACGCCGTCAAGCGCGCTTCCGCGGTTGGAGCGGCGGCGTTCAGCCTGTTTTATGCGTTCCCAGTTTTTCAAAACTGCTGCGGGAGTGTCTGCTTGTTCGCCGCCAAACACATGCGGATGGCGATGCACAAGCTTGTCGGAAACGGCGTTGGCAATATCATCAAACGTGAAATCGCCAGTCTCTTCCGCCATTACGGCTTGAAACATTACCTGTAAAAGAACATCACCAAGCTCTTCTATGTGATTTTCTTTATCCTCAGGCTTATCCATCGCCGCTAAAAGCTCATACGCCTCTTCAAGAACGCACGGCTTAAGAGTTTCGAGAGTTTGAACTTTATCCCAAGGGCAGCCATTCTGAGGATCTCTCAAACGGCGCATTATCGCATGAAGTCTATCTATTCCATTCATAACGCATATTATACCAAATCTTATAAACGCAACATGTACTCGGTCAGTCAACACCGCTAGCGCGGTCTTGACCGACCTCGGCATCTGAGCATCTGAGCAAAAGTGCATCTGAGCTTTTTCGAATGGTCGAGTCCGA
>JAHBAE010000083.1 GCA_018384485.1 Kiritimatiellia bacterium
TCGGACTCGACCATTCGAAAAAGCTCAGATGCACTTTTGCTCAGATGCTCAGATGCCGAGGTCGGTCAAGACCGCGATAGCGGTGTTGACCGACCGAGTACCTGATGCATGCGCAAATCCTCGCGCTCTTGCCTCGTTTTTGGTATACTACGCATTAGAGAAACTAAAAGGAAAAAAAGAAAGTTATGAAAGAACAGAAGAAGTATGTCTATTTCTTCGGTGCAGGAGCAACCGAAGGTAATGCGTCAATGAGGGAAGTTCTTGGCGGAAAGGGCGCCAATCTTGCGGAAATGGCCGGTCTCGGTTTGCCGGTGCCGCAGGGCTTTACAATCTCCACGGAAGCGTGTACTCGTTACTATGATGACGGCAAGGTTATCGGTGAAGATATCATGGCGCAAGTCATGGAGTACATCGACAAGCTTGAAAAGTCGGCCGGTAAGAAGTTTGGCGATCGCACGAATCCACTGCTCGTCTCCGTCCGTTCCGGTGCGCGTGCGTCCATGCCCGGTATGATGGACACGATTCTCAATCTGGGCCTTAACGAGGAGGTTGTCGAATCGCTCGCAGAACAGACGAAGAATCCGCGTTGGGCGTGGGACTGCTACCGCCGCTTCATCCAGATGTTCTCCGATGTCGTCATGGAAGTCGGCAAAAAGTATTTTGAAAAGCTCATCGACGAGATGAAGGAGAAGAAGGGCGTAACTCTCGATGTCGACCTTACGGCGGAAGACCTCAAGGAGCTTGCTTCTCAGTTTAAGGCTGAATACAAGTCGAAAATCGGCAAGGACTTCCCCTCTGATGCCAAGGTGCAGCTCGTAGAGGCGATTAAGGCCGTTTTCCGCAGCTGGGACAATCCTCGCGCCAACGTCTACCGCCGCGATAACGACATCCCCTACAGCTGGGGCACGGCAGTCAACGTTCAGATGATGGCGTTCGGCAACCTCAACGATCAGTCTGGTACAGGCGTCGCCTTCACGCGCGATCCTGCGACCGGCGAGAAGAAACTTATGGGCGAGTTCCTTATGAACGCTCAGGGCGAAGACGTTGTTGCAGGCGTTCGCACGCCTATGCCTATTGCCAAGATGGCGGAGGTTATGCCTAAGTGCTTCGAGCAGTTCCAGCAGATCTGCAAGACGCTCGAAAGCCACTACCGCGATATGCAGGATATGGAGTTCACCATTGAGAACGAGAAGCTCTTCATGCTCCAGACCCGCAACGGCAAGCGCACGGCTAAGGCAGCTCTTAAAATCGCCTGCGATCTCGTCGATGAGGGGATGCGCACCGAGGAAGAGGCCGTTCTTATGATCGAGCCTCGCAACCTTGATACGCTTCTCCACCCGCAGTTTGATACGGCATCGCTCAAGAAGGGCAAGGTTATGGGCCGTGGTCTTCCCGCTTCGCCTGGAGCTGCCTGCGGCAAGATTGTTTTCACCGCCGATGACGCCAAGGAGTGGAAGAAGCGCGGCGAGAAGGTTGTTCTCGTTCGTCTTGAAACTTCTCCTGAAGATATCGAGGGTATGAAGTCGGCTCAGGGCATTCTCACCGTCCGCGGCGGAATGACTTCCCACGCGGCCGTCGTCGCCCGTGGCATGGGAACTTGCTGCGTCTCCGGATGCCAGGATATCACCATGGACGAGGAGAACAAGAAGTTTACCTTGAACGGCAAGACGTACTTTGAGGGTGATTGGCTTTCAATCGACGGCTCTACCGGTAACATCTATGACGGTGTTATCACCACGGTCGATGCTACGATTGCAGGTGAGTTTGGCCGCATTATGGGATGGGCGGACAAATTCCGCAAGCTCAAAGTGCGCACCAACGCCGATACTCCGCGTGATGCGAAGAAGGCGCGCGAGCTTGGCGCGGAAGGCATTGGCCTTTGCCGCACCGAGCATATGTTCTTCGAGGCCAGCCGCATTGCCGCGTTCCGCGAAATGATCTGCTCCGATACTCTTGAAGAGCGCCGTCTCGCGCTGGCGAAAATTCTTCCTTATCAGCAGGATGATTTTGAGCAGCTTTACGAAGTTCTCGAAGGCAATCCCGTCACGATCCGCTTCCTCGATCCGCCGCTTCACGAGTTTGTGCCGCATACCGAGGATGAAATTCTGCTTCTCGCCAAGACGCAGAATAAGCCCGTTTCCCGGATTAAGGACATCATCGATTCGCTCCATGAGTTCAATCCGATGATGGGTCATCGCGGTTGCCGCCTTGCTGTGACGTATCCTGAAATAGCCGTCATGCAGACGCGCGCCGTCATCCGTGCGGCAATCAACGTTAAGAAGCGTCATCCTGAATGGAATGTAAAGCCTGAGATCATGATTCCGCTCACCGGAGAGGCGAAAGAGCTTAAATACGTCAAGGATATCGTTGTCAAGGCCGCCGATGTAGAGATTGTCGAGTCTGGCATCAAGCTTGATTATGAAGTGGGCACGATGATTGAAATTCCTCGCGCCGCCCTCACGGCCGATGAAATCGCCAAGGAGGCTGAGTTCTTCTGCTTCGGCACAAATGACCTTACGCAGATGACATACGGCTTCTCGCGTGACGACTCCGGCAAGTTCCTTAACGCATACTACGACGCCAAGATTTTCGAGAACGATCCTTTTGCGAAGCTCGATCAGACCGGCGTCGGCAAGCTTATGGAAATGGCGATCAAGCTTGGCAAGGCAACTCGCGCCGATCTCCATTGCGGAATCTGCGGCGAGCACGGCGGCGATCCTTCGTCGGTAGAGTTCTGCCATAAGATCGGGCTTGATTATGTCAGCTGCTCGCCTTACCGCGTGCCGATCGCCCGCTTGGCGGCTGCGCAGGCGGCGTTGAGGTGAGAAAAAGTTCCTGCTCCTTTGCCCTTGCGTAAAGGGGCAGGAAATGGTATACTACGCAAACAATTTTGAAAGGGAAAGAACGGAAATGAAGAGCGATATTCATCCTAACTACGAAGACGCAACGATCACCTGCGCGTGCGGCAAGGTCATGCACACGCGTTCCACGAAGAAGGCGATGATGGTCAACACCTGCTCGTCCTGCCATCCGTATTTCACGGGGGCGAAGACGATGGTTGATACTGAAGGCCGTGTCGACTCGTTCAAGAAGCGCTACGCGAAGTTCGCGAAGTAAGGCTTGATAGACAAGGTCCAGGTCGAAAACGTTCTGGGTCGCCTGCAGTCCGTGGAAGCGGAGCTGGGCGACCCTGATGTTTTAAGGAACAGGAAGAGGTATTTGGAGGTTCTTTCCGAATACAGATTCCTGAAGAAGCTTGATTATGCTTATGTTGCGTGGCAGCTTGGCGAAGCAGGTGAGAGGGAGCTTTCGGCCGCGCTTTTAAAGCCCGATCCTTTTGATGACCGCAATGCCGTCATGGAAATTCGCGCAGGAACTGGCGGCGATGAGGCGGCTCTCTTTGCGGGGGATCTTTTTAGGATGTATTCGCGCTACGCTGAATCGGTTGGGTGGAAGGTGTCGGTTATGCATTCGGCCGCAACTTCTCTCGACGGCTTTAAGGAAATCGTCTTTACGGTGCAGGGCGAAGGCGCGTACGGAATGTTAAGGTTTGAGTCGGGCGCGCATCGTGTGCAGAGAGTGCCTGAAACTGAAACGCAAGGGCGTATTCATACTTCTGCGGCAACGGTAGTCGTTTTTCCGGAGGCCGATGAAACGGATGAGCTTGATATTCCCGAGAAGGATATCCGTATTGATCTTTTTTGCGCCGGGGGTGCTGGCGGCCAGCATGTGAATAAAACTGAAAGCGCCGTGCGTATGACGCACTTGCCAACGGGGCTTGTCGCAGTATGTCAGGATGAGCGCTCGCAAATACGCAACAAGGAGAAATGCCTTGCAACGCTCAAGGCGCGCATACTTGATTTCCGCCGTCGCGAGGAAGAGGCGAAAATCGGCGCAGATCGGCTCGCTCTTCGCGGGTCAGGCGACAGGTCTGATAAGATTCGCACTTACAATTTTCCGCAGAATCGCGTGACGGACCACCGCATATCGATGACGCTTTATTCACTTGATCGTTTTATCGACGGTGAGATTTCTTCAATGCTGGAGGCGTTGCGCTCCGATTATACCGATCATCGATTGAATGCCGCGCTCGGCGGCAGGGAGGAGAAAAAATGACAGATGAAAAATGCAGTGTGCTGGAGCACGTTGATGTGGGGGGCGGGTATCGCCGGCTAAAGGTGGCCTCCCCGGCAATCGTCAAGGATGTTCAAGCAGGTCAATTCGTCCACGTGCGCGTCCCTCAGCTCGATGAAAGTTCTTTACGCCGTCCATTCAGCGTCTTTGATGCAGGTGACGGCGTTTTGACTCTTCTCTACAAGGAGGTGGGGCGCGGGACAAAAGCTTTGGGTCTCGTTAAAGCAGGTGACGAAATAAATATTTTAGGTCCCCTCGGCCATGGCTTCCCCTCTAAGGCGAGCGGCACGGCGCTTCTTGTGGGCGGCGGGTATGGAGTGGCTCCCTTATATCTCCTTGCAAAAATGCTTCTTAAAAACTCATCGGCAAAAGTGAAGCTTTTCGTAGGTGGGCGTACAGCAGCCGACATCCTTGCTCTTGATGAGTTTCGTCAGCTTGGCATTGAAGTTTTTCCTGCTACAAACGATGGAAGTTTGGGCGAGAAGGGGCTTGTCACAGTTCCGCTCGACAAAGAGATTGCCGCGCTTTCTGCGTCTTCGGCGCCGTTCGAGATTTTCGCGTGCGGTCCAGATCCGATGCTTAAGGCTGTCTCTGAAAGAGCCATCTCTTCAGGCGCGAAGGGTTGGATTTCTATGGATAGGCACATGATTTGCGGCGTTGGTGCTTGTTATGCGTGCATTCAAAAGACTGTGCGCGGCAATTCGCGCTGCTGTATCGAAGGGCCGGTTTTCGCCGCGGAAGATCTCGTTTGGGAATAAGGAGGAGTTTTTATGATCGACGTATCTGTTTCTCTCGGTGCTCTTAAAATGCCGTCTTTTATCGCTACTGCAAGCGGAACTTTCGGCTACGGGTTTGAATATGTGGGGGCGGTCGATTACAGTAAGCTTGGAGCTGTTACGGCAAAGGGCATTCGTGTAGAGCCGTGGCCCGGCAATTCCATGCCGCGGCATTGCGAGGTTCCGGGCGGGCTTATAAACGCGATTGGTCTTCAAGGTACGGGCGTTGAACATTTTCTTTCAATAACTGTGCCGTGGTACAGAATGCAAGTCCCGTCCGTTCCAATTATCGCCAACATCTGGGGCGATTCCGTGGAAAGTTATGCGCGCGTCGCGGCGAAGTTGGGCGGTGCTGTCGATGCCTTGGAAATGAATGTAAGCTGCCCGAATGTCAAGGCTGGCGGGCATACTTTCGGGCAGGATCCGAAAATTCTTGCAGAGGTCGTATCGGCCGTGAGAAAGGAGACAAAGCTTCCTCTTCTCGTCAAACTTGCGCCCAACGTTCCTTCAATCGCGCCCTATGTAAAAGCCTGTGAAGACTCTGGGGCCGATGCGCTTTCGCTTATAAACACAATCCCTGCGATGGCGATTGATATTGAAAAGCGCCGCCCCGTCCTTGCGAATGTTTCAGGCGGGCTTTCCGGCAGGTGTGTTCATCCAGTGGCGGTGAAAATGGTTTATGAAGCTTACCGCGTGACGAAGCTTCCTATTCTCGCAATGGGAGGCGTCTACAATGCGAAGGATGCAATCGAGCTCTTTCTCGCCGGTGCTTCGGCCGTGGCTGTCGGGACATCCCTTTTCACTGATCCAGGCGTTGTCTCGTCGGTCTACGACGGCGTTGTAGACTACTGCTCTCGCCACGGCTTTTCCGCGGTGCGCGAGCTTACTGGCGCTCTTAACTAAAGAATGAAAGGTATTTTGTATGAAGGGCAAAATCTCTCTTGTTGCTTTTGTTATCATCTCCTCTTTTTCTTTATTCGCATTTGAATGCTCTAAATCGGCAAAGGCCAAGGCTCGCCATTTCATCGATAATGAAAAGCAGTTCCATCTTGGCTTTCTTCCGACTGAACAGTCAAATCCGATAACGGCTACTCTCGAGGAGGATTTTAAACGCTCAACAGTCGCTGGGGTAAAATGCCTCCAGCGGGGCGACAGGCAAATTCCCATTACGATGCGCCATGTGTTTGCCAGTGAAAAATTCGACAAACTAGTCACTTCGATGGTTGAAACGCTCAAAGCGCCGAAGGGGAGAATTGTTTTTTCTGGCTGCGGGGCTACAGGTAGGCTCTCCATTCTTTTAGAGTCGATGTGGCGTGATTTCTTTTATCGCAGGGCTTCAGAACTTACTCCCGACGAGCGCGCCCTTGCGGATAGGGCCGCTTCCATCATGACCGGCGGTGATTTCGCGCTTATAAAAAGCGTTGAATTTTTCGAAGATTTCGCCGAGGGTGGCAGGCGGCAGGCAGCGCAGCTTAAAATCGGCAAAGGTGACACATTCGTAGCGATAACGGAAGGCGGCGAGACAAGTTCTGTTCTCGGAACGCTTAAGTACGCTTCTGAAAACGGCGCGAAATGCTTTTTAGTATTCAACAATCCGGCGTATCTGCTCAGGAATTATCTCGATCGCTGCCGTCAGGCGATTGACGACCCGAATGTTACGGTTCTCGACATCTACTGCGGCTCAATGTCTGTGGCAGGTTCAACGCGTATGCAGGCGACGAGTTCAGAGCAGCTCCTTTGTTCGTGCGCAATGGAAGCGGCGCTTGTCAAAGTGCTTCCGCGTTTCGCCAAGGAGACGTCTTCAGATTATACGGTGTCTTTTGAGAAGCTTCTCAGCGCCCTTGAATCGGAAGCATCCCGTGAGATGCTCGCAAAGGCTATTGACTTTGAAAAGGGCGTGTATGCCGCCGGAGGGCGCATTACCTACATAGCCGACAAATGTATGCTCGACCTTTTTACTGATAACACCGAGCGCGGGCCTACGTTTATGATTCCACCGCTCAGATCGAGAAGGGAAAAGCATCTTGCGCAAAGCTGGGCGTTCGTCAAAAACCCGCTTCATCCTACCGTTGCCTGCTGGAGCGAGATGATGCGCCGTCATCCGCGCTGTCTCGAGTTTACTTCTGCCGATGCGAAATCTCTCGGAATGCCGCAGAAATTCATCGACAATCCTCCGAAGATTAGTTACAGCGATCTTGTCTCGTATATGATCGGCAACGAGCCTTCGCCTGAGCGTATTGTTGGCTATCCTCGCTCCGCGGCGGTGATTCTCAGGTTCCCCGACGATACGGCCGAGTATACAAAAGCGGCAGAAAAGCTTTCTTCAGCCTGGCCTGAAAAAAGAACGATTTCCTTTGATATGCCTATTGAAAGTTCCGCGCTTGAAATTTGGCGTCATCTTGCCGTTAAATTGGCTTTCAACTGTCTCTCGACAGGCATAATGACATCACTTGGGCGTGTTTCTGGCAATTGGATGAGCTGGGTTTCTATTTCTTGCAAGAAATTGATCGATCGCGGCATACGCCTTCTTGTTGAGCTTGGAGGTATTTCATATGAAGAGGCGGCAGAGCGGTTGTTTGCGGCCGAGGAGTTTGTGCAATCGCAGAACTGGGCGGGGCGTGAGGAGCCGAGCGCAGTTCAGGTTGCGCTTGAGAGGCTTTTAAAGGAAAAGAAAGCCGCGCGGTAGGCGGCGAAAAAAGGAGCTGTGGAAAATGAATAATTCTGATGCTTTGATGGCTGGAAAGAAGTGGTTTAAAGACGCTCAGTTTGGCGGGATGTGCCATTGGGGGCTTTATACGCTTCTTGCAGGTGAATGGAACGGAAAGAAGCCGTGGCATCCTTATTCTGAGTGGATTCAGAACGTCATGTGTATTCCGAATAAGCAGTACGGCGCGCTTGCGAAGGCTTTCAATCCGATTATGTTCAATCCCGATGAGTGGATTATGCGCGTGCGCGATGCGGGGATGAAGTATTTTGTTTTCACTTCAAAGCATCATGACGGCTTTGCAATGTATCGCACGAAAGTGTCGAAATACAACGTCGTCGACGCAACTCCCTTCAAACGCGATGTTGTCGGCGAGATAGCGGAATCCTGCCGTAAGTACGGTGTCAAGTTCGGGCTTTACTATTCGCAGGATTTCGATTGGAACGATCCTGACGGCGGCGGATACACTTCACTTGATCAAAAACATACCGACCTTGGAGGCCAAGTACGCAACCGTTCGAATTATTGGGACTGGCCTGATTCTTCAAAGAAGGATTTCTCTCGCTATTTCGAGCGCAAATGCAAGCCCCAAGTGAAGGAGATTTTGACGCAATACGGTGACCTTTGCCTCATCTGGTTTGACACTCCGCATACGATATCGGCTGAGCAAAGCCGTCAGTTGCGCGATATGGTTCGCAAGTATCAGCCTTCGTGTCTGTTGAATTCGCGCATCGGCAACGGAATGGGCGACTACTCTACCCCTGGAGATAATGAGCTTTTCAGCAAGACCGACCCCACGAAACTTTATGAGACAGTGGGCACGATGAACGATTCATGGGGCTTTTATCCAGCAGATAAGAACTGGAAGAGCCTTGAGAAAATTATTACCATTCGCGAAAAATGCAAGGAGAAGGGGGTAAACTACCTGCTTAATGTCGGGCCCGATCCTCTCGGGCGCTTTCCCGCCCCTGCAGTATCGCTCTTAGAAGGGCTTGCAAAGAAGGCCGCGAAAAAGATATAATTGACTTCATGCAGATTTCTGACGGCGGCTGGGAAATAGTGCGAAAGGCTCTTGACGGAGGTTCCTTCTCCGTTGTTATGCCTTTTTACCGCCTTGCCTCCGCCGCGGAAAAGAATTTGAAGGCCGTTGCCGACCTGTTTGAAGAGCATCGCGTTGAAGTGGAGTTGGTGCCCGTTGATGACGGCAGCTGCGACGGCACAGACGGAGAGTTTTCGCGCATTGCGGAAAATTGGAATTATTCTTTCGTGCGTCTTACCCCCGTCGTCTGCCGAAGGAATTCAGGCAAGGGTGCGGCTCTTCGTGCCGGTTTTGAAGCGTCAAAGGGCGATTTCATAATGCTTCTCGATGGGGATCTTGATATTCATCCTCGTCAGACGCCGGCGTTTTTCAAGACTATGGTCGAGAATGATGCTGATATCGTCATCGGCTCTAAGCGTCACCGTGAAAGCGATGTTCAGTATCCGTGGCACAGGCGCATTGTTTCATGGTGTTATTTTACGCTCGTTAAAATTTTCGTCGGTCTTCCCGTCACCGATACGCAGACGGGAATGAAGCTTTTTAAGCGCAAGGTGCTCGGCGAGGCTCTTTCGAGAATGCTCGTAAAAACATACGCGTTCGATCTGGAACTCCTCGCCATCGCCCATTCACGCGGCGCGAAAATCGCGGAGGCTCCCGTAGTAATCAGGTTCGGGGAGAAGTTCGGCGCACTCTCCGCGAAGACTGTAAAGTCAATGGCGTGGGATTCGCTTGCCGTTTTTTACAGGCTCCGCGTTTTGCGTTATTATGCGCGGGCGGAAGAGACTGTGATGCCGAAAGACGAGCCAATGGTTTCCGTTGTCATAGCTTGTCCGAAGAGAAGTTGGATGCTTGATGAATGTCTTCGTTTCCTTGAAAAACAAACGTACGGAAACTGGGAGGCTATCGTCCTTCCCGATGAGGATATTTCACTTGAGGTTCCTTCGTCAAAGGTTCGTGTCATATCCACTGGCAAGGTAAGGCCTGCTGAAAAAAGAAATCTCGGCATACGGGAGGCGAAGGGGGAAATTATCGCATTCATCGATGATGATGCGTATCCGGGAATGCACTGGATTGAATATGCAGTCAGATATTTTTGGAATGATTCGATAGGCGCAGTAGGCGGGCCTGGAATTACGCCTTCAGGTGATTCTTTCCTCGCAAAGTTAGGCGGCAGAGTTTATGAGAATATTCTCGTTTCCGGAAATTACAGATATCGCTACAAGGCGGGAGGCGTTCGCCGCGATGTAGATGATTTCCCAAGCTGCAATCTTTTCGTCCGCAAGAGTCTGCTTGATTCGTTCGGTGGTTACCATACAGATTTTTGGCCAGGCGAAGATACTCTTCTTTGCAAGGATATCGTTGATGCAGGCAAGCGCATCGTGTACGATCCCTGGGTGGTGGTGTCACATCACAGGAGGCCGCTTTTCATGCCTCACTTAAGGCAGCTTGGAAGGTATGCTTTCCATAGGGGCTATTTCGTCAAGCGTTATCCTTCTAATTCTTTGCATCTAAGCTACTTTATTCCTACGGCGTTTGTCTTGTATCTTATTTCTCTTGTGCCAGCAAGCGCTATAACAGTTCTTCCAGGCTCGGCGGCGGAATGTCAGCTGGTTTTCTACTTCTTGCCGCTAATATCTTACGTATTGCTTGTGGCCGTTACGACTTTTTCAATCAACCCCGTTAAATGGGTGCTTGCGATGGCAGGAGTCCTGTTAACTCATGTTACATACGGTGTGCGTTTCGCGCAAGGGCTTCTGGCGAGCAAGGCGCCGTGTGAATTTATCGGGTCTGATCACGCCCCAAAAAACTCCCAACTCCATAACTCCCAACTCCAAACTCCAAACTGTGGTATAATACAAGAATTATGAAGAACTACCTCGCAATTGACATCGGCGCATCGAGCGGCCGTCATATCATCGGTTCAGTTAAGGATGGCAAAATTGTCCTTGAAGAAGTTTATCGTTTCGACAATTCTCAGGTTACGCTTAATGGTCACGAATGCTGGGATATTGATGCTCTCGTTGAATCGGTTAAAGCCGGCATCGACGCTGCGATGGAAAAAACTAAGATTGACTCCATCGGCATTGATACATGGGGCGTTGATTTCGTGCTTCTTGATGCTGAAGGCAAGCGTTGCAGCGATGCTGTAGCGTATCGTGACACTCGCACGGCCAATGCCGACAAGGAGATTGAAGAAAAGGTTCTTTCTTTTGCCGATTTGTACCACAGGGTCGGGCTTCAGAAAGCTCCCTACAATACGATCTATCAGCTTTGGGCGCTCAAGAAGGAGCATCCTGAGCAGCTCGAGCGCGCACAGAGTTTCTTGACTGTTCCCGAGTATATCAATTATGCGCTTACCGGGAATATTGTTCATGAATATACAGATTCCTCCACCACGGCTCTTCTTGACGCCAAAAAGAAAGATTGGGATTTTGACCTTATTGAAAAGCTCGGCCTTCCCGCCAGGATTTTCGGCAAGCTTGAAATGCCAGGAGCCACCGTCGGTGAATATAAAGGGGTAAAGGTAGTTCTTCCCGCTCTTCATGATACGGGCTCTGCGTATCTCGCCGTCCCTGCGCGTGACGACAAGGCTGTTTATCTTTCAAGCGGAACGTGGTCGCTTCTTGGCGTTGAAAACGAGCGTCCTCTTCTGACCGAGGCGGCGATGCAGGCTAACTTTACGAATGAAGGCGGCGCGTGGGGGAGATACAGGTTCCTCAAAAACATTATGGGACTTTGGATGATTCAGTCCATTCGCCGCGAGCTTAACGGAGTAAGCTACGTCGAAGGAAAGGCCAATGACGAAACGATTGATGCGCTCAAGAGGCTTAAGGACTACAAGAAGGGGCGCAAATATTCGTTTGCCGACCTTGAAATGTCTGCACGAGGAGCGGAGAATTATTCTCTTACGGTAGATGTGAACGACGCGCGCTTCCTCAATCCCGAATCTATGATTTCGGAAGTTATATCGGCCGCCGAAAAAGAAGGGCGCGCTCCTGAGACGATAGGCGAGCTTATGCAGTGCGTTTACAAGTCGCTTGCATCTTGCTATGCCGACGCGATTCAGAATCTTTCCGAGATTACAGGCAAGACGTACACATCGGTGAATATCGTCGGAGGAGGATCGAAGGATCTTTATCTCAATGCGCTTACCGCTGAGGCTACCGGGCTTGAAGTCTTTGCCGGCCCCACGGAGGGGACTGCAATCGGAAACCTTATCGTTCAGATGATCGCGGGCGGTGAATTTGCCGATCTTGCAGAGGCTCGCCGCGCAATCGTGCGCTGACTTTTCAGTGAAGGAGTAAAATCAATGGACAAAAAACTGTATATATCGCCTCCACTCGTAGACCGTGTTTACGATTGGCGCAAGGGACCTCAGCCGAAAACTCGCCGTGAGCTCGACAAGTTTTTCAATTCGGCCGCAATCAACCGCGTAAAAGATGCTATCTGCGAGATGGGTTCTCGCATTTACCGCAAGGGCTTTACCGACGGCAACGGCGGCAACCTTTCCGTGCGCGTCGGGGAGGATCTCGTTCTCTGCACGCCTACGCTTTGCTGTAAAGGTTTTATGAAGCGTGAGGATATCTGCCTTGTTGACATGCAGGCAGGTCAGCTTTGCGGCTATCGTCCAAGGACCAGCGAAGTGAAAGTGCATATCGCGATGATGGTGACGGCCGGGTGGAACGCCTGCGTACATTGTCATCCTCCACACTGCAATGCGTTTCTTTTCGCTGGTCAAGTTCCGCCGAGCGGAATCAACCCCGAAGCCGATATCTTCTTCAATCAGATTCCTCTCGCCCCTTACGGAACGCCGGGAACGGATGAAGTCGCCGCGAATGTTGCGAAGATGTCAAAGAAGTCGAATGTCGTTTTCATGGAGAATCACGGCATCGTCTGCGGCGCTCGCGATATCGAAGAGGCCGAATGGTTCGCCGAGAACGCCGATGCGTACTGCCAAGTGCTTCTTCTTGCCTCCGGTCACGGGGCGAAACTCCAGCAGGTGGGCCCGAAGTCGGTGAAGGATTTCCTCGCCATCCGCGAATCGCTCGGGCTTCCCGTTGAGAAAGGGCAGA
The DNA here is from genome assembly GCA_018384485.1 of Kiritimatiellia bacterium. Classification (GTDB taxonomy): domain Bacteria; phylum Verrucomicrobiota; class Kiritimatiellia; order RFP12; family UBA1067; genus UBA1067. The sequence continues at coordinate 12,727 of JAHBAE010000083.1, forward strand.
AGCTTTACAACACCGATCGCTTTAACGGCTATAAGATGAAGAAAGCTTCCAAGTGATTTTTTCGTAAAACAACCAGACTGAATACGAGGTAACACATGAACAGGATAATACTCAACGAAACTTCCTATCACGGAGCTGGCGCCATCGAGGCGATCGTTCCGGAGCTCGCGGCAAAAGGCTTGTCCAAGCCGATCGTTTTTTCCGATCCCGATCTCGTAAAGTTCGGCGTGACGAAGAAAGTGACTGATCTTCTTGATAAGGCCAAGATCAAGTATACTCTCTATACCGATATCAAGCCCAATCCCACAATTGAAAACGTCAAGAACGGCGTGAAGGCCTCCAAGAAGGCGAAGGCCGATTCGATCATCGCGATTGGCGGCGGCTCTTCCATGGATACCGCGAAGGCGGTCGGCATCATTTTGACGAATCCGAAGTTCGCAGATGTCCGCTCCCTCGAAGGCGTTGCTCCCACAAAGAAGCCCTGTCTGCCAATTTTCGCAGTTCCCACAACTGCTGGTACGGCTGCTGAAGTTACAATCAACTACGTGATTACCGATGTTGAGAAGAAGCGCAAGTTCGTATGCGTCGATCCTCACGATATTCCCGTTGTCGCTTTTGTCGACCCGGAAATGACTTCTTCGATGCCCCCGAAACTTACTGCAGCAACAGGTATGGACGCGCTCACGCACGCCATCGAAGGCTATATCACCAAGGGCGCCTGCCCGATGACTGACATGCTTCACCTTGAGGCTATCCGCCTGATTTCTTCGAGTCTGCGCGATGCTGTCAAGAATAAGCCCAAAGGCCGCGAAGGAATGGCTCTTGGCCAGTATATCGCCGGAATGGGATTCTCTAATGTCGGCCTTGGCGTAGATCACGCGATGGCTCACGGTCTTTCAGCCCTCTATAACACCCCTCATGGAGTCGCCTGCGCTATTCTTCTTCCGACGGCCATGAAGTTCAATGCTTCAAAGACTGGTCGCCGTTATATTGAAATCGCCAAGGCGATGGGCGTTAAGGGCGTTGATAAGATGACTCTCGCTCAGGCCCGCAACGCAGCTATCGCCGCGGTTGAGAAACTCTCGAAGGATGTTGGCATCCCTGTAAATCTCAAGGGCATCATCAAGAAGGAAGATATCGCGTTCCTCGCGAAGTCTGCCTATGCCGACGCGTGCCGACCTGGCAATCCCCGCGAGTGCACGGTCAAGGATATTGAAAAGCTTTACGCGTCGCTCGCGTAAGAGTTTTTCCTACGCATAAATGAAGCGCCTGGGCTATTCGGCTCGGGCGCTTGTTTTTTCCCAAAACGAAAGCCCCCGCGGTGAAGCGGAGGCTTTCTTGCACCGTCTAAAAGACGGTTGAGGTTAGCGAACCTTCTTGTAGCCGTAGACTGCCTTCTCGCCGAGCTCTTCTTCGATGCGGAGGAGCTGGTTGTACTTCGCGATGCGGTCGGTGCGGCTCATAGAACCGGTCTTAATCTGCCCGGAGTTCGTCGCGACGGCGATGTCGGAGATCGTCGCATCCTCAGTCTCGCCGGAGCGGTGGGAGGTGACGGACGTGTAGCCGGCGCGGTGCGCCATCTCGATGGCGTCGAGAGTCTCGGAGAGAGAACCGATCTGGTTGACCTTGATGAGAATCGAGTTGGCAGCGCCAAGCTTGATACCCTTTTCGAGGTACTTAACGTTGGTGACGAAAAGATCGTCGCCGACGAGCTGGCACTTAGAACCGATTGCCTTGGTGAGAGCAACCCAGCCGTCCCAATCGCCTTCGGCCATGCCGTCTTCGATCGAGTCGATAGGATACTTGGAAACGAGCTCTTCGAGGTACTTGACCTGCTCAGCGGAAGTGCGCTTGGCGCCTTTCTTTCCTTCCTTCCAGGTGTAGTCGTACTTGCCGTTCTTGAAGAATTCAGAAGAGGCGCAGTCGAGAGCGATCGTCACATCCTTGCCAGGCTTGTAGCCGGCGGCCTTGATCGCCTTGATGATGCACTCAAGAGCGTCTTCGATGGAGTCGAGCGCAGGAGCGAAACCGCCTTCGTCGCCGACTGCAGTGGAAAGACCGCGAGACTTGAGAACCTTCTTGAGGTTGTGGAACACCTCAGCGCCGCAACGGAGACCTTCCTTGAAGCTCTTAGCTCCGACAGGACGGATCATGAACTCCTGGAATGCGATAGGCGCATCGGAGTGGGCGCCGCCGTTGATGATGTTCATCATCGGAACGGGGAGGGTGTAGGTGTTCGTTCCGCCGATGTAGCGGTAAAGAGGAAGGCCGAAGGAAGCGGCGGCAGCCTTGGCGACGGCGAGAGAGACGCCGAGGATGGCGTTGGCGCCGAGCTTGGACTTGGTGGGCGTGCCGTCAAGCTTGAGCATGAGCTGGTCGATGCCGCGCTGATCGCAAGCGCAATGACCGATAAGCTTAGGGGCGATGACCTTGTTAACGTTTGCGACAGCCTTGGAAACGCCCTTTCCGAGGTAGCGCTTAGGATCGCCGTCGCGAAGCTCAAGAGCTTCGTTGACGCCGGTGGAAGCCCCAGATGGGACCGCCGCGCGACCGAGAGAGCCGTCTTCGAGGACGACGTCGACTTCAACAGTGGGGTTGCCGCGGGAGTCAATAATCTCGCGCGCAATGACTTTCTTAATTGCTCTGTTCATTTTTATCCTCATATAGGTGGGAAATTAGCGGATATTTTAGCATTTTTTCATTTGTCGCGTCAAGATGGCCGATTCAAGACCTTAAATTTTTTTACCCACTTGAAATCTTAGGGCATTTTTCGGTATAATACGCACTTACATTTCATAACAAGAAGAAAGAATCAAAAAAATGGCTAAGCGTGACATTCCTTTAAATAAGGTCCGTAACTTCGGAATTATGGCTCACATTGACGGCGGCAAAACGACGACGTCGGAGCGTATCCTTTTCTATTCCGGCAAGAACTACAAGATTGGTGAAGTGCATGATGGCGCTGCTACGATGGACTTCATGGTTCAGGAGCAGGAGCGCGGCATTACGATTCAGTCTGCCGCAACTTGCGTTCAGTGGGGCGGTTATCGTCTTTCGCTTATCGATACTCCCGGACACGTAGACTTCACGGCCGAAGTGGAACGCTCACTGCGCGTTCTCGACGGTGCCGTTGCTCTCTACTGCGCAGTCGGCGGCGTTCAGCCTCAGTCCGAGCAGGTGTGGCGTCAGTCCGAGAAGTATAAAGTGCCCAAGATTGCGTTCGTCAACAAGATGGACCGCGTAGGCGCAAACTTCTACAGCGTTATGGAGCAGATGAAGAAGCAGCTCGGCGCTAACCCCGTTCCCGTTGTTATCCCGATTGGTGCGGCTGAATCTTTCGAAGGCGTTATCGACCTTATTAAAATGAAGGCTCTCTACTTCGATATGAAGAGCCTCGGTAAGAATGTTATTGAAAAGGATATTCCTGTTGAGTATGTAGAGAAGGCCAATGAGTGGCGCCAGAAGATGGTTGAGTCCGCCGCTGAGCAGGACGACGCTCTTATGGAGAAGTTCTTCGCAGGCGAGGAGCTTTCCGTTGAAGAGATTGAAGGCGCTCTTCGCAAAGGCTGCCTCTCCCGCTCCATCACGCCCGCGTTCTGCGGTACGGCATTCAAGGATAAGGGCATTCAGCCTCTCCTCGACGGCGTCTGCAAGTATCTTCCTTCTCCTCTCGATGTCGGTGCTGCCGTAAGCCAAGATAATCCCGAAGAGAAGCGTGAAGTTTCTGATACCGAGCCTTTCTGCGGCCTTGCGTTCAAGATTATGAACGATCCGAAGTCCGGCGGCAAGATCACATTCGTCCGTGTCTATTCGGGCACGATGAAGCTCGGCGAAGAGATGCTCGATTCCACTCTTAATAAGACGCAGCGCATTTCCCGCCTCTTCCGCATGCACGCCAGCAAGCAGGAGCCTCTCGATGAAGCTCACGCCGGCGACATCGTGGCATGCGTTGGTCTTACAGAGACGCGCTCCGGCGATACGCTTTGCGATCCTGCGCATCCTATTACGCTTGAGTCCATCGACTTCCCGGCTCCCGTTATTTCAGTTGCCGTCAAGCCGAAGAGCCGCGGCGATAACGAAAAGCTTGGTGTCGCTCTCCACGCTCTTGCGATGGAAGACCCGACGTTCGTCGTCACTTTTGACCAGGAAACTTCCGAGACGATCATCGCCGGTATGGGCGAGCTCTACCTCGAAGTTATCGTTGACCGTCTGAAACGTGAATTCAACGTCGATTGCGACGTCGGTGCGCCTCAGGTCGCTTACCGTGAGACGATCACGACTGAAGTTGAGAACGAGTACAAGCACGTCAAGCAGTCGGGTGGCCGCGGTCAGTACGCTCACGTCTGTTTGAAGCTTGCTCCTCAGGAGCCTGGAAAGGGCTTTGAGTTCGTCAATGAAATCAAGGGCGGTGTCATTCCTACGGAATACATTCCTGCAGTTGAGAAGGGCGTCAAGAAGGCTCTCGAGTCTGGTCCTCTCGGCGGCTTCCCTGTCGTTGATGTCAAGGCTACGGTCTACTTCGGTTCCTACCATGAAGTTGACTCTAACGAATTTGCGTTCGTCACTTGCGCGATGCAGTGCTTCAAGCAGGCGTTCCTCAAGGCGAAGCCTCAGCTTCTCGAGCCGATGATGGATGTTGAAGTCGTCGTCCCCGAGCAGTATATGGGCGCCGCCAACGGCTCCATCAACCAGCGCCGCGGGCGTATCGAGGGCATGGAAGATCGTGCAGGCGTCAAGCTTCTCAAGGCCACGGTTCCGCTCGGCGAGATGTTCGGTTATTCGAACGCCATCCGTACGGTTACGCAGGGCCGCGGTTCGTTTACGATGATCTTCAAGCAGTACGAAGCTGTGCCGAAGAACATCGCCGCTGAAGTTATCGAAAAGCGAGTCAAGGAAGGCAAGGTTCGTGCTTCTGCCGACTGAGGCGATAAAATTTGAACTCCGCGACGGGCCAACTAACGGCTGCCCGTCCGGAGATAAAAAGAAAGGAATAAAAAATGCCTAAGATGAAGACGAGGAAGTGCGCGGTAAAGCGCATGAAACTCTCAAAAACCGGAAAAGTCCTCCGTTCGCAGGGCGGTCACGCCCACCTGAACAACGGCAAAACCCGCAGCCGCAAGAACAGTCTCTGCGGTCGCACCGTGCTCGGGTCTCATACAGTCACCAAGACCTACGCGAGAGCGCTTCAGGGTCGTTAAGCAAAAGGAGGAATGAACAATGCGTGTTACTAATGCACCTGCTTCCCGCGAACGTCGTCGCCGCCGCCTGGAACTTGCGAAAGGTTTCTACGGTGCCCGTTCTAAACTTTTCCGTACGGCTACGGAGGCTGTCGATCGCGCAATGCGTCTTTCGACTGAGCACCGTAAGCTCAAAAAGCGCAATTTCCGTCAGCTTTGGATCGGCCGCGTGAATGCTGCAGCCCGCCTTGAGGGCATCAGCTACTCGCGTCTCATCGCCGGTCTCACCAAGGCTGGTGTCACGCTTAACCGTAAGATGCTTTCGGAGATCGCGATTCACGATCCTGAAGGTTTCAAGGTTATTGTTGAAATCGCGAAGAACGCTTAATAGTGTTCGAGCAAGTTAATAAGAAGCCGCACTTTTTCTTGAGCGGCTTCTTATTTATTTAATAGTACAAATTTTACGATAAAGAAAGAGTAATATGACAATTGCATCAATACTTATATTCGCGGCAATCTACGGCGATACTCCCGATATGAAACATGCATGGGCAGTGCACGATATCAATCGTCCGAAACCTGCAAAAGTTGAGGTTAATTCAAAGGGCGTTCCATCTGATGCGATTGTGCTTTTCGATGGAACGAAAGAATCCTTTGAGAAGAATTGGCGCGATGATAAAGGCAACGCGTCAAAGTGGAGTTATTCTAAAGACGGATATTTCTTCACGGTTCCCGGCTGGAATAACGGCGGAAATATTTTTACTCGTGAAGAGTTCGGCGATTGTCAGCTCCATGTTGAGTTTCGCCATGACCCTTCAAATATCATAACAGATCAAGGCGCTCAGATGCGTGGCAACAGCGGCGTCTTTCTGATGAACAATTATGAAATTCAGGTTCTTGAGTCGTATTATACGAGCAAGGATGCGGAAGGAACTTCTCAATACGTAAATAATTATGCTGACGGTCAGGCAGGTTCTGTTTATGCTGAAAATCCTCCGATGGTAAATCCGGCGAAGAAGCCAGGCGAATGGCAGGTTTATGATATTGTATTTCATCAGCCTGTCTGGAAGGGCGGAAAGCTCGTTCATCCCGGCAGCATAACGGTTTTCTTCAATGGAGTTCTTGTTCAGGATCATTGGGAAATGGAGGGTCTTACCACTCATTGCGTGCGCCGTCCGCTTAAGGAGCACGTGACAAAGGGGCCGCTTGTCTTTCAGGATCACGGTTGCATCGTTCAGTTCCGCAATATCTGGTATCGTCCGCTTCCTTCAAGGTGGGCAAATCTTACGCACTCCAATCTTTCGGCGTGTCCCGAGAAAGTTATGGAGCTGAGGCGCGAAACTGCGGCGAAGCTTTTCGCAAAGATAAAAGATCCAAAGAAGGCTTCCGCAGATAATATCAAGGCGCTTGCCGAGGTTATCTCTTATGCCAACGAGGGCGAGTACGCAGCCTCGTTTTGGTGCGCTTTAGAAGCGTATCGCGCGAAGAAGGGGTCGGAGCAGGAGGTTAAAAGCGTCAACGCTGCCCTTGGCGTTCTTATCAGAAACAAGATAATTCCTGAATCAGCGAAAATTAAGTAACGCCTTGCCTATAACTTCAGACAGGATCGTTGAAATACAAGGAAGAAGGGGGCTTGGGGATGTTTAATCCGATGAGTCTTGAAGGAAAGCGCATTCTCGTTACGGGAGCTTCGTCTGGCATCGGTCGCGCCGTTGCGATATTAGCTTCGCGTCTTGGTGCGCATCTTTTTATAACGGGGCGAAATCAGGCAGCTCTTGAAGAGACGCTTTCTTTGATGGAGGGCGCCTCTCGTCATAAAATAATTGTTGGCGACTTGACGGATGAGGCGTTTATAAAATCTCTTCCGGGTGAGTGTGCTGCTTTAGACGGCTTCGTCCATTCTGCCGGCATTTGCCGCCCGATGCCTATTTCTGTCGTAGGCGAGAAGCAGCTTCTTCAGACGATGAGCATTAATTATTTTGCATTTATGCGTCTTATGGCAGTGTTTGCTTCAGGGAAAAATGTCAATGAGGGATTCTCCGCCGTAGCGGTTTCTTCCGTGTCCTCCTCATCGGGCTGGGCAGGAGGCTCAGTATATGCCGCTTCGAAAGGCGCGTTGGAATCGGCGGTCCGTTCGCTTGCTGTAGAGCTTGCGCCACGAAAAATCCGCGTTAATGCAGTTTGTCCCGCCAATATAAAAACACCGCTTTCCGATAACCTTGCAAAAGCAACTGGTGAGAAGGCGGAGGAATCCTTAACGCAAGCGCATCCGTTAGGTTTCGGTTCGCCCGAAGATGTTGCTTTGGTGATTTCATTCCTTCTTTCGAATGCTTCATCGTACATGACAGGCACTCTAATTCCCGTTGATGGTGGTTTCCTCAGTAAGCAATGAGATAATCTGCCGCTACGGCCAACGCAAAAAAAATTACATAAACCCCCGGGCGCGCGGTAGTACGCATTTTTGTTTGGTTTGTAGTGTTGCCGCCGCCCCCCCCCAGCCTTCACCCCCCACTACGAGCGGTCGTGGGGCGGGCAT
>JAHBAE010000117.1 GCA_018384485.1 Kiritimatiellia bacterium
ACAGTAAAACATATACAGAAGGGTCCGACCCTTGTTACCAATGAAACAACGAATTCGAAAACCAGTTATGTCGAATGCGCATGGCTCTAACGGCTCTGCCAATCGTATTGTCCTCGTCGGCACCTACAAAGGCGACCAGTTAGCAAAGTGGCGCGGGTGGTACAACTACCCAGTCTCGGAGGCGGACCAGATTGACGAAGCCGACGCCGCATCGATTGCGGAGCTGTGGCTTTTCAAGGGCACTAAGAAGCAGAAGACATACAAGGCTGAGTTCGTCGGCGTCAAGACCCGCGAAGAGCTGGTGCGCAACTACGGCTACCCTGCGAAGGGCAGGGCGCACGGCGAGAAGTACCTGCTCTTCAAGACGAAGCTCAAGTATCAGCACAAATTGACGCCGCCGGAAGATGCGGCGCGCGTCATCGTCCGCACGGCGGACTTCGGGACCGCGCCCGAGGTGCGCAGGCAACTCAAGGCATATCTCGAATCGCCTGACCGCATGGACCCCGATCTCGCGAAACGCCTGCCGGAAATCCTCATGAAGCTGCGCCCTGAACAATTGCGCGTGTGCGAGGCGGCGTATCAGATGAATTTGTTTTCATGGGAGAATCTTCACCCAGTGCATCTGCCCAAGAAAGGTGAGTTTACGGCGGTGGAATTGTTTGCGGGTGCGGGCGATTTGAGCATCGGACTTGAACGCGCCGGAATCCATGTCGTGATTGCGAATGAAATAATGCCCGACTTTGCTGCGACCCTCGCCGCAAACCGGCTTGAAGTCAAGGTAATCAACGAGGATAGTTTTTGGGAGGCGGCATGAATATGACGGATTTCCCTCAGATTCACAATACGGAGTTGGCAGGCTCCCGAATCCCTGCAACCGATGACTTTATCAAGTCGCGCATATTCACTGTTCGCGGCTTGCAGGTTGTGATTGATCGGGATCTTGCCGAACTTTACGGGGTTCAGACAAAGGTTCTCAATCAAGCAGTCAAACGCAATGCAAATAGGTTTCCGCCTGAATTCATGTTTGTCCTTGCCAAGGACGAAACGGATGAACTGGTCACAAATTGTGACCGGTTCGCAAGCATGAAGCATTCCTCCGTCCCTATGCGGGCATTTAGTGAACATGGTGTGATAATGGTCGCAAGCGTATTGAAGAGTGATATCGCTGCGCAAATCAGCGTGAGGATTACTCGTGTGTTTGTTGCCATGCGCAAGGCGTTAGCGTCAATTGCGCCCATACTGATGCGTATCGACAATGTAGAGCAACGACAAATAGCCGACCGAACTCTCAACGAAGAGAACCAGCGACGCAATGAGGAGCGGTTCGACACGATTTTCAGGGCTATGGACGGCGGCGACTTCCCGCCGCAGAAGGTATTCTTCGAGGGCAGGCACTATGACGCCTATTCCTTCGCGAAGAAACTCGTTCGCAAGGCGGCAAAGAGGATTGTCCTTGTCGATGGCTATAGTGACGAGGTTACGCTGGATATTCTTTCGCAGAAGAAAGTCGGCGTTGCGGTTCTTGTGGCGACTTCGCAGAAGATGATCGACAAGCATTTGACTTCGGTCGCAGTAGAAAAGTTCAACAAGCAGAACCCGACGCTGACGGTCAAGGCTGTCGTCACTTTCCATGACCGCTTCTTGATTGTTGATGACAAGGACCTCTACCACTTTGGCGCGTCGCTAAAGGACCTTGGCCGCAAGTACTGCGCCGTGACGAAGATGGATGCGATGTTCATACCGTCGATTCTTGAGAGGATATAATGGAGGTTTATCATGTTGGCCGCATTAGGGAAAATGACGGATGCGAATCAAAAGGAAATGCTTGCCGGGCTGTTTCTGTCTAAATTTAACACAGAAGCAAGCAAGGCCGGGCTGGAGCGGCTTGGTTATGACACTTTTCAGGATGCCTACAAAGGATTGGCCGAATTGGTTGGCGGCAATCCGCTTTCAGTGCGAAATTATCGCGATGAGTTTGACCCCGTGTTTCCGAACGGACGCACAGGTTACAACATGAGAAAAATGCATCCAACACGACAAGCCATGCTGGATGCATATGGCTCGATGGATTTGGAGACTATGGCTGAGCTCCTAGAAGAGCAGTTTCTGGGAACAGAGAAGTTTGTCAACGCTCTTGATGACGCACTTAATACTTCTTCCTCTGGAGAAGAGGTCGCAAAGAAGGCAGATAAGGTAGGCGTGAGCGATCCGGCACATTTCATATCAGGAAGCATCAACCCTGAATCGGCGGCGGGCAGGGAGAGAGTTGTACAGGCTAAGGTCAGGGTGACGCAGTCGCGTTTTCGCAAGTGGATATTATTGATATACGGCGGAAAGTGCTGTGTCACAGGGCTCTCAGTTCCGCAGCTGTTGCAAGCGAGCCATATTTCAGATTGGAGCGCAGACCCAGCGAACCGAATGAACCCATCAAACGGATTGTGCCTTTCTGCGACATATCATGTAGCGTTTGACAACCATCTGATTACATTTGACGACGACTATAGAATGGTGTTGTCAAAATCGATTCGCGATTATAGCACCAATAAAGTTCATTCAGATTATTTTGCGGCATTTGAAGGTAAGCGACTTGCTCTGCCATCTAGGTTTCTCCCGGACAAGACATTGCTTGCAAAACATAGAGCGGAGGTTGTAGTATGAGAGACATAAACGATATGCATGTAAGACTTCCCGGTACGAATGAGGGAAGATCAATTAACAAGTTCGGCGTACCTTATCATAGTTATACGTTGTTGCTTGCAAATGGAGAAGCTGTGAGAATGGATGTCGGTTATGAAGAAGATTGGGGTAATGTTCAACAATGTATGCCAGATGATTGCGACGATGGCTTCAAGGCTGTCGGCTGGGGAAATGATGAGGATGGCCATCTGAAAATCGTTGGCGTTGTCGACGATGAGACCGGTAAACACATGGATGTCTGTGAGTGGGCAGAAAATCGTGTATGGTCTTATGTGGATAATTATTCCTCTCCATAAACAGTGCGCTTACAAATATCTCGCTGAAGAAAGACGCCGCAGGGCAAGTTTATCTTGTGACTGCGCGAAACTTTGTCGCAGTATATGAGGCGCAGTATCGTGTTTCTGTGCCGGAAAAGGTGCGGAGGGCGTTGGCATTGTTCATCGGCGAGGCGGAGGATTCTAAGACAATACTCGACTCGACAGATATTTCTGTTGATGGCGAGAAAGTTCGTGGAATTGCATACGAGCAGAACTACAGGCTTGTGTTTGAGGTCATCCGCAACTATGACGCAAAGATGGCATCTATGCTGCTCGATTGGCTCAAAAAGCAGATTGCTTCTGTTTGCGAGTTATGCTTTTCTGCTGGCGCGGTGAGAGATCGTGACAAATGGGCGAAAGTTCTTTGGTATAAGAACCTAGTGGACGCAGATGGGCAAGGGCTCAATTTCCTCGTCCCGATAAATCGTATCGTGTCAGCCCTCGTAAAGAATGGAAACAGGAATGTTGTTGAGCGCGGACCGAGAAACGGAGGTTCAACTATTCAGCTTCCGTTTGGCCATTTGCAATACCACCTAAATCAATTGGAATTCTACCAACAGTTGAAAAAGATTCAATCACTTCTTGCGACTGCATCGGAATGAAGAAATAAGAGGCTTTATGAGTAATTGTATTCATATCGCAACCCCCGCTGACGCCGCCGCGATGTTCCGCGTTGCATTGCCGAAGGAACAGAAGGATGAGCGCGTGTTCATCCTGCCGCTAGACGGCAACGGCAAGGTGCTTGCCAAGCCGATTCTCGTTTCCGTAGGGCATATGGACGGCACGGCAACAATTGACGCAGGCATAATCTTCCGCGAGGCGCTGAAAGCCGGCGCGGAAGAAATCATCGTTGCGCACAACCATCCTTCGGGCGACCTCACGCCCAGCAAGGCGGACATCGCGGCGACAACGAAATTGCGTGAGGCGGCAGACCTCCTCTCCGTCCCGCTCATCGACCATATTATCCTCGGACGCGGCGGCGCGTTCTACTCGCTTGCGGAGCCATCGAGCGACATGACTGACGGAATGGAATAGAGACGGCGGCGCATCAGAGAACAGCATTGGGTAAAAAAAGTCAAACCCTTCTGTATAATAAATCTATTTCACCGTGCCTTAACGGTAAGGCGATATCGGTATTTTTCTTCTGATAAAAAATCTTAGTGAATGTGACCGACCATTTAGAAAGAAAGTAAAATTTGTTTTGGTTCGGGACGGACTGACCCCAGTTAATATGTCGCAGTGAATATGTCGTTTCGCGTTAAGTCCTGGTGTGATATACTACGGGCGGAATGAGAAAGAAGCGGCAGTTCAAGGCGGGGCGGTGCTATCACCTGGTGAGCCGGATCGCGCATCGGGCGTTCTTCTTCGACGAGGAGGAGAAGAACCGCTTTGTTGAGTTGCTGATGCGCGTGGAGTATTTCTCCGGCGTGAG